>NZ_SJPQ01000001.1:1638488-1938488 GCF_007859945.1 Pseudobythopirellula maris | reverse complement strand
CGCTTAGCGAGGCGGAACGCCGGCGCGGACGAGGGCGTTGTGTGGCGTCTTGCCGGTTCGGTCCTCTTGGGGTCGACCACGGCGTGGCTAAGGCTCATCGGTTGCTGGGGTAACGTTCCCCCCCCAAGGCTTTCAGAACGCGCCCCCTCGCAAGCGCCGGCCGACGCGCCGCCCCTCATGGTGGGCGGCTGACCATGGCTACTCGGGCGGCGGCGATTTCAATCGCATCGACCGCCCACGCGATACATAATGCCCCCCGGCGTCGTCGCAAGCTGCGGCTCGCGAGTCGAACCCGCGGCGCTCGCCGCGTCGTTGGTGGGGATCGATTTGGCACAAGAAATCTTTTCATCAAGTGGGGGGCGGCTGTGTTGGACATTCTGCGACCGGTGGGTCTTGTTGGGCGTCGTTCTGTTGCGGCGTGGTTGCTGCTTGGCGTTCTTTGCGGCAGCGGCGTCACAGCCAGCGCCCAAGAGAAAGACCCGAACGCGTCGCAAGACCTGTACCTGTTTACCTCGTTCGAGGAGCCGGCCGACGCGGGGCTGCGGTTCCTTTGGAGCGAGGACGGACTCAGCTGGCAGCGCATCCCCGGCGCGTTCCTCAAGCCGCACGTGGGCGACGGCAAGCTGATGCGCGACCCGAGCTTGGTGCGCGGACCGGACAACACGTTCCACTTGGTCTGGACCACGGCCTGGCGCGGCGACCGCGGCTTCGGGCACGCCTCGTCCAAGGACATGGTCCACTGGGCGCCGCAGCAGTTCGTGCCCGTGATGGAGCACGAGCCAACGGCCGTGAACGTTTGGGCGCCCGAGGTCTTCTACGACGAGCCGGGCGAGCGCTACATCATCGCCTGGGCGACCACACTTCCGGGCGAGTACCCGGACGGGCAGGAGGACGCGGACAACAACCACCGGATGTATTACACCACGACCCAAGACTGGGAGTCATTCACACCGGCCGAGTTGTTTTGCGAGCCAGGTTTTAGCGTGATCGACGCGGTGATCGTCGACCTGCGCGACGAGCCGCAAGCCAAGGCGCCTTACGCGTTGGTGCTCAAAGACAACACGCGTCCTGTGCGGGCGTTGAAGGTCGCCTGGGGCGACTCGCCGACCGGCCCGTGGCGTGACGTCACCGAGCCGCTCACCGCTCATCTGACCGAGGGGCCCACCGTCACGAAGGCCGACGACCACTACGTCATCTACTACGACGCCTACGGCGATAAAAAGTACGGCGCGCTGGCGACCAAGGACTTCGTCTCGTTCGAGGATTGGACGGACCGAGTCGACGTGCCCGAGGGCCACAAGCACGGCACGATCATGCGCGCCACCGAGGGGAACGTCGCGTACCTGCGGCGAGTCGGGCCCGAGCAGATCGGCGGCCTCGGCATGCCTTTCGAGATACCGATGGACGACGCCGAGGTCGAGCGGCGGTTGGCCGAGATCGACCGCGTGGCGAACCGGGGGCCATTCAAGCCCAGCTGGGAGTCGATCAAGCGTTTCGAGGCGCCCGAGTGGTACCGCGACGCGAAGTTCGGGCTGTTCATCCACTGGGGGCCGTACAGCGTGCCGGCCTTCGGCAGCGAGTGGTACCCGCGCTACATGTACCAGGAGGGCCGCAAGGAGTACGAGCACCACCTGGCCACATACGGCCCGCTCACGGAGTTTGGCTACAAAGACTTCATCCCACGGTTCAAGGCCGAGCGGTTTGACCCGCAAGAGTGGGCGCAACTTTTCAAAGAATCGGGCGCCAAGTACATCGTGCCCGTGGCCGAGCACCACGACGGCTTCCCGATGTACGAGAGCGACTACACCGAGTGGTCGGCGGCGAAGAAGGGGCCCAAGCGTGACGTGATCGGCGAGCTCGCCGACGCGGCCCGCGCCGAGGGCATCGTGTTCGGCGCCTCGTCGCACCGCGCCGAGCACTGGTGGTTCTTCGGCCAGGGGCGGCTGACCGAATCGGATGTCAGCGACCCGGCGAACGCGGCGATCTACGCCCCGGCCAACAACAAACGTATGGCCGAAACCCAGGCCGAGGCGCCCGACAAGGAGTTCCTCGACGACTGGCTGCTACGCAGCTGTGAGATCGTCGACAAGCACCGCCCGCAGGTCGTTTACTTCGACTGGTGGATCTGCCAGCCGGTGTTCCAGCCTTACCTGAAGCGGTTTGCTGCTTACTACTACAACCGCGGCGAAGAGTGGGGCCTCGGCACGGCGATCAACTTTAAAGACTGGGAGGGACGCTCGTTCCCCGACGGGACCGGCGTGTTCGATATCGAGCGCGGCCGCTCGGCCGACACCCGCCCCGATTTCTGGCAAACCTGCACGAGTGTGTCGAAGAACTCGTGGGGTTACATCGAGGGGCATAAGTACAAAGAGTCGGGCGAGCTCATCGAAGACCTCATCGACGTGGTGAGCAAAAACGGAACAATGTTGCTCAATATCGGACCCAAGGCGGACGGCACGATTCCTAATCGCGAGCAAGAAATGCTGCGTGATATTGGCGCCTGGCTCGCCGTTAACGGTGAGGCGATCTACGGCACGCGTCCCTGGACCCACTACGGCGAGGGGCCGACCGACGTAGCGGGCGGCTCGTTTGGCGACGGCAAGCGGAAGGCTTTCACGTCGGAAGATTTCCGCTTTACCACCCAGGATGGCAAGCTTTATGCCGTTGCTCTCGGTTGGCCCGAAAGCGGGCGGCTGACGGTCGAGTCGCTCGGCCACGAGTCGCTGGGGGGGCAAGTCGACAGCGTCGAGCTGCTCGGGCATGAGGGCGATCTGCAATGGCGTCAAACTCAGCAGGCTTTAGAGGTTTCGATGCCTCAAAACAGGCCCTGCGAACATGCTTACACCCTCCGCGTAACGCACTCGGCCGAGTAGAATGGGCGTCTCTACAGCCCGTTTATTGACCACCCGCCCTTGGCGGACTGCGGACCGATCAAAGCACGCGCTGAGATAGATGGCCTCGAAAAGGCGCTGAGAGATAAACGAAGCGGCGCGTCCGTTGTTCATTCGCGAAGGCGATAGCCTTCTCGTCGAGCGATCAGGCCGCCGTTGCGTGTCCCTTGTCGCTTAGCCGCGTAAAGAAGCAGAAAGCAAGCGACTTTTCACTGTTTCTTCGTGTCTTTCGTGCCGTCTTCTTGCGTGAAAACTGTGTGGCCCGTGGTCCCCGCCAACTAGCCCCAAGCGATCCCGCGCAAGCATGACCGACTCGAAGCCGACGCTCGGCGTCATCTTTGGCAACCGCGACTTCTTCCCCGACCAACTCGTCACCGAGGCCCGCTCGGACGTCGAGAAGCTGCTGGGAGAGATGGGCGTCGCCTCGGTGATGCTCACGCCCGAAGACTCGAAGCTCGGCGGCGTCGAGACCCACGCCGACGCGCGCAAGTGCGCCGAGCTGTTCAAGAAGAACGCCGACTCGATCGACGGCGTGCTGGTGGTGCTGCCGAACTTCGGCGACGAGAAGGGCGTGGCCGACACGCTCAAGATGGCCGGCTTGGGCAAGCCGGTGCTCATCCAGGGCTACCCGGACGACCTCAATCAGCTCGGCGTCGCCCGCCGCCGCGACGCGTTCTGCGGCAAGATCTCGGTCTGCAACAACCTGAAGCAAGCCGGCATCCCGTTCTCGCTGACCGAGAAGCACGTTTCGCACCCCACCAGCGACAGCTTCCGCAAGGACCTCGACCGCTTCCTGCGCGTCTGCCGGGTGGTGAACGGGCTGAAGGGCGCGCGTTTGGGCGCCGTCGGCGCCCGGCCGGGGGCGTTCAACACCGTGCGCTACAGCGAGAAGATCTTGGAGCGCAACGGCGTGAGCGTCACCACGGTCGACCTGTCGGAGTTCATCGGCTCGGCCGATCGTCTCGAGACGGGCGACGCGGCCGTGGCGGCCAAACTCGCCGAAATCCACGCCTACGCCCCGGCCCCCGGCGTGCCCCAGGAGAAGCTCGAGCAGATGGCGAAGATGGGCGTCGTCCTGGGACGCTGGATGGAGGAGAACGCCCTGGACGCCACGGCGATCCAGTGCTGGACCTCGGTCCAGCAGAACTTCGGCTGCAACGTCTGCACGCTGATGAGCATGATGAGCGAGAGCTACATGCCGAGCGCTTGCGAGGTCGACGTGACCGGCACGCTGACGATGTACGCCATGCAGCTGGCGGCCGGCTCGCCGGCGGCGCTGGTCGATTGGAACAACAACTACGGCGACGACGAGGACAAGTGCGTGCTGTTCCATTGCGGCAACTGGGCCAAGAGCTTCCTGCCCGACATCAAGATCGCCACCGCGCCGATCTTGGGGAGCACGCTGGGCGAAGAGAACACGTACGGCGCACTCGACGGCCGCACGCCCGAGGGCCCGCTCACCTACGGCCGCCTCACCACGGACGACAACGAGGGCCGCATCCGCGCCTACGTCGGCCAGGGCGAGCTGACGGCCGACGAGCTCAACACGTTCGGCACCCGCGCCGTGGCCCGCGTGCCGCGGCTGCAATCGCTGCTCGGCCACGTCTGCCGCGAGGGCTTCGAGCACCACGTCGTGATGACCGTCTCGTCGAGCGCCGAGGCGTTGGCCGAGGCGTTCGAGACTTACCTCGGCTGGGAGACGCACCACCACGCCTGATAAGCGGTAAAGCAAGAGCGTTGTGGGAGGCGTCTCCGACGCCGATAACACGTCGCAAGCAATCACGGCTGGCAGGCCGTAATCGGCGTCGGAGACGCCTCCCACAGGCAGACTAAGAATGCATGTGACCCGGTGGCCAGGCCACCAAGACCTTCCGGAAATCAAAATGAGCAAACAACTCAGCATCGAAGAGCTCAAGCTCAAAAGCGTGCGCTACCGGCGTGAGCTCTTGCGTTGCATCACCGAGGCGGGCGCCGGTCACACCGGCGGCAGCCTGTCGTGTGTCGACATCTTGAGCGTGCTCTACAACCGGGTGATGAACGTCTCGCCCGCCAACTGGGCCGACCCAGACCGCGACCGCTACGTGCAGAGCAAGGGCCACTCGGTCGAGGCGCTCTACGTGGTGCTGGCCGACCAAGGGTTCTTCCCGCTCGAGGACCTCGAAGGGTTGTGCCGCTACGGCTCGCCTTTCGTCGGCCACCCGACACGCAAGACGCCCGGCATCGAGATGAACACCGGCGCCCTGGGGCACGGGCTGCCGATCGCCGTGGGCATGGCGATCGCCGCCAAGCTGGACAACTCAAAGCGGCGTGTCTTCACGCTCATGGGCGACGGCGAGCTGGCCGAGGGGTCCAATTGGGAGGGCGCCATGTCGGCCGCCCACCACCGCCTCGACAACCTCACGGCGATCGTCGACTACAACACGCTGCAGATCACCGGACCGACGCGCGACGTCTGCTCGAACGAGCCGATCGACGAAAAGTTCGCCAGCTTCGGCTGGAATGTCCGCCCGGTCGACGGCCACGATCTGGAGGCGCTCACCGAGGCCTTCACCGCCGCGCCGGAGCCGGGCCGACCGACCTGCGTGATCGCCAACACCGTTAAGGGCAAGGGCGTGAGCTTCATGGAGAACGTGGTGAAGTGGCACCACGGCGTGCCCGGCGCGGACGATTACACGACGGCCCAGCAAGAGATCGACGCCGCCGAGGCCCTACTCACAGGAGGCCCGTCATGAGCGCCCCCGCTCCCAGCGTGTTCACACCCGCCGCCCTCGAGCGGCTCGAAGCCTTGGGCTACGCCAAGGGCAAGCCGAACCTCGAGGCGTTCGCCGCCACACTGCTCGAATGCGGCAAGGCCGATCGCGACGTGGTCGTCGTCACCAGCGACTCGCGCGGCTCCGGCAAGCTCGTGCCGTTCGGCGTCGAGCTGCCGCACCAGCTGGTCGAGGTCGGCATCGCCGAGCAGAACCTGGTGGGAGTGACCGCCGGGTTGGCGGCGAGCGGCAAGAAGTCGTTCGGCGTCTCGCCCGCCTGCTTCCTCACGGCCCGCTCGCTGGAGCAGATCAAGAACGACATCTGCTACTCCAACGTGCCGGCCACGGTGGTCGGCATCAGCGCGGGCGTGAGCTACGGCGCCCTGGGGAGCACGCACCACTCGCTGCACGATTTCGCCGCGCTGCGGGCGATCCACAACATCGATGTTGTCGTCCCGGCCGACAACCGCGAGACGGCCGACGCGGTCCGCTGGGCAGCCGGCCACGACCGGCCGGTCTACCTGCGGTTCGGCAAGGCGGCGATGTACGACCTGCCCGAGGGCGACCGCCCGTTCACGCCCGGCAAGGCCCGCACGCTCCGCGAGGGCTCCGACGCCTGCCTGATCGGCACGGGCGAGACCGTGATCCACTGCCTGCTGGCCGCCGCCGAGCTCGAGTCGGCCGGCGTCTCGTGCCGCGTGCTGAGCGTGCCTTCCGTCAAGCCGCTCGACGAGCAGGCGGTGCTCAAGGCGGCCGGCGAGTGCTCGGCCGTCGTCACGGCCGAGGAGCACAGCGTGCACGGCGGCTTGGGCGAGGCTTGTGCGGCGTTGCTCATGCAGGCGGGCGCCCGCTGCGGTTTCAAGATCGCGGCGATCCCCGATGAGGACACGGTCACCGGCGCCCAGGCCGACATCTTCCGCCACTACGGCTTGTCGATGGAAGGG
Source organism: Pseudobythopirellula maris (assembly GCF_007859945.1). GTDB lineage: Bacteria > Planctomycetota > Planctomycetia > Pirellulales > Lacipirellulaceae > Pseudobythopirellula > Pseudobythopirellula maris. Next base: position 1,931,903 of record NZ_SJPQ01000001.1, on the reverse strand, counting down.
CTGGCCGAGTCGGTCCAATCGGCGCTCTCGCACGCGGGGGCCGGAGCATGAGCTGCCTGTTGGCGATCGACCAAAGCACCTCCGCCACGAAGGCGATCTTGTTCGACCCGCAGGGGCGCGCCGTCGACGCCGAGTCGCGCGAGCACCGGCAGCTCTACCCGCGGCCGGGTTGGGTGGAGCACGACGCCGAGGAGATCTGGCAGAACACCCTGTCGGTGGTCGGCGCCCTTTGCACGCGCCAGCGCGAGCTGGCCGACCAGGCGCTCGGCGTGGCGATCACCAACCAACGCGAGACCGTCGTGGTGTTCGACCGCGCGACGGGCAAGCCGCTGGCGCCGGCGATCGTGTGGCAGTGCCGCCGCGGCGACGCGGTCTGCGACGAGCTCCGCACCGCCGGGCACGAGGCCATCGTCCAGGCAAAGACCGGCCTGAAGCTCGACGCTTACTTCTCGGCCTCGAAGCTTGCTTGGCTGGTGCGCGAGCGGCCGGAGATCGCCGAGCGGCTGCGCAGCGGCGACGCGCTGATCGGCACGATCGACGCCTACCTGATCTACCGGCTCACCGGCGGCGCGGTGCACGCGACCGACACGTCGAACGCCAGCCGCACGTTGCTCTACGACATCGGCGCCCTGGCGTGGGACGACGAGCTGTGCGGGCTCTTCGGCGTGCCCGTGGCGGCGCTCCCCGAGGTGCGTGAGAGCTTCGCCCACTTCGGCGAGACCGACCTGGGCGGCGCCTTCCGCGGGCCCAAGCCGATCTGCGGCGTGATGGGCGATTCGCAGGCGTCGCTCTTCGCGCAGCGCTGCTACGCCACGGGCGAGGCGAAGGCGACCTTCGGCTCGGGCACGTCGGTGCTGGTGAACATCGGCCCCGAGTGCCGCATGCCCGAGGCGGGCGCCGTGGCCGCGCTCGCCTGGGTCCACCGGGGCGAGCCGACGTACGCCTGGGAAGGGATCATCAACTACTCGGCCGCCACGATCGCCTGGCTCAAGGACCAGTTGGGCCTGATCGACGACGCGGCCACGACCGGCGAGCTGGCCAGTTCGGTCGAGGACAACGGCGGCGTTTACCTCGTGCCCGCCTTTGCCGGGCTCAGCGCGCCGCACTGGCGGCCCGACGCCCGCGGCGCCATCCTCGGCATGACGGCCCACACGACCCGGGCCCACGTGGTCCGCGCCGCGCTCGAATCGATCGCGTTGCAGATCCGCGACGTGCTCGACGCGATGGCCGACGAGGGGAGCCCACGCCCCGCGATGCTGTTCGCCGACGGCGGCCCGACGCGCAACGAGGTGCTGATGCAAATGGTCGCCGACCTGGCGCGCGTCGAAGTGACCGTGGCCCAACTGCCCGAGTCATCGGCCACCGGCGCCGTGCTGGCCGGCCTGCTGGGGCTCGGCGTTGTCGGCTCGTTCGACGAGCTGCGCGGCCTCACGCGCGAAACCCGAGTCTACCGGCCCGAGCTGCCCGAACCGCGAGCCGACGAGTTGGTCGCCGGCTGGCGTGCGGCGGTCCGGCGTGTTCTGTAAACGAATCACCTCACTCTTCTATTGCAGGCAACCCCCATGCGACTCTCTTCCTCGGCGCGCTTCCCGGCGTTCGGTCTTCTGCTCACTCTGCTGCTGACGATGGGCTGCGGCGGCCCGGCCGCCGACACCTCGGCAGACACGCCCGCGGGCGAGGCGGCGCCGGCGGCCGAGGGCCAAGCCGACGCCGCCGAGGCGGGCGGCAAGATCGCGGTGGTTGTCTCGACGCTCGACAACCCCTGGTTCGTCGTGCTGGCCAAGACGGCCATGGCCCGCGCCGAGGAGCTCGGCTACGAGGCGACCATCTTCGACTCACGCAACGACACCGCCACCGAGGCGTCGCACTTCGAGAACCTGCTGGCCGGCGGCTACCGCGCGGTTCTGTTCAACCCGACCGACGCCGACGGCTCGATCGCCAACGTCCGCAAGGCGAAGGCCAAGGACGTGCCGGTCTTCTGCATCGACCGCGAGGTCAACGCCACCGACGCCGCCACCGCGCAGATCCTCTCGGACAGCTACTCGGGCTGCGTCGCCCTGGGGCAGTACTTCGTCGAGCAAGTGGGCGAGGAGGGGCAGTACGCCGAGTTGCTCGGCATCGTGGGCGACAACAACACCTGGAGCCGCTCGAAGGGGTTCCACAGCGTCATCGACCGCTACGAGGGCCTCGAGATGGTCGCCCAGGAGAGCGCCAACTTCGACCGCTCGCAAGGCCTCGCCAAGATGGAGTCGATCCTCCAGTCGCACCCCGAGGTCGACGCCGTGTTCTGCGGGAACGACGCGATGGCGATGGGCGCCTACAAGGCGATCGCCTCGGCCGGCAAGGCGGACACGATCAAGGTGTTCGGCTTCGACGGCGCCGAGGACGCGGTTCGCTCGATCGCCGAGGGAAAGATCGCCGCCACGGCGATGCAGTTCCCCAAGCAGATGGCCCGCCAGGCCGCGGAGTTCGCCCACCAGTACCTGAGCGAGGGCAAGCGCGACTTCCCGCAGAAGATCCCCGTGTCGGTCGAGCTGGTCACCCCGGACAACGTTGACCAGTACGGCGACTACGGCGTGGCGGAAGAGTAATGTACCTCCCTCCCCCTGGTGGGGAGGGCCGGGGGGCGCGCCGGGTACTCGGGTTCTCACCCCTCCCCATCAAGAGGAGGGAACCACAATAAGGCGCGAGAAGACACGATAAAGAGGAGCTGTACCTGCCGCCCCCCGACTTCTTGAGCTTTGTCGTGCTTTTACGTGGCCATCGTCCTTCATCCGTGCCCTTCCGTGCTATCCGTGGTCAACTTCCTTGCGTAGCGTAAGTCGATGAAGCGAATCGCCCCAAAACTTGCCGTGCTCGCCGCCGTGGCCGTGCTGCTGTGGTTCTTCCCACTAGTGCGTGTGACGCGCCCGGGCGACGAGCCCGCCATCGATCCCGACGCGTTCGACCCGGTCGGCTACGTCGACGCGTATTGGACCGAGCGGCTGCCGAAGAGCCACACCTCGGCGGCGCCCGCCGCCGAGGTGATCAAGGCGCTGTCCGCCGACGCGAAGGCCGCCGGCGAGCGTTTCGGCCGCACCGTGGGCATGAGTCGTGGGTTCTTCTTCTACTTACGTGGCGAGGGGACTGTTGTCTCCGCCGACGGCCGCAAGGTCGGCGTCGCCCTGGGCGAGGGGGGCGAGACGGCCGACTTGGTGCTGACCCTGGGGCCGGTCTTCGGCAACGCGGTCCGCGACGCGCCGGGGCTGATCGGGGTGAACGACTTCGAAGACTCGGTGGCGTACAACGACCTGTCGGCCGAGCTGAACCGCCGCGTCGAGAGCGAGGTGCAACCCTTGCTTGGCGACGCCCTCGAGCCCGGCGCCCGGATCAACTTCGTCGGTTGCGCCGAGCTCTCGAGCCCACGCGCCTACCGGGCGCCGCTCAAAGTGACGCCGATCGCCGTCGTGCTGTCGCCGGCGGAAGGGGCGCAGCAATGACCTCCGCCGTTAGCACAGCATCACCGACCGACGGCGTCGTGCTCGAAGCCCGCGGCGTGCGCAAGGCGTTCCCCGGCGTGCAGGCGCTCGACGGCGCCCGGCTCGCGGTGCGCAAGGGACGGCTCAACGCGTTGCTGGGCGAGAACGGCGCCGGCAAGTCGACGCTGATGAACATCCTCTCGGGCGTGTTGACGGCCGACGAGGGCGACGTGCTGCTCGACGGCGAGCCGGTGGCGTTCGCCACCACACGCGAGGCGCAAGACGCCGGCGTGGCGATCATCCACCAGGAGCTGAACCTGGTGGGCGAGCTCTCGGTGGCCGAGAACATCTTCCTGGGCCGCGAGCCGACCGGCCCGCTCGGCCTGGTCGACTACGCGACGATGAACCGCCGCGCGACCGAGCTGATGGAGCGACTCGCGACGCCGATCGACCCGCGCCGGGCGGTCCGCCTGCTGAGCGTCGCCAAGCAGCAGGTGGTCGAGATCGCCAAGGCGATCGCGTTCGAGTCGCGCGTGCTGATCCTCGACGAGCCGACCTCGTCGCTCACCGGCGCCGAGACGCAGGCGCTGTTCCGGCTGATCCGACAGCTCAAGGCCGACGGCGTGGGGCTCGTGTACATCACGCACCGCTTGGACGAGCTGCGCGAGATCGCCGACGACGCCACGGTGCTGCGCGACGGCCGCTTCGTGGCCGAGACGCCCTACGCCGCCACGACGCCCGAGAAGCTGGTCGGCCTGATGGTCGGCCGCGAGATCGGCGCCGCCGAGCCGCTGCCGCCGGCGTCGGACCGGCTGGCGCTCAAGGCGCGCAACATCCGTCTGAAAGACGCCGACAAGCCGGGCCACATGCGCGTCGACGGCGTGTCGCTCACGGTCAATCGTGGCGAGATCGTCGGCCTGTTCGGACTGATGGGCGCCGGGCGGACCGAGATGCTGCAAACGCTGTTTGGCTTGCACCCGGCGCACGGCTCGGCCGAGGTCGAGATCGACGGCGAGCCGATCACGATCCGCACGCCCCGCGACGCCATCCGCGCCGGGCTCGCTCTCGCGCCCGAAGACCGCAAGGGCGAGGGAGTCGTGCTCGGCATGGGCGTGGGCCAGAACGTCAGCATGGCGAGCCTGGAGCAGATCATGCGGCTCGGCCTGCTGAGCCAGGCGGGCGAGCGGCGGCTCGCCGAGGGCTTTATCGATCGCCTCGCGATCAAAACCCCCTCGGTCGCCCAGGAGGTCCGCACCCTCAGCGGCGGCAACCAGCAGAAGGTGGTGCTCGCCAAGTGGCTCGCCACGGGGCCCAAGGTGCTGATGCTCGATGAGCCGACGCGCGGCGTCGACATCGGCGGCAAGCAAGAGATTTACGCCGTGATCCGCAAGCTCGCGTCCGAGGGGCTGGGCGTGCTGATGGCGTCGTCCGAGATGCCCGAAACGCTGGCGCTGAGTCACCGCGTGCTGGTCGTCAGCGAGGGCCGCCTCACCGCCGAGTTCAGCGGCGCCGAGGCGACCGAAGAGAAACTGCTCACCGCCGCGCTGCCCGATGGCCAGCCGCAGCGTGTCGCCTGAACGACGAGGGCCACGAAAAGCACGAAAAGGCACGAGGAAGAAGAGCTCGATACCGCTTAGTACATAAAAAGCTGTGGGGAGGCGTCTCTGACGCCGATTGCGGTCTCCTAGCGTTGGCGGCTGACGGCGCGATATCGGCGTCGGAGACGCCTCCCACAACTCAATCGATCGGGATCACTACTACTGACATCTGTTTCGTGCTCTCTCACGCCTTTTCGTGGCCATCGCCATCCGTGTCATCCGTGGTTAAAACAAAGCGGCCTACCAAGCAAACGCTATGAATCTCCGTTCCCGTATCGCCTCGCTGCAATCGATCGTCGCGCTCGTCGTGCTGGTCGTCGCGCTCGGCCTGATGACCGACTCGTTCCTCACGCCCGAGAACGGGCTGAACGTGCTCAGGCAGATATCGGTCAACCTCTGCCTGTCGATCGGCATGACGCTCGTGATCCTCTCGGGCGGCATCGATCTGTCGGTCGGCTCGATGCTGGCCTTGGCCGGCGCCGTGTCGGCGGGGCTGCTCAAGCACGGCGTCGATCTACCCGGGATGGGCGTCCACCTCGAGTTCACCGTGCTCGGTGCGATCGTCGCCGGCTTGGTGGTCGGGTCGCTGCTCGGCGCCTTCAACGGGCTGACGATCACCCGGTTCGGCCTGCCGCCGTTCGTCGCCACGCTCGGCATGCTCAGCATCGCCCGCGGCCTCACGATGTTGTGGACCGGCGGCCACCCGATCACGGGCCTGGGAGATACGTTCGGCCAGCTCGGTTCGGGCCACCTGCTGGGGCTGCCCACGCCCACCTGGATCGTCGCCGCCCTGGTGGCGCTGTTCACGCTCATCACGCTCCGCACCCGCTTCGGTCGTCATCTGTACGCGATCGGCGGCAACGAGCGGGCCGCCGAGTTGAGCGGCGTGAACGTCGCTTGGGTGAAGATGGGCGCCTACACCTTGTGCGGCGCCATGGCCGGCGCCGCGGGGGTGCTGATCACCGCGCGGCTCGATTCGGCAACGCCGAACGCCGGCGTGGCGTACGAGCTCGACTCGATCGCGGCGGTGGTGATCGGCGGCGCCTCGCTCTCGGGCGGTCGCGGCTCGGTGCTCGGCGCCGCATTGGGGTGCCTGATCATCGGCATCCTCAACAACGGGCTGGTGCTCCTGGAGGTGTCGCCCTTCTGGCAGCAAGTGATCAAGGGTGGCGTGATCCTCTTGGCGGTCGCCATCGACCGCGCGGCGCGGGGAGGCAAGTGACCATGGCGAGCGAGCAACAAGGCGAACGCCTGCGGGCGAGCTACTGGGTCGAGACCCCGCTCAAGGCCGAGGACGCCGCCGCCATCTTGGCGGGCGAGCAGTCGACCGGCACGTTCGTCGCCGTGCCGGGCGAGACCGAGGACCTCAAGATCCGCCACGCCGCCCGGGTCGAGCGTGTCGAAGAGCTCGAAACGGTCGCCGAGCCGAGCCTGCCCGGCAGCCGCCCGGCGGGCGGGCCGTACCGCCGGGCGCGGGTCGAGGTTTCCTGGCCGATCGAGAACTTCGGCTACAACCTGCCGGCGATCCTCTCCACCGTGCAGGGCAACCTGTTCGAGATCGCCCAGTTCTCCGGCCTGCGGCTGCTGGACATCGATTTCCCGGCGTCTTTCGCCGAGCGTTTCCCCGGCCCACGGCGCGGCGTGGCCGGCACGCGTGAGCTGACCGGCGCCCACAAGGGCCCGTTGATCGGCACGATCATCAAGCCCTCGGTCGGCCTCAAGCCCGAGGCGACCGCCGCGATGGTCGGGCAGTTGGCCGAGGCGGGCATCGACTTCGTCAAAGACGACGAACTGATGGCCAACCCGCCCCATGCGCCGTTCAACGAGCGTGTCGACGCCGTGATGCGTGTCATCAACGACCACGCCGACCGGACCGGCAAGCGGGTGATGTTCGCGTTCAACGTCACCGACGAGCACGACGCGATGCTGCGTCACTACGACAAGGTCGTCGAGAGCGGCGGCACGTGCGCCATGGTCAGCCTGCACAGCGTGGGGCTCACCGGCGCCAAGCGCCTCGCCGAGCAGGGCGACCTCGCGGTCCACGGCCACCGCAACGGCTGGGGCATGCTGACCCGCCACCCCGTCATCGGCGCCGACTACGTCCCGTACATCAAGCTCTGGCGGCTGGCGGGCGTCGATCAGCTGCACGTGAACGGCGTCGCGAACAAGTTCTGGGAGCCGGACGACTCGGTCGTCCGTTCGATCGAGGCGTGCCACGCGCCACTGCTCGGCCAGCAGAACGCAGCGCTGCCGGTCGTGTCGTCCGGCCAGTGGGGAGGCCAGGCGTTCGAAACTTACCGCCGCACCGGCACGCTCGACCTGCTGTATCAGGCGGGCGGCGGCGTGATGGCCCACCCCGGCGGCCCGGCGGCCGGCGTGCGGGCGCTGCGCCAAGCGTGGGACGCCGCTGCCGCGGGTCTCTCGCTCGCCGAGGCGGCCGAGGCGAACCAAGAGTTCCGCCAGTCGGTCGAGCGGTTCGGCGACGCGGAGACGAAGAAACAAGTCTTCGGGGAGCCCTCGTCATGAGCGTTGCCCCAGCCAACCTGCTGCTCGCCTACTACGCCGATGACTTCACCGGCGCGACCGACGCGCTCGAGCAACTCGAGACGGCCGGCGTCCGCGCGGCGCTGTTTCTCGAGCCGCCGTCGACCGAAACACTAGCCGCACGCCCCGAGCTGCGGGCCATCGGCGTGGCCGGTTGCACGCGGGCGCTCGCGACCGATGAAATCGGCGCCGAGGTGCGGCCCGCGCTGGAGCAACTCAAGGCGCTCGGCCCACGGCACGTGCATTACAAGGTTTGCTCGACGTTCGACTCGTCGCCGAAGGTAGGCAGCATTGGGCGGGTGATCGATGTGGCGGCCGATGTCTTCGACTCAAAATTCGTCCCGGTCGTGGTCGGCTCGCCGGCGCTCGGCCGCTGGTGCGTGTTCGGCAACTTGTTCGCGGGCGTGGGCATCGGCGCCGAGAGCGCCGTCTACCGGCTCGACCGCCACCCCTCGATGAGCCAGCACCCGACAACCCCCGCCGACGAGGCCGACCTGCGGTTGCACCTCGGTCGGCAGACCGACAAGCCGATCGGACTGGTCGACCTGCGCTCGCTCGAAGACCCGGGCGCGGCGGCCGCGGCGCTCGAGAAAGAGCTCGCCGCCGGCGCCGAAGTGGTGCTGTTCGACTCGCTCGCGCCCGCGCACCTGCGCACCGTCGGCGAACTGCTTGACACGCACGCCACGGCTGACAGGACGCTCTTCTCGGCGGGCTCGTCGGCGATCGAGACGGCGCTCTCCTCTCACTGGCGCGCCGCAGGCGTAGCCGAGAGGACCGCGCCGATGACCGCCCAGTCGGACCTCGGCCGGCTGCTCGTCTTAGCGGGCAGCTGCTCGCCGGTCACTGCCGAGCAGGTCGACCGCGCGGTCGAGGCGGGCTACGCCGGCGTGCCGCTCGACCCGGCGCGGCTGGGCGAGGTAGCCACAATCGATACGGCTACCGAGCGCGTTGTCGCGGCGTTCGCCGAAGATCGTCCGGTGATCGTCTCGACGAATCTCAACAACGGTTCTTCAGGAGCTAAGCTGGCGCCCGAGCTGCTAGGCGAGGCGTTCGGCCGGATCGCCCGCGCCGCCGCCGAGCGGGCCGGCCTGCGCATGCTCGTGGTCGCCGGCGGCGACACGTCGAGCTACACCGCCCGGGCGCTCGGCGTCGAGTCGCTCGAGTACCTGGCGCCGCTCACCACCGGGGCGCCGCTCTGCCGAGCCGCCTCGTCGGACCCGTCGGTCGATGGGCTCCGCGTTGTTTTCAAGGGGGGCCAGGTCGGCCGCCCCGATTTCCTCCGCTCACTCGTTACCACGCAAGCCACGGCATGAAAAAACTCGGACTCATTCACACCTCGGCCACGTTGGTGCCGATCTTCGCCGAGCTTTGCGCGGCCAAGCTCCCCGGCGTCGAGACGTTCAACATCGCCGACGACAGCCTCATCAAAGAGGTGATCGCCACGGGGCGGCTCACTTCGAGCGTGTCGCGGCGCGTGGCGGCCCACGTGGTGGCGGCCGACGAGGCGGGCGCCGATCAGATCCTCGTGACCTGCTCGTCGATCGGCGCCGCCGTGGAGCGCGCGGCCGGTTTGGTCGACACGCCGGTGCTGCGGGTCGATCAACCGATGGCCGACCAGGCCGTGGCCACGGGCAAGCGGATCGGCGTGGCGGCGACGCTCCCCACGACGCTCGGCCCGACGGCCGACCTGATCCGCCGCCGCGCCGAGGCTGCCGGCCGTGAGATCGAGCTCGACGCCCAGCTCTGCGAGGGCGCGTTCGAGGCGCTGATGTCGGGCGACGCCGAGCGGCACGACAAGATGGTCGCCGAGGCGCTCGTTCGCTTGGCCAAGGACAACGACGTGGTGGTGCTGGCCCAGGCCTCCATGGCCCGGGTCGTCGCGCAGCTCGACGCCGAGACCACGAAGACGCCGATCCTCAGCAGCCCCGCGTTGGCGATCGACGCGTTGGCCAACCAAGGCTGATCCAGCCGCTAGGCTCAAACGCAGAGTGGATGTCGCTCTGCCCCTCCGAAGTTCTCCTCCGCGCAGCTGGTTGCCGTGTCACAATTCTCACGAATCGTATTCATCCTGGCGGCCTTGGCGGCGATCGTGGGCGCCGCCGCTCTGGCGATCGGTCAGCCCTACGGCGGGGCCGCGCTCGTCGCGGCGCTCTTCCTCGCGGCTGTCGGGCTGAGCGGGTCGGGGGCGATGCGGAGCTTCGCCTTCACCGTGTGGATGGTCGCCGGCATCGCGCTGGCGATGCTTTACCCCGAGAGCCTGCAACGCGTCGGCCCGATCGACTTGCACAACGCCTGGCTGAAGCTGCTCATCGTGCAAGCGGTGATGTTCGGCATGGGGACCCAGATGAGCCTGTCCGATCTGGCGGGGGTCGCCAAGTCGCCCGGCCGTGTGGCCGTAGGCCTCGCCTGCCAGTTCACGATCATGCCGCTCGTCGGCTACGCGATCGCCGTGGGGTTGCAGCTGCCCGGGGAAATCGCCGCCGGCGTGGTTCTCATCGGCTGTTGCTCCAGCGGGTTGGCGTCGAACGTGATGGTCCACCTGGCGCGCGGCGACCTGGCCCTGTCGGTCACGCTCACCGCCGTGGCGACACTGCTGGCGCCGCTCGTCACGCCGACCTGGATGAAGGCGCTCGCCGGGCAATTCGTCGAGGTCGACTTCTTCGCCATGATGACGACGATCATCAAGATCGTTGTCGTGCCGATCGGCGCCGCGCTGCTGCACGACGCCCTCAAGAACGCCTCGCCCGCCGCGCGGCGGGCGGCGTACGCCGTGGCGGGGTTGGCCGTGGCGTGGGGCGTCGCCCTCGCCACGGGGGGGTGGGCCGCCATCGAGTCTTCCGTCGAGGGGCCGGCGCTTACCGCGATCGTGCTGGCGGGCTTCGCCCTGGCCGCCGTCGCCGTAGGGGTCGTCTACCACGAGGCGCTCAAGGTCCTCCCGGCGCTCGAGCGGCTGATGCCCGCCGTCTCGATGTTCGGCATCCTCTACTTCACGGTGATCTCGACGGCCGCCGGACGCGACGCGTTGCTCCAGGTGGGTTGGCTCTTGCTCGCGGCCGCGGTGCTGCACAACACCCTGGGGTACTTGCTGGGTTACTCGGCGAGCCGCCTGGTTGGCATGGACAAGGCCGCCGCCCGCACGATCGCCCTGGAAGTGGGCATGCAGAACGGCGCGATGGGGGTCGGCCTGGCCGACGCCATGGGCAAGCTCACCACGATGGGCCTCGCCCCGATTTTGTTCAGCCCCTGGATGAACGTTTCCGGCTCGCTGTTGGCCAACTTCTGGCGACGGCGCCCTCCCCATGAAGCGAATGATCTATCCGAAACGGACGCTCCCCATGCCTGACACCTCCCCGCTGCGATCGCTTGCTCACTCGCTGCTGTTGCTCGCCGTTTGCGCGTCGCTGCTCTCGGCCCAGCAGCCGCCCCTTCGCATGGACCACGGACGGCTGCAGTACAACGCCGCCGAGAACGGCGACCGCGTGCCCGACTTCTCGAATTGCGGCTACGCCGGCGCCGATCGCGACATCCCCCAGGCGACGACCGTGCTCGTGGTCGAGGCCGACGGCGAGGACAGCACGCGGCTGATCCAGGGGGCCATCGACCGCGTGTCGTCGATGCCGCTGGGCGACGACGGCCTGTGCGGCGCCGTGCTGCTGCTGGGCGAGCACCGCGTATCAGGACAGTTGCGCATCGCGGCGAGCGGCGTGGTGCTGCGCGGCGCCGGCTCGGGGTCGAAGATCATCGCCACCGGCCCCAGCCGCAGGCCGCTGGTGCGGATCGAGCCGCTCGACCCGGGCCGTGCGGAGACCGGCGAGCCGGCGCAAGTGGTCGACGAGCGGGCGCCGGTGGGCGCCACGGTGCTGACTCTCTCGGCGGGGCACGGCTTGGAGCAGGGCGACCGGGTGCTCATCACCCGCCCCTCGACCGACGAGTGGATCGCCGCCCTCAGCGCCAAGGCGCACGGTGTCGGCTGGCGGGCGGGGCGCACCGACATCCGCTGGGAGCGGACCGTCGTCGCTGTCGATGGCGACCGCGTGACGCTCGACGCGCCGATCACCACCGCGATCGAGCAGCGCTTCGGCGGCGCCACGGTTGCACGGCTCGCCACCCCGGGGCGACTGAGCAACGTGGGCGTCGAGGACCTGGAGCTCGTTTCCGAAGTCGAGGGCGACAACCCGAAGGACGAGGACCACAGCTGGCACGGCGTCGTGGCCAATCACGCCGAGGACCTTTGGGTCCGCCGCGTTCGCTTCACCGGGTTCGCCGGCGGGGCGGTGCTGCTGCGCGAAGCGGTGGCGCGGTCCACCGTGGAGGACTGCGTGTCACTGGCGCCGGTCTCGGAGTTGGGCGGCTACCGCCGGCAGAGCTTCTTCACGCAAGGGCAGCAGACACTGTTCCTCCGCTGCTGGGCCGAGCACGGCCTGCACGACTTCTCGGTCGGGCATTGCGCGCCTGGGCCCAACGCGTTTGTGAATTGCTACGCCAGCGAGACGAACGGCGACAGCGGGCCGCTGGAGAGCTGGGCGAGCGGCGTGCTCTACGACAACGTGCGGATCGACGGCGGCGACCTGAAGCTCACCAACCGCTGGGTCGTGCCCCCCGGCGCCGGCTGGTCGGCCGCCAACTGCCTGGCGTGGCAATGCCAGGCGGCCCAGATCCACTGCTTCACGCCGCCCACGGCCCAGAACTGGGTCATCGGCTACTGGTCCCAGACCATCGGCGACGGCGTGTTCCATGGCGAGAGCGAGTACTGGCGGCCGATCAGCATCTACCGCCAGCAGTTGGGCGAACGCTTGGGCGAGGGGGCGCGCGACCGGGCCGGGACTTTTCTGCTCAACCCGATCGCCTCGACCAATCCGAGCTACGAACAGGCGCAACGTTTCTCGGCCCAGTCGAGCGAGCCGAACCGCACGCTCCGCGACCTGATCGAAGACCAGATCGCTGAGGCAAGCTCACAGGGGAGTTCGAGCACGTCGTCTCTCTTCTTCGGCAGGAAGGACCTGCCCGCAGCCGAGCAGACAACGCCGGCCAAGCCGGTGAAAATCGTTAATGGTTGGCTCACCGCCGGCGGCGAGGTGATCACCGGCGCCTCGCTGGCGCCGACCTGGTGGCGCGGCACGATCCGGCCGGCCGACGCCCCCGGCTTCGGCCCCTCGGTCTCGCGCTACGCCCCGGGGCGGTACGGCATGGGGCTGACCGACGAGCTCGTGCCGACCGCCGATCGGCTGGCCGAGCGCGGCTTCGCCAGTTACGAGCACCACTACGGCCTGTGGTACGACCGCCGCCGCGACGACCACCTGATGGTCCGCCGCGCCACGGGCGACGTGGCCCCGCCGTTCTACGAGCAACCGTTCGCCCGCAGCGGCCAAGGAACCGCCTGGGACGGGCTCAGTCGCTACGACCTCACCAAGCCGAACCCGTGGTATTGGCGCCGGCTGAACACGTTCGCCGAGTTGCTCGAGCGGCGCGGCATGACGTTCTTCTCGCAGAGCTTCTTCCAGCACAATATCCTCGAGGCGGGGGGCCACTGGGTCGACTGCCCCTGGCGACCGACCAACAACATCAACGGGACCGATCTGACCGAGCCGCCGCCGTTCGTCGGCGACAAACGGATCTTCATCGCCCAGCAGTTCTACAGCCCCGAGACCAAGGCCCTGCGTCAGCTGCAAAGCGTTTACTTGCGTCAGTGTGTCGACACGTTTGCGGACCGGTCGAACGTGATCCACGCCACCTCGGCCGAGTACACCGGGCCGCAGGAGTTCGCCGAGTTCTGGCTCGACACGGTCCGCGCCCGGATCGACGAAACGCGCGCCGGCGGCATGGTCGCGCTGAGCACCACCAAAGACGTGCAGGACGCCATCCTCGCCGATCCCGAGCGCGCTGGGGCGGTCGACATCATCGACATCCGCTACTGGTCCTACGGCCGCGGCGACAAAGTTTACGCCCCGCCGGGGGGCGCCAACCTGGCGCCGCGGCAGCACTCGCGCAAGGGGGGCGGGGGCGGCGGCGGTTTCGAGTCGGTCGCCCGCTCGGTGCGTGACTACCGCACGCGTCATCCCGAGAAGCCGGTGTTGTATAGCGCCGGCGGCGGCCGCTCGTCGCAGACCGGCTGGGCCGTGCTGATGGGCGGAGGATCGCTGGCCAACACGCCGCCGCTGCCGGCCGAGCTTAAGAAGGCGATCGTCGCCATGCGGCCCGAGTGGGAAGAGGGCGACACCGTGCTGCGTCTGGCCGACGACGAGGGAGGCCAGCTCTGCTACGCGGTGGACGACGACGCCCAGATAACGCTCAACGACACGTCGAGCGTCCGCTGGATTGATCCCGAGTCGGGCAAGGTTCTCGGCAAAGACGAAGTCGAAGGCACGGTCGAGCTACGAGGCCGGGTGGCATGGATCACACCACATTGACATAAGAACCACAAAGGAACGAAGGAACGACGCGACATCATTCTTCTCTTTGTTGCTTTGTTCCGTCGTGGTTCAAAAAACTGTTACCTACGCGGCAGCCAAACGGTCATTTCCGACTCGCCCCGGTTGCCCCACGCGTAGTACGGCACGAGCCGGCAGCGGGCGGTCTTTGCCGTCTCGGCCTCGGCCGGGCGGTAGAGCCCACGCCACGGCTTGGCGTCTTCGACCGGCAGGTCGGCCACCAGGGTTGGCACGCCGCCTAGCAGCTCGGGGTCGCGCTCGACCGTGAACTCCGTGTCGGGCGAAACGCCGACCTCCTCGATCGAAACGCCCTCGGGCAGGTCGACCGACTCGAGGCAGTAGACGATCGGCCCCCGTTTGACGGCCAACTGGTTGCGCGTTTCCTCGACGAGCGGGTGCGACTCGAGCGTGACCACGGGCATCGGCAGGTCGATCTCGACCGTGTCGCCCTGCTTCCAGTCGCGCCTGACGGAAACGTAGCCGTCGCGCGACTCGGCGTCGACCTTCTGGCCGTTCACGCGGACGGTCATCGCTTCGGCCCAGTCGGGCCGTCGCAGTTCGATCGCGAACGCAGCGGCGGGCGCCTCGTTGATGGTGATCTTCACGGCGCCGTCCCACGGGTAGTCGGTCGCCTGCGTGAGCCGCAGTTCGCCGCCCGCCAGATCGGTTGTTAGCTCGCCGCCGGCGTAGAGATTCACACGCATCGCGTCGTCGGTCTTCGCGTAGGCGTAGCCGCCCAGTTGGGCGACGGTGCGGACCACGTTCGGTGGGCAGCAGAACGACACGATGAACGGCAGCCGGCTGCGCGACCAGCGGATGTCGGTCGGCTGCGGGTCGGTCACACGCAGCGGGTTCGTGTAGAAGTAATCGGTGCCGCCCAGGTCGACCCCAGAGAGCACGGCGTTGTGCAGCGCGAGTTCGATCCAATCGATGTGCCGCGCTTCGCCATCGGCCAGGAAACGCCGCCAGTTCCAGAGCACCGCGCCCACGGCGGCGCAGGTCTCGTTGTGGGCCGTGGCGCTGGGCAATTGGTAGTTGCGGCCGTACGCCTGGTGGATGCGGGTGATCTCGCCCTGGCGGGGCGAGGCGTCGGGCGAGGCGCCGTCGTAGAGCGCGCCACAGGCGCCGGTGACGTAGAGCTTCTTCTCGACCACGCTCTCCCACACCGCCTCGAGCGGCGCCACGTACTCCTCGGCGCCGGTCTCGAGCAGCAGGTCGGCGGCGCCGGCGTATAAGTAATTGGCCCGCACCGCGTGCCCGACCGCCTCACGCTGATCGACGAACGGGATGCGGTCCTGGTTGTCGTCGCCCCCGCCGCCGTCGACGCCCGAGGCCGTCTTGCGCAGGTCGAGGAACCGCTGGGCGAGCTTCAGGTAACGCTTGTCACCGGTCGTGCGGTAGAGCTCCACGGCTCCCATGTAGTGCGACGGGCAGACCGCCTGGCGGGCCATCTGCGGGGTGGGGTTCTCGAACGCCCGCTCGAGGAACTGCGCCGCCCGCTCGCCCGCCTCCAGCAGGCCGCGCTCGCCGGTCACCCGGTAGTGCACGCAGCCGGCGGTCATCAGGTGGCCGAGGTTGTAGACCTCGAAGTCGTTGCGGTCGGAGAACGGCTTGGCCGAGGCGTCGCCGTTGCGGTTCTTGATCAGCACCGGCGTGTGGATATAGCCATCGGCGCGCTGTGCGGCGACCACGGCCGCGACCGCCATGTCGATCGCCTCGCGCATCTCGGCGTTCGGCTCGGCTGCGATCGACGAGCAGGCCGCCTCGATCCACTTGTAGAAATCGCCGTCGTTCCACGGGGCGCCGTGGTAGTCGCCCTCGGCCTTGCCGGCGGCGATGAGGAAGTGCTCGTAGAACGGCTTGTACTGCGAGTCGCGCATCAGCTCCCACATCGCGGGGATCGACCGCTCACGACAAACCCGCAGCCGGTCGGCCCAGAAGCCCGAGGTGAAACGTACCTCGTCGACGCCCACCGGCCGGAGCAGCGCGTGGGGGCTGTCGGTCGTGTCGGCGACATAGAGCGGCTCGGCCTGAGCGCACGGCGTCAGGAGTGTGAGAGCGAGCAGCAGTTTCTTCATGGCGTTGTTGGTCGGTGGGTATTGCTACGGAGCGAGAACCAAGCGTAAGCGCTCAGAGGAGTGGATGGCGATGCGCACGAGCAAGAACGAATCAAGCGTAGCTTACTCGGCGATCTTCGCGTTTGAGCGCGGCAGGAGCGCGGCCACCAATCGCTGCGATGGGAACCTTATTCTACTCAATCCGGTTGAGCCGGGCGTCGAAGACCGCCTCTTCGCCCTGGGCCAGGGCGAGCGGCGCCTCGGCGTCGCCGCAACGCAGCGCGGCCTTCTCGCCACGCAGCGAGCGGACGCGGCATTGGTCGAGTTGGCCTTCCCGCCAGACGATCGACACCTCGAAGCCGCCGCGGGTGCGGAGCCTTTCGACCTTGCCCTCGGGCCAGGCCGAGGGGAGGGCGGGGAGCAAGTCGACGAGCGTCTCGCCCGCCGCCGTGCGGCGGTGCGACTGGACGAGCATCTCGCACACGCCGGCCGTCGCGCCGAAGTTGCCGTCGATCTGGAACGGCGGGTGGGCGTCGAACAGGTTCGGGTAGACCCCGCCGCCTCGGTGGCTGGCCTTGGGCGAACCGGTGAGTGTGAGCAAGCCGTCGAGCACCTTGTGCGCGCGGTCGCCGTTGCGGAGCCGGGCCCAGAAGTTCACCTTCCAGGCGCGCGACCAGCCGGTGCCGCCGTCGCCGCGCAGGTCGAGCGACTTCTCCGCCGCCGCGAACAGCTCCGGCGTGTCGGGCGTGATCTCGGCGCCGGGGTACAGGCCCCACAGGTGCGAGACGTGGCGGTGGCGGCTGTTGGGGTCGTCTTTGTCCTCGAGCCACTCCTGCAGCTGGCCGAGCCGGCCAATCTGGTTCGGCGCGATCAGCGCGGCGATCGCGTCGAGCTTCGTGGCGAACTCGTCGTCGACGCCGAGCACGCGGGCCGCCTCGGCGGTGCTGGACAGCAGCGCGCGGATGATCTGGTGGTCCATCGTGGGGCCCATCACCAGGCCGCCCTGCTCGGGCGAGTTGCTCGGCCCGCTGATGAGCCAGCCCTCTTCCGAACGCGGGTCCACGATCAAGTAGTCGGCGAAGAACTCCGCCGCCCCGCGCATCAGCGGGTAAGCCGTTTCGCGCAAAAACGCCTCGTCGCCCGAGTGGAGATAACGGTCCCACAGGTGCAGGCAGAGCCACGCCCCGCCCGAGGGCCAGATGCCGTGGTTCGAGGCGTTGATCGGCGCCGTGCCGCGCCACAGATCAAAATTGTGGTGCAGCACCCAGCCCGGCAGGTCGTAGTGGGCGTGGGCGGTGCGGCGGCCCGACTCGGCCAGCTCCTGCATCGCGCCCACGAGCGGCGTGAGGCACTCCGGCAGGTTGCACGGCTCCACCGGCCAGTGGTTCATCTCGGCGTTGATGTTGGTCGTGTACTTGCTCCCCCACGACGGATTCATCTCCTCGTTCCAAACCCCCTGCAGGTTGGGGGGCTGCCCGCCGGCGCGGCTGCTGGCGATCAGCAGGTAGCGGCCGTAGTCGAAGAACAGCGCCGCGAGCGCCGGGTCGGGCGTCTCTTTGGAGGCGAGCACCCGCTCGTCGGTCGGCAGCTCGGCGTGGGGGGTCTCGCCCAGGTCGAGCGCCACGCGGCGGAACAGCTCGCGGTGGTCATTGATGTGGTCGGCCATCAGGTCTTCGACCGGCTTCTGGCCCGCGGCCTCCAGGTCGTCGAGCGCCCGCTGTTGGGCGTCGGCCGAGACGTCCTGAAAGCTCACGTGGCTCGTGGCGGCGGTGAGCACGATGGTCGCCCGACTGGCGCCCTTCACGCTGAGTCTTTTGCCACGGGGCCCGTCGTCGCCATGCGTCACCTCGCCGTCGCATTCGACGACCCGGACGAACGCCGCGAAGCGCTCCTTGCCTTCGATCGGCGTCTTGTTCCGCTTGTCGACGTAGTCGGGCGCCCGGCCCGTGAGCCGCAAAGTGCGTTCGTCCGGAGCCCCCACCTCGTGCTCGGCGTGGGGGCTGGTGAGCGCCAACTCGAACGCAAGCCGCTTCGGCTGGTCGGCGTCGAGGTAAATCACGATCGCCTGGTCGGGGAAGCTGGCGAAGACCCGCCGCTTGAAGCGCACCCCTTCCGACTTGTAGGTGGTTGTCGTGATCGCCCGGTCGAGGTCGAGCGAGCGGCGGTAGTCGTTCGCCTCGGCTTGCTCGGGGAAGCGGAGCGTCACGTCGCCGAACGGCAGGTAGTTGCACTGCCGGATAGGAACCGACATGAACTCGCGCGAGGCGAGCTCCTCCGCCTCCCGCTGCTTGCCCTCGAGCAGCAACCGGCGGATCTCGGCCAGGTGCTCGTGGGCGCCGGGATGGGCGTAGTCGTGGGGGCCGCCGCTCCAGAGCGAGTCTTCGTTGAACTGGACGCGGGCCTCCTGGGCGCCGCCAAAGACCATCGCCCCCAACCGGCCGTTGCCGACCGGCAGCGCCTCGGTCCACTGCTGGGCCGGCGTGGCGTACCACAGCTCCTGCTCGGCGCCATGCGCGTGGAGGGCGGAGCCGAACGCCGCGGCGAGCAGCCCCGCGCAAACGCTAGCCGTGCGGAGATTCAAAACAGTCTTGCGCATCGATTGAGGATTCCAGAGGGGGACGGCGCCGCGTGCGGTCCGGAGTTTCCCTCCCGCCAAAAGGGGAGGGGGCTAGCGAGAGGAAAAAAGCCAACTCATCTCGGCGGCAGCTCGACCTCGAGCCGGCCAAGGTCGGCGCGCTGCGCTACTTGCTGCCCGTCGATCCAGGCCGAGAGCCCGGCGCCGCGGCCGTAGTGCTCGCCCGTGCGGTCCCAGATCACCGTGAGGCTGCGGCCTTGGTAGGGAACGCCGTCGAGGCAGAACCAGTCCCACGCCCCCGGCGGCACAAGCGGGTCGATCGCCACGCGCGGCGCCGGCTGAGGGATGACGCCCACCAGCCCGTTGATCACCAAGTCGCAGAACGTCGAGTGGTTGTAGTAGCGGCTGCGTTTCTCTTTCTCGCCGGTGATGAGCCAATCGCCCGTCACTTCGTCGTGGTACTCGCCGATGTAGAACTCGCCGTCCTTCTCGTGCCCTTCGGCGTAACGCGTCAGGTGCTCCAGGTAGTCGGCCTTGGAGATAAAGTCTTGCTCCGGGCCGCGCAGCAGGCTGGCCATGGCGCCGAGCGTTTGGCTCGTGGCGAACGGCCAGACGGCGCCGTCCCACTCGCAGGTGCCCGTGCCGTGGGTGCGGAACTCGGGGTGGCGGCGCTCGGCCGTGGTGAGTCCCGCCGGGGCGTCGAAGCCTTGCGGGTCGTTCGCCTGGGCCCAAGCGGCGGCGTGCTCGGCGCTAGCGACGCCGTACAGCCAGGGGATGAAGCCGATCGCCTCGCGGGCGTCGGACAGCTCGCCCGACTCGAGCCGCACCTTGAAGAACTCCGCCTCGGGGTCCCACATGGCGGGGGCGAACTTCTCCAGCAGCTCGTCCGCCTTGGCGTTGAACCGCTCGGCGAGTTCGGGGCGTCCCGCGGCGGACGCCATCTCGGCGATCGCCCGCGCGTTGGCGATCATGTAGGCGTTGATCGTCGGCCGCACGTTCTTCACGCGGCGGCCGCCGCTGATCGACTCTTCCATGCCGTCGCTCACGTCACGCTGCCAGAACAGGCCGCTGGGCAACAGCCGCTCCTCCTCCCAACGCTCGTAGTCGGCCACGAGGTCGTCGAGCAGGTCGAGGGCGAAGGCGTCGTCGCCGGTCACGAGCCGTCGCTGGTTCACCGCGTCGGCGAGCCAGCTGCTGAACTTGTGCAGGTGGGGCTGGGGCCCCGCTTGCTGGTCGTCCCCGCTAGCGCCCCTCAGCCAGAAGAGGATGAGTTCGTCGAGCAGCTGCTGGTCGCGCAGCCAGCGCCCCTCGGCGATCTGGTGGCCCAAGGCGCACGAGACCGTGTTGTACGCCCCGGCGTGGCGGACCGGGGTGATGAACTCGGTGAGCACCCGCCCCTCGGGCGTTTGCTTCACGTGCTTGCGAAGCGTCCACCAGCGGTAGACGAACACCTCTTCGAGCCGCTCGCTCGGGCAGTCGAACCGCGGCGCGTTCTCCACGACCCAAGCCGCCGCCTCGGCGTTCGGGATGAGGTTCACGACCAGCTCTTCGTCGGCCGCGTTGAACGACTCGACGCGGGCTTCCACCTCATCGGCGGGCAGCACGAACGGCCCCGACGCGTGGGCCGCCCGCGGGGCGTGCGACACGCAGCACGCGGCGCAAAGCGCCGCGGCCCACGCCGCGGCGTTTCTGTTGCAAAGCATCATGAGTTCCAGAAGATGTCCACGTAAGGCTGCGGGGCAGGGGTCTGCTTGGCCTCCGCCCGAGGGTCCTCGCCGTTGAGGAACTCCTCGATGTTGGTGTAGCCGTCGTTGTTCAGGTCGCCCGCGGCGTCCGCGGCGTCGTTCGGGTCGAGGCCGTTGGCCTTCTCCCACGTGTCCGGCATGCCGTCGCTGTCGGCGTCGGCGTACGGCTCGCCCCGGTACTCGGGGTAGCCGCCCACCTGCTCGATGTCGGTGATGATGCCCTTCTTGTAAGTGACCTCGCCGCTGCGGACCATCTGGATCACGCGCTCGTCGACCGCGTCGCGTCGGGGCAGCGTGGCGCCGGCGCCGGCCAGCACGATCTCGTAAGCCTCTTCGGCCGACTGGGTGCTGATCGGGGCGTGCGGGTATGGCTTGTCGATACGGATCTCGGCGAGCAGCTCCTCGTCCGTGGGCACGCGGACGCCCTTGGGCAACGGGCCGCGCGGCTCGCCGATGTCGACCTGCACGCCGCCGTCCCAGTTGTCGGCTGTCACGCTCTCGCTGCCCTCGACCACGTTGCCGGCCACGTAGGCCCTGCCGTAATCGAGCAGGTAGTAAGGGCTGCGACGCGACTCGGGCTTGAGCACGCGGTGGGCGATCGGCTTGTCCGCGGGGGTGACGGGGCCCGGCTTGTAGTAGTTATTGACGATCGTGTAGTAGCTGCGGTGGTCGCCGCCGTCGACCGTGCGGTGCCGCCAGTTGAACAGCACGTTGTTGACCAGCGTGAAGTCGTAGACCATCCCCACGCTCGGGTTGCGGCCCGTGTTGCAGGCCCACAGGTTGTGATGGAACGTGCTGTTGTAGCCGCCGATCGTGCTGCCGAACGCGTGGTTGTACGTGTCGAGCGCCTCGCTGAAGATCGAGTTCTGGATCGTGATGTTCACGGTCGGCATCTTGATGTCCTTGCCCCCCTCGGGCGGCGAGTACATGTGGCGGTACATCGACATGTTCTCGTCGAGTCCCCAGCTGGCCGACACGTGATCGATCATGATGTTGCCGATCGGGTTGCCACCGAACGAGTCGTTGCGGTCGCCGACCCAGGTGTCGCCGCGGCGGAACCGCATGTGGCGCACCACCACGTCGTGGGTCTCGAGCTCGACCGTGTCGCCGGCGATGCAAACGCCGTCGCCGGGCGCCGAGGCGCCGTTGATCGTCAGATAAGGCGCCCGCACGACGAGACGGCTCTTAAGCTCGATCACCCCCGCGACGTTGAACACCACGATCCGCGCGCCGCCGGTCTCCACCGCCTCGCGGAAGCTGCCGGGGCCGCTGTCGTTGAGATTCGTGACAACGATCACCTTGCCGCCGCGGCCGCCGAAGCTGTAAGCCCCGCCCCCCTCGGCCCCCGGGAAAGCCGGGATCGAAGCCTGCGGCAGCTCGCTCGGGTGATCGGCGTCGGCGATGTAAGGCTTGCCCGCCTTGGCGTCGGCCTCGATGGCGGGCTGGGCCGCCTCCCAAGCCGCGTCCGAGCGACGCCGCATCTCGGCCATCCGCCGGTCGCTCTCGGCCGCCACTTCGGGCGTGATGGTCGGGTACTGGGCGAGAGCCGCGTCCCAAGCAACGCCGGCCAAAGCAACAGCCGCCGCGTATACGAGCCAATTCTTGCACATAGTCTTCGCCTCGGTCCTTATGAGGGAAACGTTTCTTGCGGGGAAACGGTTCGGTGAGCCCCGTGATCGGTCTGCGTTCAAGCTACTAGAGCCGCAGGGGCGATTCGAGGTCTTGCTCGGCTTGTTTCCGGTCGTTTTAGCCGCGCAGCGTCGCCCAGCGTGCGGTAATTAACGCCCGCTCCGCTCGGCAGTCGGTACGCTTTGGCGGACGCGGCGGTCTGTTTCGCGCTGTTCTTCCACCGTGGGGCAGCGACGAGGCTCGCGTCTAAAGACCTGCATGAGGGATCACTCTTGCGAGCTGCGCGCCGCGAGATCACGCTCGGCTTGCTTCAGGTCGTAGCCTTCGGCCGAGAGGTAGTTGTTGATGCGGCCTTTGTACTTGCCGAACCAGCCGTGCTTCTCCTTTGACGAGCCGGCGTCCATGGCGTATTCGCGGGCCTCGGTCAGGTGCGCCCGCAGGGTGCGGCGTTGCTCTTCGCTCAGGTCGGGCAGCAGGCGATGGTAAGCCGCCAGCGTGATCGGCACGACGCCGTAGGTCATCCCGTTCTTGACGCCCACAACACCGTCGGCGTCGAGCTCTGTGGAGAGCCTGGCGACGAAGCGGCGGTGGAGTTCCATGACGCGGCGGTCCGACTCGAGACGCACGACCCGCTTCTCTTCCCCGTCGGCTTCCTCAAGCGACGAGTCACGGCTGTCGTGCTCGTCTCGCAACGCGCGGTACTGATCGGCGACGAGCGTCGTTACCCGTTGTTCGACGTCCGCTTCGTCAAGCCGAAGCGCCGAGACGATCCGCGAAGCGCGGTCCGCGATCGCACGACGGTAGGCGGCCTCTTCTTCGCTGATGTCCGTTTCACTAGCGGCGTGCGAAACCGAGCCGAGCCCGATCAGCACGAGCGTGGCCATAGCGAGCGACATGCCCGCGGCGAAGGAGGCGCCGCGGGGGAGGGCTGTCTTTGAATGCGCAGAAGAGGCGGTCGTTTGGGGCATGGTGCTGTTCCTGTCGCGAGGGGCTCTCCGAAGAAATCGCAGCGGCCCGGTTCGGCAAGCGCTTGCGACGGGAGAGAGGCGGGAGTTCGCTAGGCTGGGCTTTAGCTGTGGGGACGATCAACTACGGAGGGCAATCGGCGACTGCCGAGCGGAGGATCTACGCCGCAAGGAAAGATTTACGGAGGGCACAAAGGGAAGGGGCCCGCGTCGAGGTGACGCGGGCCCCTTGTGCCCTGTACTCACTTGTTAGCAACCGAGCATGGCTCAGCTGCGACGACGACGGGCGACGAAGCCCGCGGCCACCAGGCTGATCAGCGACAGGCTGGTCGGCTCGGGGACACGCAGCAGCAGCGACGGCGAGTAGCGGCCGGTGCTGTTGTCGGCGCCCGAGTGGGGGCTGCCGAGCGCGTTCATGTCGTCTTCGACGTCCGAGTCCCAGCTCGGGTCGTCGTTGAGCGTGGTCTGCTCTTTGGGGTTGAACAGGTAGTTGAAGTTCAACCAGCTCTCGATGCCGATGTTGCCATCGTGGAAGGTGCCCGTCACGAGGGTCACTTCCGTGGCGCCGTCGATGATGGCCTGACCAACGAAGTCGTCCAGGTTCTCACTCTCGAACTTCAGCACGCCACCGACCGGAAGACGGTTCTGACCGCCGACGCCGTTGCTCAAGCTGGCGACCTGCGGGAAGGTGACGGTGCCGAGGAACACCAAGTCGTCGGTAAGCTCACGCGTGCCGATGTTCAAGTCGCCCGGGAAGACGAGGCCAGGGGCGTTGGCGTAAGTGATCGTGTCTTCCGCCCAGGTCGCAGCGGTGGTCTTAAGGGCGTAGACCGCCATCGCGGCGCGGTTGTCGACGTTGGGCGTCACGGTGTCGAACAAGCGGTTGCCCGACAGGTTCGTGTTGCGGTACGTCATGCGGAAAGCGGTCTTCCCGTCGGCCGGCAACTCCAGGCCCGTGATGTCGAACTTGGTGTAGATGAGGCTGTTGCGGTCGCTGCCGTCGTTGCCAGCCAGCGAGGGGGCGGCGTTCTTGATGCGCGAGGCGATCTCGGTGCTGTCGCCACGGTTCTGAGACGCATTCGACTCGCGGACTTCGGCGTCGGCGCCGTTGCCGTGGTTGGTCGGGTACCAGATGCCGGCTTCGGCCATCGGCGCCACAGCCGTGGCAACCGCCACGGCGAAGAGGACGAGTAGATTCTTGATCGTCATTAGGTCACTCCAAAATCAGTCAGTCAAAGGATGTCGAGACAAGCAAAGCCTGAGCGGCCGACAAGACAGAGCCGCGGGCAAGAAAAACGCAATCGGTGACGAGTGGCCGGCAGCCACATCTGGTACGTCGTCCACGTAGCGGGAAGACAAGATAAGTAATGGTACCCACTAGCGAGTCGAACCAGGGGCGCCGGCAGTGCGTCGAACTACTCCTTTCCTCTTTCGTAGGCCGGCACAACAGTAGATGAGAAGAGAAACGTAATCTCTAACAATTAATGCTAATCAAAGACCGCGAAAAAACCTTACTTACGCTGCCCTATTTTGAGACAGCTTTTTGGCTCGATTGAAGTCAAAAACCTCGGTTTTCATAGGGCCAAACAGTTTGGCTTCGGATCGTTAAAAAGTTATTGGCGACGATTCCTTCGCTGCGACGCCAAGCTTCTCAATAGAGGCTCAGCTTCTCGCCGCTCTCATCCCTGCAAAGCGTTATCCTATTCACAGAGCGTCGACCTAGGGGCGTTTTCGTTCTGCAATTCCGTCAAAAACGGTACTCCTGGTCAACCTGGCCACTGTTCAACCTGACCACTGCCGCGGAGCCAAACCGGTCCTCAGCTCACCCAAGTTATCCCCCGGCAAAACCGCCCATTCGGGGCGGAAGTGCGGAACTAAAACTCCCGTAAACCTGTACCAAATGCTAGAAACGCCCAACAGCCGAGCATGATCTAGCCGACCGGCCCCCTGGGAGTCAGCTGATCCCAAATCGGCGATTCGGCGGACGAAACGAAGGCTCCACCCGACTCGTCGAAGAGTTGTACCGGTTCAACAGCCCTTCCGGCCTGCTGGTAACGATTCCCGGCGGAATCTTACACCGCTTCAGGTGATCGCATTATGCTTGATTCATGGGGCTCTGGCAAGCATTGCGTGCGGCAGGCCGCTTTTTCCGTGGTTGAGAGCTTATCCTAGTAGCGGTCTTCCCTTTCTGCCCCTCTTTCCTGTTTTGAAGTTCCCTTGTTTGAACCCGCCGATTTGATCCGACTCTATCGCCGGTTTGCGGTCGTCTCGCTGCCCGTCTTCCTAGCCGCATTGCTGGCAGCCGGAGCGGCGCTGGCCGAGGGGCCCGCCGCTGCCGACCACGCCGCTGCCGACCCCGTCACTCAGCCGGGCGACCTGGCGGCCCGCGCTCGGGCTCTGCTCTCCGATCGCTGTTTCACCTGCCACGGACCCGACAGCGCCAGCCGCGAGGCCGATCTGCGGCTCGACCTGGAGGGGTTCTATTCGCAGCCGTCGATGATGGACGAGGACCGCCCGATCGTCACGCCCGGCGATCCGGTCGCCAGCGAGCTCGTGGTGCGGGTGCTGAGCGACGACGAGTACGAGGTCATGCCGCCGGCCGATTCGAACCTCTCGCTCACGGCCGATGAGAAGCAGCTGCTGCGCGATTGGGTCGCGGCCGGGGCGCCGTGGGCCGAGCACTGGGCTTTCGTAACGCCCAAGGCGAGTGAAGCGGCTGGCAAAGAAACGACGATCGATCATCACGTCGACGCCCAACTCCGCGAGGAGGGCCTCGAGCCTGCGCCGCCGGCCGACGCCGTCAGGCTCGTCCGCCGCGTGACGATGGACCTGACGGGCCTGCCGCCGACGATTGCCGAGGTCGACGCCTTCGCGGCCGATACTTCGCCGGGGGCGTACGAACGGCTCGTCGATCGGCTGCTGGCCTCGCCGCGGTTCGGCGAGCGGATGGCCCTCGACTGGCTCGACGCCGCCCGCTACGCCGACACTTACGGCTACCAGAACGACCGCTTCAGCCGCGTCTGGCCGTGGCGCGACTGGGTCGTCCGTGCGATCAACGCGAACCTGCCCTACGACGAGTTCCTCACCCAGCAGCTGGCGGGCGACCTGCTGCCGGAGCCGACGCGCGACCAACTGCTCGCCACCACGTTCAACCGGCTGCACCGGCAGACGAACGAAGGGGGGAGTTCGACCGACGAGTTCCGCACCGAGAACGCCGCCGACCGGGCGAACACGTTCGGCTCGGCCATGCTCGGGCTCACGGTCGAGTGCGCCCGCTGCCACGACCACAAGTACGACCCGATCTCGCACAAGGACTACTTCCGGTTCTTCGCGTACTTCAACAACCTCGACGAGCTGGGGCTCTACTCGCACTACACCGACGCCGTGCCGACCCCCACGATGTGGCTCGACACCCCCGAGCAACGAGCGGAGCTCGAGGATCTAGAAGCGAAGATCGCCGCCGCCGAGCGGCGCTTGGCAGAGGCCAAGGCCGAGGGCGACAGGGACTACTTGGCCTTTAAGTTCGGCTCGCCAACCCCCGTCGATGACCCGCTCGCCTCCGCGGTCGCCCACTACGGTTTCGAGGAGAGCGACCCCTTCCAGGAGAGCGACGAGTCGGAAGGGGACCGGGGCAAGCTCGACGGACAGCCGCAGACGACCGAGGGCGTCGTCGGCAGAGCGCTCCTGCTCGACGGCGAGGACGGCTTCGTTACTGACTCGACGCACGCCTTCAACCGCAGCCAGCCGTTCACCCTTGCCCTGTGGGTCCGCCCGACGGAAGAGGGCCAAACGGCGGTGGTCGTTCACCGGTCGATAGCGTGGCTCGACGCCGCGGGTCGCGGCTATCAGCTCACGCTCGACGAAGGCCGCCCGGCCGCGGCGTTGGTCCATTTCTGGCCCGGCGACGCGATGGCGGTCCGCGCAAGCCAATCGCTGCCGCTCGGCGAGTGGTCGCACGTGGCGATGACCTACGACGGCTCGAGCCGCGCGGCGGGGCTGCGTCTTTACGTGAACGGCGAACCCGCGGAGACGGAGACGCTCGCCGACAAGCTCACCAGATCGATCCGCTACCTGCCGGGCGACCTGATGAAGGACAAGGACATCAAGCTGCTCGTGGGCCACCGCTTCCGCGACAGCGGTTTCCGCGGCGGCGCCGTCGACGAGCTGGCGGTCTTCGACCGTGAGCTGACGGCCGTCGAACTCTCGCGCTTGACCCGCCCTGCGGGCGAGTGGCTCGGCGTCGACGAGGCCGAGCAGCGCCGCTACTTCGACCGCAACCTCTCGGAGCCGTACCGCCAAGCCGCCGCCGAGCTGCAGACGCTCCGCCGGCAGCGCGACGAGTTGGTCGACTCGATCGAGCAGATCATGGTGATGCGCGAGATGCCCGAGCCGCGGCAGTCGTACCTCCTCGAACGCGGCGTCTACGACGCCCCGGCCGACCCGGTCGAGCCGAGCACCCCCGCGGCGATCGGCCCCGAGCTGTCGGACCCCCGACCCGACCGGTTGGGCCTCGCCCGCTGGGTCACCGACCCGCGCAACCCGCTCACCGCGCGGGTGGCGGTCAACCGGTTTTGGCAAACGGTCTTCGGCCGCGGCTTGGTCGACACGCCCAACGACTTCGGCAGCCAGGGCTCGCCGCCCACGCACCCGCAACTGCTCGACGACTTGGCCCACGGCTTCGTCGCCAGCGGCTGGGACGTGAAGGCGCTTGTGAAGAAAATGGTGCTGTCCGAGGCTTACCGCCGCAGTTCGGTCGCCACCGCCGAGCAGCGCGAGGCCGACCCGGAGAACCGCCTGCTGGCCCGCGGTCCGTCTTACAGGTACTCGGCCGAAGCGATCCGCGACACGGCCCTGGCCGCCAGCGGCCAGCTGGTCGAGCGGCTCGGCGGGCCGCCGGTCCGGCCGTTCCAGCCGCCCGGCTTGTGGAAAGAGAAGGGCGCCGCCAAGTACGAGCGCCAGCCGGGCGAAGGGAGCCACCGCCGCAGCCTGTACACCGTTTGGAAACGCACCTCGCCGCCGCCGGCGATGATGACGCTCGACGCGTCGGAGCGCGAGGTCTGCGTCATGCGGCGCCAAACGACCGCCACGCCGTTGCAATCGCTCGTGATGCTCAACGACCCGCAGTTCGTCGAGGCGGCCTGTGCGCTGGCCGACTTGGCTCTGCGTGACGAGAGCCGCGACACGGCCGAGCAGATCGAGTGGGTCTTCCGCCGCGTGGTGAGCCGCCGCCCCACGACCGCCGAGGCTGGCATCCTGGTGGCCCTCTACGACGAACAGCTCGGGGCGTTCGACCGCGACCCCGCCACAGCCGAGAGACTCCTGACGGTCGGCGACTTTGCCGCGGCCTCGGGCGCCGAGCCGCCACGCCTGGCGGCCATGGCGATGGTCGCCCAGGCGGTGATGAACCACCACGCGGCGGTGACCAAACAATAACACGAGGTGGGGTGGCGGGGACGCACCACGAAGCGGAAGACCCCGTGCCTTGCAAACATGGATTGGCTCGCTCGGGGGCTTCCCTCACGGGAGCGCCCCCGCCACCCAACCCGTCCTACTAAGCCGAGTGTAGAATCTAGTTATGAACTGTTCCTGCCACGGACCCGACGAGCCGACCGGCCGCGCCAACTGCGCGATCAACCGGCGGCAGTTTCTCGCCCGCAGCGGCCACACGCTCGGCGCCGCCGCGCTCGCCAGCCTGCTGCCGCACGAGGCGTTCGGTTCGGCTGCGTCACAAGGCGCCGCGCCCGGCGCCGGCGCTGCGCTGAGCGCCCTGCATCACGCCCCCAAGGCCAAGCGGGTCATCTACCTGTTCATGAGCGGCGGGCCGTCGCAGATGGACCTGTTCGATTACAAGCCGAAGCTCCGCCAGATGAACGGCCAGGAGCTCCCCTCGTCGGTCCGTGGCGAGCAGCGGCTCACCGGCATGTCCTCCAACCAGTCGTCGCTGCCGGTGGCCGGCGCGCAGTTCGACTTCGCCCAACACGGCAAGCATGGCGCCTGGGTCAGCGAGCTGATGCCGCACACCGCCCGGGTGGTCGACGACCTCTGCATCATCCGCTCGATGCAGACCGAGGCGATCAACCACGACCCGGCGATCACGTTCTTCCAGACCGGCTCGCAGAACGCCGGCCGGCCGTCGATGGGCGCCTGGGCGAGTTACGGCCTGGGGTCAACGAACGACAACCTGCCCACGTTCTGTGTGCTCGTGAGCAAGGGGGGATCGGGCCAGCCGATCTACTCGCGTCTGTGGGGCAGCGGCTTCTTGCCCTCCACGCACCAAGGCGTGCCGTTCCGCGCCGGCGCCGACCCGGTCCTCTACCTCGGCAATCCCCAAGGCGTGAGCGAATCGGCGCGACGCGGGCTCCTCGACCGGCTGGCCGAGCTGCACCGCATCGAGCACGAGAAGACGATGGACCCGGCGGTGCTCGCGCGCATCGAGCAGTACGAGATGGCCTTCCGCATGCAGACCTCGGTGCCCGAGGTGGCCGACCTGGCGAGCGAGCCGCAGAGCGTGATGGACCTCTACGGCCCCGACGCCAAGGACCCCGGCTCGTTCACCGCCAACTGCCTGATGGCCCGCCGCCTGGCGGAGCGCGGCGTGCGCTTCGTGCAACTCTTCCACCGCGGCTGGGACCAACACGACAACCTGCCACGCGACCTCCGCAAGCGGGCCGAAGAGACCGACCGCGCGAGCGCCGCGCTGGTGACCGACCTGAAGCAACGCGGCCTCTTGGACGACACGCTGGTGGTGTGGGGCGGCGAGTTCGGCCGCACCGCTTACAGCCAAGGACCGCTCACCGCCGACAACTACGGCCGCGACCACCACCCGAGGTGCTTCACGATGTGGATGGCCGGCGGCGGGGTGAAGCCGGGCGTCGTCTACGGCGAGACCGACGACTTCAGCTACAACATCGTCAAAGACCCGGTCCACGTGCACGACCTGCACGCCACGATGCTGCACCTGCTGGGCGTCGACCACGAGCGCTTGGTCTACAAGCACCAGGGCCGCCGGTTCCGGCTGACCGATGTGCACGGGCGCGTGGTGGATGATCTGCTGGCTTAGAGCGGTTTGCTCATAGGTGCAGACGCTCGTCTCGCGATCGGCGTCATGGCTTCGTCAGCCTGCATCGACAATGCACCGCATTGCCTGCTTCGGCTTCCTCGCCACGCCGCCAATCGCTTCCCCCCTCGTCCACACAATCCGAAAACCGCTCTAGCCCACGGTCATTGACCGGGGGTTAAATGATTGACCGGGGGATGAATAAACGACCGGGGTCGATGGCGGTTCGGTCGGGCGCGAACCTAGGCGGCCACACCGTCCCAAACGCGCGCCCAAAAATATTCTTACGCGACTTACGTCGATTCTCTTGTCGCGAAACCGAAGCGAAAGTCGTTTTCTAGAAACGCCTTACGACAAAATCGCCGGTGGCCAAGAATCGCTGCTGCGCGCGCGGCCAAAAGCGATTGTCGAAATTAGGTGAAACGCCCGTTACAAAGATAATTGGGCGCCGCAGGGGAGGGCGCGCATCGACCTAAGTCGTTTCGCGTCGGTCGCGGCGCCCGTTTCTCGCGGCGCCGATCGACGCAAGTCGTTGTTGCTCGGTCGACGTTTTTCTGGCGAGCTAAGACGCCGGAAGATTCTCAACAATTCTTGGCCGCTGTCGGCCGATCGAGAAGCGGCCGCCGGTTAGGCGTTCGCCACGAGCGACTCAGCCACCTGCTCGGCGATGGTCGTGACCAGTGCGAAGGGATCGACCGGCTTGGCCAGGTATTCGTCGCAGCCCGCGTCGAGGCACTTCTTGCGGTCGCTGCCCATCGCGTGGGCCGTGAGCGCGATGATAGGCGTTTGGCAGTCCGACTTGCGCAGCTCGCGGGTCGCTTGGTAGCCATCCATCACGGGCATTTGCATGTCCATCAGCACGCACTCGAAGGGCCCCTCCGAGCGGATCGCTTCGACGGCGGCGCCGCCGTTCTCGACGATCCGCACCTCGGCGCCCGCCTTCTCGAGCAGGTACCTGATGAGCCTCTGGTTGTCCGGCCCGTCCTCGGCCAGCAGCACGCTCATCCCGGCCAGCTTGGCGCCGGCGCTGGGCTTGTCGGCCGGCTTGGGCGGTTGGGGCGGCGGCGCCGCTGCGGCCCGCTCGGCCCGCACGGCGAGCCGGAAGCGGCTCCCCTGGTCGAGCTCCGAGGAGACGATGGTCACGTCGCCACCCATCATCTGGGCGAACCGCCTACTGATCGTCAGCCCCAGCCCCGTGCCGCCGAAGTCGCGGCGCATCGAGTTGTCGGCTTGGTTGAAAGGGCGGAAGAGCATCGCTTGCTGCTCGGCGGTCATCCCGATGCCGGTGTCGACCACGTCGACACAAAGGGTCCCTTCGACGCCGTCTTGCTCGGCGTCGTAGCAGGAAATGACCTTCACCTCCCCTTGGGGAGTGAACTTGATGGCGTTGCCTACCAGGTTGATCAGCACCTGGCGTAGCCGGACCGAGTCGATGACAACCGACTCGGGCAAGGCATCGTCGAGGTCGAGCGAGAGCTCGATGCCCGCCGCCTCGGCCTTCACGCCCATCAGCTCGATCACGTCGCTCAGCAACTGGCCGGGCGAGGCGGGGCTGAGCGACACGCTCATCTTGCCCGCCTCGATCTTCGAGAGGTCGAGGATGTCGTTGATGATGTTCAAGAGATGCTCGCCATTGCGGTGGATGGTCTGGATCGCGTCTCGCCGCTGCTCCGGGTCGTCGCTCGCCGACAAGATGTTGGTGAACCCGAGGATGGCGGTCATCGGAGTGCGGATCTCGTGGCTCATGTTGGCCAGGAACTCCGATTTGGAACGGGCGGCTTCGAGCGCCTGTTCGCGGGATATACGCAAGTCTAGCTCATCCTGCTTGCGCTGCGTGATATCCACAATCGCGCTGAGCACAAACGTCCCTTCTGCGGTAGGAACGGGGTTGAGGCCCACTTCGACCGGCACCTGAGACCCGTCTTTGCGCAGAGCGAACAGCTCTCGGCCGGCGCCCATTCTCCGCGGGTTCGGTGACTTCATGAACCGCTGGCGACTCTTGACGTGCTCGGCGCGGATCGGTTCGGGGAGGAGCGTCTCGATCGGCCGGTCGAGGATCTCCTCGCTCGGGTAGCCGAAGAGCCTTCCCGACTCGGCGTTCGAGAGCACGATCTTGCCCTCGGAATCGATCATCACCATGGCGATCGGGGCCGACTCGATGGTGGCGCGGAAACGCTCTTCCAGCAGACGCAGCTGGTGGTTGGATTCGGCCAGTTCGCTGGCGCGGCGGTCGAGGCTCTGCCGCATGCCGTTGAAGGCCCCGGTCAGGTCGCCGAGCTCGTCGTCTGCGGAGACGGGCAGGTCTTCGAGCAGTTCGCCCGCGGCGAGCCGCCGGGCGGCGAGCGAGAGGGCCTCGATCGGTTGGGCCAACAGGCTGGCGTTACGGCGCGCCACGACCCAGGCGACGGCGATCATGCCCGCCATCAGGGTCACGCCGAAGGCGGTCGTCAGGCGGTTGAGAGTCACCACCGACTGCGCGCTCGCCGACATCAAAGCGATCTTGCTGTCGGTGATGGCCGTGAGCAGGGCGATGGCCTCTTGGGCCAACGGCGCCGCGTCACGGCCGAGCAGTTGGCGGGCGACGTTCCAGTCGTCCGATCGCCGCAGCGAGATCGCCTTGTCGGCCGCACGCTCGAAGGCGTGCAGATCGCTCTCGATCAGTCGGATCAGATCGTGCTGCCGCGGGCCGAGCCGCTCGCGCTCGCGCCACAGGTACGCGCTGCGTGTCTTGGCGAGTTCGAGGCTCGAGCGGAAGGTGGTCTCGCTCAGCGAACTGCCTTGGTCGGCGATCGACGCGAGCTCGGCCCAACTGCGTGTGAAGTAGCCGCGCAGGTCGGCCATGGCGCCGAGCAGGTCGCGGCGGCCCGCGGCGGGCTTGGTCTTCTCGATGTTGATCGTGTCCGAGATCGAGGTGAAGATCGCTTCCGAACTCGGATTGGCGTGCAGCTCGATCAGGACCCGGGCCGGTTGGTTGCCCGGCGTTTGGGCGATGTCTTCGATCCACCATTGGCTCTCTTTGAGCCGCTTGAGCTTGTCGTCCAGCAGGCGGAGCCGGTCGCGGTTTTCTTGTTGCGGCCATTCCGTGCTGAGTTGATGGAGGGCCCGCATCGCGGGCTCGATGTCTTGGTCCCAGGCCAGGGCGCGGTCGTTGCGGTAGGTCTCGTCGCCGAGCACGACCCAGCCGCGCAGCGCCGCCAGTGAGCGGTGAACGCCCGCCTTGAGCCGCATCGTCTCGCGGACGGTGGGCCCCTGCACGCGGGCCAATTGGTCGGCGACCCCCTGGATCGCCATCACGCCCAGCAGGGCGGCGAGCAGCACGGCGAAGCCGACCGCCGCCACGCTCATGTGCGAGCGGAACAGCTTGCGGCTGAGGCCCCCGCGGGCGCCGCGGGGGGCGTCTTGCGGGGGTGTGCGGTTGGTGTGATCCGTCATCGGCTCTCGGCTCCCAGGGCGAGATCCGCGGACCGATCGCTGAGCCAATTGGGGTGCGTGGCGACCAATCGCTCCAGCTGCTCGAGCCTCGCATCGAGGAGCTTGGCGCGCTGGAGCACGTGCGACGGGAACTTGCGGCCGGGGTGGTACACGGGCCGCAACTCCACCGCGTCGGGCAGCAGGCCGTGCAAGTAGGCTAACTCGGCGACGATCAGCGACGCCAGGTGGTGCACGTCGTTCGGTTCGGCCGTAGCGACTTCACGCGGATCGACGCGCAGCTGGAGTGTTTTCATGCCCGTGGCGGTCGTGATCTCGCGCACCCGCTCGAAGCAAACCGCAAGCCGCTGATAAACGTCGCTGGGCCGCTTGCCGGGCACGAAGGGGGGCGTCGCCGTGGTCGCCTCGGCCTGGGGGAACTGCTCGAGCAGCCGAGAGACATAGCCCAGCGCAACGGTCACCTCCATGAACACGTCGCTCGGCTCCACGCGGCGGTCGAGCACGAGGTTCAACTGGCGGTTGGTCTGCACCACTTCGCGGAAGACGTCGGTGGGGGTCCGCTCGCCGATGACGGCTGCCGGCTCGGAGGGCGGGGGGATCTGGTACTGCGCGCGGACCGACCGGAGCCGCTCGCAAACCGCGTCGGCGAGCGCGGCGACGTGACGCGGCTGGATCTCGCCGGTCGGCTTGGCGGGGGGAGCGAACTGTTCGCGGGTGTGGTCGAAGCAGAACTGGTCGGCGTTTTGCAGCAACGCGACCGCTTGGAAGTAGGCCTCACGCGATTCGGCGCCGGTCAGCTCCATACGCGGCTGCACGCAGAGCGGCTTGCCGATGTAATGACGAACCGTGTCGAGCTCCGCCTGCACACGCAGCACCTTGGCGTAGACGTCGGTCGGTGTGATGGTCGCGGCGTCTCCGAGCTCCGCAGCGTCCCCTGGCTCGGCAGCGTCCCCTGGCTCCGCGGGGGCGTCCGACATTGAGGCGGCGGGCGAGGCCATTGCCCAGCAGGCGGCGCACAGCCAGCAGGCGGCTAGAAGGCCGTGGTGAGAGAGGATTGGCGTCGTCCGGGTCGCTCTCATGCTTCGCCTGCGAAGTCTAGCGTGCCAAGGGGATGGTGAGATGGTGGATGCCGCGCAGCAAGCCAGACGGCCGGCCCATGACAGGTCTGGCAAGTCTTAGTCACCCTGAAAGGGGTAAGAGGAGGAAGCCTTCAAGATGCGGATTCCATCAGACGCCGGAACTCGCTGGCCGCAGAACGACCCGTGCATTCGGTGCAACCCTTGCAGCCGTTCGGCTTCGAAGGGGGCCCAACCGGGCTAGAGAAAAATATCAGGCGCCGCCTTGGTCCGCCTGCGCGGCGGCGGCGTCGAGGCGTCGCAGCACGGCCGCGGGGTCGAGGCCGCTCTGCTCACAGAGATAGCGGACCGACTTGCCGCCGCAGCTCGTGTCGATGCCCAGCTCGGCGAACACGCGCGCGGTAGCCGGGTGGTCGATCAGCCAGTCGGGCGCGCTCGTGTCGAGATCGCAAACCATCCGGGCTACGCCTTCTTGTTGTCGCTCTGGGTGACGACCTCGCAGAGCGGCACGATCGGGCTGGTCGAGCTG
Organism: Pseudobythopirellula maris; assembly: GCF_007859945.1. Classification (GTDB taxonomy): domain Bacteria; phylum Planctomycetota; class Planctomycetia; order Pirellulales; family Lacipirellulaceae; genus Pseudobythopirellula; species Pseudobythopirellula maris. The sequence goes on along the minus strand of NZ_SJPQ01000001.1, from coordinate 1,896,813 downwards.
AGCAGCTCGGCGATCGTCACCTCGGCCAACGCCCGCTCGGCCGACTCGTAGACCTTGTCGAGCTGGGCGTGCAGCGGGCAGAGCTCGGTGTGCGAGGTGAGCCCGAGCGGGCAGCTGCGGATGCGTTCGAGCGGGGCTACGGCGTTCACCACGTCGAGGATCGTGAGATCGCCCCCGCCCGGCGCGAGCTCGTAGCCCCCCCCGGGGCCGCTGCGCGAGGCAACGAGCCCCGCGGCCACCAGGTCTTGCAGCACCCGGGTGAGGTAGCGGCGGGGCGCCTGGGTCTTCTCGGCGATCAGGTCGGCCGAGGCGGGCGCGCCGTCTCGTGCGGCGAGGCAGGTCACGGCGCGGAGGGCGTATTCGTGGGTTTTGGAGAGCATCGGCCGGTCGGGGGATTAATGCACCTAGACGTGTAGTATGGTATTCTATACCATCAGGTGCATGTATTGGGTCAGCGGCGGTTGGCCCGTGGGAACCAACGTTTTTTCTCAACGAGTTAGAGCATGCTAAGCCCAAAAACGATTGCGATTGTCAAAGAAATCACTCCGGCGGTGGCGGCGAACGCCGAGACGATCACGCGGGCGTTTTACGAGCGAATGTTCCGTGAGAACCCTGAAGTCCAAGCGTTCTTCAATCAGGCCCACCAGCACTCGGGCGGGCAGCAGCGGGCGCTGGCGGGGGCCATTTGTGCTTATTTCTCTCACATCGACAACCTCCAGGCGTTGGGACCGGCGGTCGAGCTGATCGTCCAAAAGCATTGCTCGCTTGGCATCCAGGAGCAGCATTACCCGATTGTCGGCAAGCACCTGCTGGCGGCCATCGGCGAGGTGATGGGCGACGCCGTGACCGACGAGGTGGCGGCGGCCGTGGGCGAGGCTTACGAGGTGCTGGCCGGGGTGCTGATCGCGCGCGAGAGTGAGGTGTACCAATCGCAACGATCGGCGCCGGGCGGCTGGAACGGCTTCCGATCGCTGGTGGTCGACGACAAGGTCGCCGAGAGCGACGAGATCACCTCGTTCTACCTGCGTTCGGCCGACGGCGCGCCGCTGGCCGACTACCTGCCGGGGCAATACCTGACGGTCCGTTTCGACGGTCTCAGCCCGCCGACCTCGCCACGCAACTACAGTCTCTCCGACCGGCCCGGCACGGGGCGGTACCGCATCAGCGTGAAACGCGAGTCGGGCGCCGACGCGTCGGTCCCGGCCGGGTTGGTGTCGACGCACCTGCACGACGCCGTGCGGGTGGGCGACGTGGTCGAAGCCGGTCCCCCGTGCGGTGAGTTCACGCTCGACCCCGCGGCGGTTGGCGACCGGCCGATCGTCTTCTTGGCGGGCGGTGTGGGAGTGACGCCACTGCTGTCGATGGCCAAGTCGCTCGCTCACGCGGGGTGCGAGGCGCCGGTCGCTTTCTTGCAGGCGGCGCGCAACAGCAGCAGCCACGCCTTCGCCGACGAACTGCGCGAGCTGGAGGAGAGCCTGCCCGTTTTCCGTCGAATGGTGCTCTACGACCGGCCGTCGGCCGACGACTTGGCGAGCGGGCGTTGCAACGCGGAGGGGTGGGTCAGCGCGGATCTGCTGCGCGAGTGGGCCCCGTGCGACGACGCGGAGTTCTACTTCTGCGGGCCCAAGCCGTTCATGCAAACGGTCGCCGCCAGCCTGGCTCGGCTAGGCGTGGGCGACGACCGGATGCATTACGAGTTCTTTGGGCCATTGCAGGAGCTTCACTCCGCATCGGCGTGACGCGTGACGACGGCCTGCGCCGACGACCATGGGTCGTCGGCTGCGGACGCGTTTTGCGACTTAACTGTCGGCGATTTGCAAACAGCTGGCAGCCGCGTCAATCCACTAGGCCGTTGAGGAACGCCTCGAGGTTCGTGTAGCCGTCGCCGTTCGAGTCGAGGGGGCCGTCGGCGGCGTCGTTCGGGTCGAGGCCGCTGGCCAGCTCCCATTCGTTCGGCATGCCGTCGTTGTCGGAATCGAAATCGGCGTCGCGGTGGACCTCCGGGTAGTCGTCCCAGCCGCCGACGTCCTTCTGCGAGTCGGGCAGCCCCGGCTTGCCGCTCTTGCTGCCGACGTAGGTGGCCGTGCCGGTGCGTGTTTCACGGATCACGCGTTGGTCGTGCTCGTCGAGCTTGGGGTAGTTGCAGCCGACGTCGCCGAGCACGTCGTCGTAGGCCTGCTCGGCCGAGGTGGTCGTGACGTGGTGCTCGAAGAACGGCTCGGGCAGGGTGACCGGCTCGGGCTGGCTGCCTTGGACCCGCATGCCAACCAACTCGCCGGTCGGTCCCTCCGGCCCGGTGACGCCCTCCATCACGTTGCCCTCGACGTAGTACTGTTGCGGCCCGAACGAGGGGTTCTCGTACTGCGGTTTGAGATAGTACTTGATCCGCGAGGCGGGCCCCGACTTGTAGTAGTTGTTCACGAACTGAACGAGGCGGGCGCCGCCGTCCGTGGTGCGGTAGTCCCAGTTGTAGACCACGTTGTTGCGCAGATCGAGTTGCCCGCGGTGGCGGTTCGCCTGGTCGGTGCCGCCGGCGAGGCTCCAGTTGCGGCCCGCGCAGTGGGCGAGCAGGTTGTGGTGGAAGCTGCCCCGGTCGCCGCCGATGCTGGCGGCGAAGCCGTGGGCGCTGCCCTCGCCGTACTTCTTGTGCCCGGCGATGTTGAGCGCCTCGCTGATCAGCGTGCGTTGCAGCGTGATGTTAAGCGCGCCGCGCGAGCTGAACGCCTCGTCGTGCGACCAGCTGATCGAGCAGTGGTCAACGATCGAGTGGTCGCAGCTCGCCAGCCCCATGCCGTCGAGCGTCTTGCCGGAGGTGTCGCCCGGCCGCACGCGGAGGTAGCGGACGACGAGGTCCTCGGCGCCGATCGCTCCGAGGTTGAAGTTCGACACGCAAACGCCCATGCCGGGGGCCGTTTGGCCGGCGATCGTCAGGTCGCCGTTGCGGATGATGAGACGATCGTTCAGGACGATGCGTCCGGAGACGTCGAACACCACGGTCCGCGGTCCCTCGGCCTCGACGGCGGCGCGGAAGCTGCCCGGGCCGTTGTCGTTGAGGTTGGTGACCTTGATCACGCGACCGCCGCGTCCGCCGCGGGCGAAGCGGCCGTACCCCTCGGCGCCGGGGAAGGCGAGCGAGCGGGTGCGGAACGTCCAGCTCTCGCCGGGCGTGACGGCGCCGTCGGCGCCGACGGTGTCGACGCGCCAGGCGTGCGAGAGGAGGCTGTTCTTCTCGACCGACAGCTCGAGCGACGGCTCGGTTGTCTCGACGGCGGGGGCCGTGGCGAGATTCTGCTCCGCCTCATCGGCGTCGAGCGCAGCGGCGTGGCGGACCTGGTAGCCGGTGGCGCCGGCAACGGGTCGCCAGCTGAGCGCGACCGTGCCTTCGTCGGCGTCGGCGTGGCCGTCGCCGTGCGTGGGGGTCGGCAGGGCGGCGCGGAGGGCGGGGTTCGAGCCGTCGATCTCAACGCCGTTGAGCACCAAGCCTTCGCCCGTGAGCCGCACAACGGCGGGCTCGCCCTCGGTCGCCTCGAACTCGACGTACGCGGTCGCCGCGTCGGCGTTGATCTTGGCGTCGTTGGCAGGTTTGACGGTCGACTTCGTGTCGCCCGCGGCGAGCACGAACTCGGAGGGCGAATCTCCGCTCGGCTGGTTGTGGAAGGTGGCGAGGCTGTGCTTGCCGGCGGCGAGGCCGGTGAGTGTGATCTCGATCGCCTCGCCTTGGCACGTGACGCCGTCGCTCACGAGCGTGCCGCCCGTGACGAGGCCCGCCTTGTTCAGGAAACCCTCGAGCGGGGCGCCGACGCCGCGGAGCGAAACGCTCAAGCCATCGGCTTGTTGGGACACGGTCTCGGCGCTCTTGATCTCCCACTCGCGCCAGTCGTACGACTCGGCGTCGCGGCGGCCGGTCTTGCCGCTCAGGTCGTAGCGGAGCGGCTGGGCGGGGAGGTCGGACGCGATCGCCAAAACGGCGAGCAGCGAGAGGGACAGCGGAACGACACTTTTCATCACAAAACTCACTGAGGGGGAGTTTGAGGGGAGTTCACGAAGTGGATCGAGATCGATGAGTCGCCAAGGCCCTCGGCCCGGGCGGTGAGCACGGCTTTGCCGGGCGCCCCCGTGCTGCGGAGCACCACGAGGGCGTGGCCTTGGTCGAGCAGCGCTCGGGGCGCGGTGTAGGGGATAAGGCTCGTGAGGTCGGCGTTGCCCGCGGCGATGATGGCGGCCGGGCCCTCCACGCCAAACTCTACCGCGCGTTCGTCGCGAGGGCAGAGCTGGCCCTGCTCATCGACGAGCCGCAGCTCGACATAAACAATCTGCTGGCGCCCGGCTTGGGGCGATGCGTTGTCGGCGTGCATTCGCAGGCTTTGCGGTTTTCCGGCCGTGCGGAGCACGAAACGCTCGGCCTCAGCGCCCGTGGCGTCGAGGCCAATGGCTACCAACTCGCCCGGCTCGTAAGGGACTTCGAGACGCGCCTCGAAGCCGTGGGCCTCGCCGCCAGGCTTCTCGCCCACGACGCGGCCGTTGAGCTCGAGCCGGACAGTTGGCCAGCGCGACCAGACGCAAACGGTGAGCGGCTCGCCCGCGTGATCGGGCCAGTTCCAATGCGCGCGGGTCGGTTCGACCGCCCACGGCGTGACGCCCCACGGGCCGCCGTCGCTGGGCACGACCACGGCGGCGTGCAGCCGTTCGCCGCGGTCCCAAACGATGTTGCGGAAGTGCGAGATCGGTTTGCGGCGGCCGGTGATGTCGATGTCGCCACAGGCGGCGCCGTGCCACGGGAAGTGCTCGCCGACCCAGTGGGGGCGGGCCTCTTTGCCGGGTGGGAAGACGCGGCCGATGCCCGCTTCGCCCAGGTAGTCGATGCCGCTCCAGACAAAGTCGCCGATCACGTGTGCGTGTTCCTGACAGGCCCGCCAGCCGGCGACGACATCGGCCTGGTACGTTTCGCTGGCGTAGACCACGCGCTCGGGGAGCCGGGCGTGGTCGGGCGCGTAGCGGTCTTCTTCGTAGTTGTAGCCAACCAGGTCGAGCTCGGCGAACAATGCGTCGAGACGCGGCCACTTGGCGTCGTCGCCCAGGCCGTTCACGCCGGCCGTGACCGGCCGGGTCGTATCGTGCGTGCGTACGAGCTCGCGCATCGCGCGGGCCGTGGCGGGAGCGGACTCGTCGCCGCGCTCGTACATCTCGTTGCCGAGGCTCCACATGATGACCGACGGGTGGCGGCGGTCGCGGAGCACCATCGCCGTGAGGTCACGGCGCCAGTGGGCGTCGAACCGCTCGCCGTAGTCGTGCTTCACTTTGGGCTTGCGCCAGGCGTCGAGCGCCTCGTCGATCACGAGCAGGCCGAGCTCGTCGCAGGCGTCGAGGAAGGCGACGGCCGGCGGGTTGTGCGCGGTGCGAACCGCGTTGAAGCCGGCCTCCTTGAGCAATCGCGCCTTGCGGCGTTCGGCGGCGCCAAAAGCCGCGGCGCCCAGCACGCCGTTGTCGTGGTGCACGTTGCCGCCGAGCAACTCAACCGGCTGGCCGTTGAGGCGCAGCCCTCCCGCGGCCGACGCCTCGACGCCGCGAACGCCGAAGCGAACCGACTGCTCGTCGGTCGCTTCATCGCCCTGCAACACGCGCAGCCGCGCGGTGTAGAGCCGTGGCGAATCGGGCGACCAGAGCCAAGGGGTCTTCAGCTCGATGGGGAAGGTCGCGTCGATTCCGCCGTTGGCCGGAACCGAATGGCTTTCGGTGTGAGCGGCGACCGGATCCCCGTCGGGGCTGAGGAGCGTGGCTTCGACCGTGATGAGTGCGTCGGCGCCGCTCGTGTTCGCGACCGAGGCGTGGACGGCGACCGTGGCGGCATCCTCGCCGACCGCGCGGGTTTCGACCCACGCGCTGTCGTGTGTGATGTGGATCGGCCCGGCGGTCTCGAGCCACACGTGGCGGCAGAGGCCCGAGCCGGTGTACCAGCGGCTCGACGGCTGAGGCGTGTTGTCGACCCGCACGGCGAGCGCGTTCTTGTCCTCACGGAGCTTGTCGGTCACGTCGAGGCGAAACGGCGTGTATGCGTAGTCGTGGCCGCCGAGCGACTCGCCGTTGAGCCAAACCTCGCAGCGTTCGCTGACCCCCTCGAAATGGACCCAGCAGCGCTGCTCGCCCGAGGGCTTTTCGAGCGACCGCCGGTACCAACCGATCCCGGTGGGGAAGTACCCTCCGCCGCCCCCGCTGGGCGCGTCGGCTCGCGGGGCGTGTTCGATGCTCCAGTCGTGCGGCAAGACGACCGCGCGCCACGCGGCGTCGTCGTAGCCAGTGGCCTCAGCGCCGGCGGCGTCGCCGTGGTGGAAACGCCATGCGTCGTCGAGCAACGAGCGATCGGCGGCCAGCGCCGCGCCGCAAAGCAACAGGGCGAAGGGCAGGGCGTAGATGGCTGGGCGAAAAACGTTGGGCATCCGCCTATTGCACCCCGCGGCATGGCGGGCCTCAACCGGTGTGGCCCAAAACAGGGCGATTCATGGCCGGTTGTCGGAAGATAGACGGTCGTCGCCGCAGTAACATAGTATGGAGGCTCACACCGCAACTCGTTGCGGCTTCTTTCTCCGACGGTTTCTCCTCCGAGGACGCGGCGCTCCAGCACGGAGGCGGCCCGGCGCAAGGCATGCACTTTAAGGTTTCGACGAAGGCGACGCGGGCGTTGGCGATGGCGTGCCTCGCCCTGCTGGTTCTGGCCACGACGCCGTGCCGCGCGGCGAGCCTGCAAGACGATTTCCAGGACCCGCCCGCCGAGGCGTCGCCGTGGGTCTTCTGGTACTGGATGAACGCCGCGGTGTCACGCGAAGGGATCACGGCCGACCTGGAGGCGATGGCCGACGCCGGACTGGGCGGCGCCTACCTGATGCCGATCCAGGGACCGACCGACCCGCCGCTCGTCGAGCCGCCAGTCAACCAGCTCACGCCCGAGTGGTGGGAGTGCGTTGGTCACGCGCTCGCCGAGGCCAAGCGGCTCGGCCTGGAGATCGGCATGCACGCCTGCGATGGGTTCGCCGTGGCGGGCGGGCCGTGGATCACCCCCGAGTTGTCGATGCAGCGGCTCGTTTGGAGCGAGACACGCATCGCCGACGCCGCCGAGCCGATCGTTTTGCCCCAGCCTGCTGCGTGGGAAGGCTACTACCAAGACGTGGCCGTGCTGGCGTTTCCCGCCCCGGCGGGTGACGGCCTGTCGACCGACACCGTGCCGGTCACGGTGACCACGACCGCCGTGGGCGAGACCGCGCAGCAACTCGTCGAGTCGGACAACGAGCGTCGGCTGCGGAGCGCCGAGCCGTGCTCGATCGACTTCACGTTCGACGAGCCGTTCACCTGCCGATCGGTCACCGTTTGGCCCGACGGTCGCAACTACCAGTGCCAGCGGTTCACGGTCGAGGCGATCACATCCGAATCGAACGGCGACGGCGAGCGGTTCCGGCCAATCGCCCGGCTCGACGCCCCGCGTCACGGCTGGCAGGAGCAGGAGGCGCCAGTCACGCACGCCATCCCGCCGACCACGGCTCGGCGGTTCCGACTGACATGGACCCCCGAGGGCTCGGAGCCGGGCGCCGAAGACCTCGACACGGCCAAGTGGAGCCCGGTGCTCAAGGTCAAACGCATCCGGCTCGCCAGCGAGACGCGGCTGCACCACTACCGCGGCAAGACGGGCGCCGTGTGGCGCGTGAGCCCTTGGAGCACGCCCGAGCAGATCGGGCCGAGCGCCTGCACGCCGCGGGCCGAGGTGATCGACCTCTCCGACAAGCTCTCGGCAGACGGCGCGCTCGACTGGGCGCCGCCGCCGGGCGCGTGGACCGTCTTGCGCTTAGGGCACACCTCGACCGGCGCCCACAACGAGACCGGCGGCGCCGGGCTGGGGCTCGAGTGCGACAAGTTCAACCCCGATGCCGTGCGTTTGCAGTTCGATCGTTGGTTCGGCGAGGCGCTGCGCCGCTACGGCGACATCGGCTCGCTCGGCGTGCTGCACGTCGACAGCTGGGAGTGCGGCAGCCAGAACTGGTCGGCCGATTTCCGCGAGGAGTTCACCGAACGCCGCGGCTACGACCCGCTGCTATACCTGCCGGCGATGGCCGGCTACCCGATCGCTAGCGCCGAGAAATCGGAGCGATTCTTGCACGACGTGCGGATGACGATCGCCGAGCTGGTCGACGAGGTGTTCTACGGCGTCATGGCGGAGAAGGCCGACGAGCACGGCGTGCGGTTCACGGGCGAATGCACGGCGCCCACCTTCACCGGCGCCGGCATGCGGCACTTCGCTCGGCTCGACGCCCCGATGGGCGAGTTCTGGATCGACAGCCCGACCCACGACAAACCGAACGACATGCGCGACGCGGTCTCGGCCGCCCATGTGTACGGAAAGAACATTGTGCAGGCCGAGGCGTTCACGCGGCTCCGCATGGCGTGGGACGAGACCCCGGCGAAGATCAAAGCCTTGGGCGACCGGCACTACGTGCTCGGCGCCAACCGGTTCGTTTTCCATGTGTGGGCTCACAACCCGTGGCTCGATCGCGCGCCGGGGATGACGCTCGGCGGCGTGGGGCTGTTCTTCCAGCGCGATCAAGCGTGGTGGCCGATGGCCGGCGCGTGGGTCGATTACGCACGCCGCTGCCAGGCGCTGCTCCAGCGCGGCCGGCCGGTGGCCGACGTGGCGGTGTTCGCCGGCGAGGAGGTCCCCAACCGGGCGGTGCTCCCCGAGCGCTTAGTCGCTTCGCTGCCGGGGCTCCTGGGCGAGCGGGCCGTCGAGCGCGAGCGGGTGCGGTTGCTCAACGAGGGGCAGCCGACCCACGAGATGCCCACCGGGGTCAAGAACTCGGCGAACGGCGCCGACCTGTCCGACTGGCCCGACCCGCTGCGCGGCTACCAGTACGACTCGTTGGGCCGCGACGCTCTGCTGCGGCTGGCCCGCTGCGAAGAGGGCCGCGTGGTGCTCCCCGGCGGTGCGAGCTACGCGCTGCTGGTCGTGCCGGCGCCGCGGCCGATGGCGCCCGCGCCCGGGCGGATGTCGCTCGCCGTGGCCGAGAAGCTGCGTGAGTTGTCCGAAGCGGGCGCGAAGGTGCTCGTTGTCGAGCCGCCGCAACAGACATGGGCGCTCGGCGAAGAAGACGCATCGTTACGCGGCGTCACGCGCGACGCCCCATGGCTGACCGGCCCGTGGGACGAGCCGTCGCTCGCGTCGATCGGCGTTGCGGAGGATTTGGTCTGCTACGAGGCGAGCGGCGTGCGCTCGGAGGGGCTGGCGTGGGCGCACCGCCACGCCGAGGAGGGAGACCTCTACTTCGTGTCGAATCAGCTCAACGCCGAGCGTTTGCTGAGGCTCTCGTTGCGGGCCGCATCGACGGCGGCGGAGGTGTGGGACCCGGTGAGCGGCGATCGCCGCCCCGTTGCCGCCGAACGCACGCCCGACGGTCGCACGGCGGTCGAGCTGCGGCTGCCGCCGCTGGGGTCGTGCTTTGTCGTGCTGACGAGCGCCGCCGCGGAGCCCGCCGGCGGCGAGTCCGTTCTTGGCTACGAAGCGATCGACGGCCCATGGAGCGTCGGCTTCGCTTCGGCCGCGGGCCCGTCGCCCGAGGCGATCGAGCTCGCCACGCTCCAGGACCTGTCGACGCACCCGCGTGAAGAGGTCCGCCACTTCGCGGGCGTGGCGACTTACGAAACGTCGTTCACCGCGCCGCCTGATGCGCTCGCCGGCCGGGCGTGGATCGACCTCGGCGCCGCGGTGGCGATGGCCGAGGTGAGCGTCAACGGCCGCCCGGCGGCCGTGGCGTGGACGCCGCCCTATCGGGTCGAAGTGACCGGCTTGCTGAAAGCCGGCGAGAATCGGCTGAGCGTGGCGGTCGGCACGACTTGGCGGAACCGACTGGTGGGCGACGCCGCACGCGAAGAGTCCGAGCGGTCGACCTGGACCACCGCACCGCTACGATTAGAGGGCAAGCCGCTCACGCCCTCGGGCCTCTTCGGGCCGGTCACGCTCGAGCACGAGACGCCATCGGCCGGCGCCCGTTGAGCCGAACACGGATCGACACCGATCCACGCTCATGGGATTAGCGTCTGGTAGCGTCGATTCGTGTCCTTGTTCGCTCCCAAACAAAATAAGTCCATGCAAATCGGCTTTATCAAATCGGTGATCAATCCTATGAGAATCTGCTCAACATGCGCCGTGGTGCTGTTGCTCCTTTCGCCCCTCGCACGGGGGGAGGCGCCAGTCGACACGCCAATCAAAGCGCCCAAGCCGTCGGTGGCGCCCGAGGCCATGCAACGTGTCTTCGAGGAGCTGAGCACGCCCCACAAGCACGGCGTGCTGCTCACCCCGGGCGAAGGGGAGTACTACGACTGCCCGAACGTGTTCCGCCACAACGGCCGCTGGTGGATGCTGTTCGTCAGCACCAAGGACCACAAGGGCTACGAGACTGAGCTCGCCGTGAGCGACGACCTGCTGCACTGGGAGAAGCTCGGCAAGGTCTTGTCGTTCCGCGAGCAGGGGTGGGACCGCTGGCAGGCCGACGGCAGCATCGCGCTGTACGACACGGAGTGGGGCGGATCGGCGTCGATCGGCACGCACGACGGCAAGTACTGGATGTCGTACTTCGGCGGCGACAAGCCCGGCTACGAGACCGACCCGCTCTCGATCGGCATGGCGTGGACCGACGACCCGACCGAGGCCGAGGAGTGGACCCGCTACGAGGAGAACCCGGTGCTCGCCCCCACCGACCCCGAGGCGCGGCCGTTCGAGCGGGCCACGCTCTACAAGAGCCACATCATCCGCGACGAGACCGAGTCGCTCGGCGCCCCGCTGGTGATGTTCTACAACGGCAAGCAAGAGGGCAAATGGATCGAGCGGATCGGCGTGGCGGTCTCCGACGACATGAAGAGCTGGCGGCGTTATGGCGACGCGCCGGTGATCGACAACCTGAAGGGCATCTCGGGCGACCCGCAGATCATCCGCATGGGCGACCTGTGGGTGATGGTCTACTTCGGCGCCGGCTGGAAACCGGGCATTGGCGCGTTTGACACCTTCGCGTGTTCGCACGATTTGGTGGATTGGACCCGCTGGGACGGGCCGAACCTCATCGAGCCCTCCGAGCCGTGGGACAAGACCTTCGCCCACAAGCCTTGGATGCTGAAGTACGATGGAGTGGTCTACCACTTTTACTGCGGCGTGGGCGAAGCGGGCCGCACGATCGCGCTGGCGACATCCAAGGATCTTAGCGAAGAAGGCGAAGGCAATTGATGGGCGGGATTCACATCTCACGACTCGCGGCGACGATCATCGCGGCGGCGGGCCTGCTGGCTTTCGAGTCGGCCGAAGGCCGTTCGATGGTGTTCGACGCACCGGCCGAACGGTTCACCGAGTCGTGCCCGCTTGGCAACGGCCGGCTGGGGGCGATGGTGTTCGGCGGCGTTGAACGCGAACGAGTGGTGCTCAACGAGAGCGGCATGTGGTCGGGCTCGCCGCAAGAGGCCGACCGCCCCAACGCCCACGAGGCGTTGCCCGAGATCCGCCGCCTGCTGCTCGAGGGCAAGAACGCCGAGGCCGAAGAGCTGGTGAACCGCAACTTCACCTGCGCGGGCGAGGGGTCGGGTCGCGGCACGGGCAAGGAGGTCCCTTACGGCTGCTACCAGACGTTAGGCGACCTGGAGATCGAGCTGCGACACGCCGGCCCGGCAGAGACGCGAGGCTACCGCCGCGAGCTCGACTTCGAGACCGCCATCGCGAGCGTCGCTTACACCCGCGGCGGGGTGGCGTACGAGCGCGAGGCGTTTGTCTCGGCGCCGGGCGAGGCGATCGTTTACCGCCTGACCGCCGACCAGCCGGGGGCGATCGCGCTGACGGCGAGTCTGAGCCGCGCCGAGAACGCCAAGGTCCGTGTCGTTGGCCCCAACACGATCGAGATGAACGGCCAACTGAGCGACGGCAAGCAGGGCAACGACGGCGTTCGATTCGCTGCCCGCCTGCGGGTGATCGCCGAGGGGGGCGTGGTCACGGCGGACGAAGCGGGCGTGACGGTCAGCGGCGCCGACTCGGCCACGCTCGTGCTCACCGCCGCCACCGACATTAAAACGTTCGCCGGTCGCCCGGTCGACAACGCCGTCGCCGCGGCGGCCGACGACCAGGCGCGCGTCGAGCGCCACGCCTACGACGATATCAAGCAGCGGCACGTGGAGCGCCACCAGGAGCTGTTCGGCCGCGTGAGCCTCGACGTCGGCGCCGCCGCGCCCAACGGCATGACCACGCCGGAGCGGATCGCGGCGTTCCAGCAGAACCGCGACGACCCCGATCTGGTGGCGACGCTCTTCGACTACGGCCGCTACTTGCTGATCGGCTCCTCGCGTCCCAACGGCCTGCCGGCCAACTTGCAAGGCGTGTGGGCCGAGGAGCTGCAGACGCCGTGGAACGCCGACTGGCACTTGAACGTCAACCTGCAGATGAACTACTGGCCGGCCGAGACGACCAACCTGTCGGAGTTGCACGAGCCGGTCTTCGCGCTGATCGACTCGTTGAGCGGCCCGGGCGCCAAGACCGCCAAGGCTTACTACAACGCCCGTGGCTGGGTCGGCCACCTCTTGGCGAACCCGTGGGGTTTCACCTCGCCGGGCGAGTCGGCCAGCTGGGGCGCCACGCCGACCTGCTCGGCCTGGCTTTGCCAGCACCTGTGGGACCACTACCAGTTCACGCTCGATCGCCAGTACCTCGAGCGCGTGTACCCGCTGCTGAGGGGCGCCGCCGAGTTTTACCTCGACCTGTTGATCGAAGAGCCTTCGCACGGCTGGCTCGTGACGGCGCCCTCCAACTCGCCCGAGAGCGCGTTCCTCGACGAGAACGGCGAGGCGGTTCACATCTGCATGGGCCCGACGATGGACCAGCAGCTGCTCCGCTACCTGTTCGACGCCTGCCAAGAGGCGTCGCTGATCCTCGGCGTCGATGAAGCGCTCAGGGAGGAACTCGTCGCCGCGCGGGAGCGGCTGGCGCCGACGCAGATCGGCTCCGACGGCCGCGTGCTGGAGTGGCTCACCGAGCGGCCCGAGCAAGACCCGCACCACCGCCACGCCTCGCACCTGTGGGCGCTCTACCCCGGTTCGGAGATCACGCCGCGCGCCACGCCCGCGCTGGCCGAGGCGTCCCGCAAGAGCCTCGAGGTCCGTGGCGACGACGGCACCGGCTGGGGCCTAGCCAACAAGGCGTGCCTGTGGGCCCGCCTGGGCGACGGCGACCGCGCCTACCGGCTGGTCAGCAACCAGCTGCGTTTGGTAGGGCGAGGCAAGGCGCAAGGGCAGTGGCGCGGTGGCGTTTACCCGAACCTGCTCGACGCCCACCCGCCGTTCCAGATCGACGGCAACTTCGGCGCCACCGCGGCGGTCGCCGAGATGCTTGTGCAGAGCCGCCTGACCGACATCGCCGGCGAGCCGCAGGCCGAGGTCGTGCTCTTGCCCGCGTTGCCCGGCGCCTGGCCCGAGGGAAGCGTCACCGGACTCTGTGCGCGGGGCGACTTTGATGTCGATCTCGCCTGGAGCAATGACCGGGTGACATCGGTCACGATCACCAGCCACGACGGCGTGCCGCTGAGCCTCTCGACGGGCGACGCGTCGCGGCGGCTCGAGCTGGCCGCCGGCGAGACGCTGCGTCTTGGGCCCGACCTTGAGGCGGAGTGAAGCCATGTTCCATCGAGCCCAAGTAGCAAGTGCGTTCGCGCTGTTGATCGCGATAGCGTGCGCCTGCGCGCAAGCCGCCGACGCGCCCGATTGGGAGAACGAGCAGGTCGTGCAGATTGATCGTCTGACCGCCCGCGCGACGTTCTGGCCCTTCGACACGGCCGAAGCCGCCCGGCGCGGCGATCGCGACGATTCGTCGCGCGTGATGTCGCTCGACGGCGACTGGCGGTTCCACTGGGTCCCGACGCCCGGCGAGCGCCCCGCCGAGTTCTACGCGCCGAGCTTCGACGCCTCGGCCTGGAAGACGATCCCCGTGCCGTCCAATTGGGAGATGCACGGCTACGGCACGCCGATCTACGTGAGCGCCGGCTACCCGTTCAAGATCGACCCGCCGCGCGTCACCTCGGCGCCGGACCGGGGCGACACCTGTTTCGAAGAGCGCAACCCGGTCGGTTCCTACCGGCGCACGTTCACCCTGCCCGCGGGCTGGAAGGGGCAGCGTGTGTTCCTCCACTTCGCAGGAGTCGAAGGAGCGTTCTACGTCTGGCTCAACGGCGAGCGAGTTGGCTATAGCCAGGGGAGCCGCTCGCCAGCCGAATTTGAAATCACTCACCACGCCCGATCGGGCGTCAACTATCTCGCCGTCGAAGTCTACCGCTTCAGCGACGGCAGCTACCTCGAAGACCAAGACATGTGGCGCCTGAGCGGCGTCCACCGCGAGGTGGTGCTCTACACCACGCCGCCGGAGCGGCTCGCCGACTTCGCCGTGCGGACCACGCTGGCCGACGACCGGCGCACGGCGACGGTGGCGATCGAACCCGAACTCGACGCGCCGCGCGACGGGGACCTCGCAGGTTGGCGGGTGCAGGCCGAGCTGTATGACGCGGCCGGCGCCCCAATAGGCAAAGCGGAGCACGACGCCGAGCCGATCCTCAACCGAGCGGCACGGGCGGGCATCCTGGTCGATCGCACGCCTCAGCGTGGCCAGCCGAAATTCGGTTGGTTAGAAATCAGCGTGCCGCAGCCGAGGCTCTGGAACGCCGAGACGCCCAACCTGTACCGCTTGGTGCTGTCGCTCGTCGACGCCGAGGGCGCCGCGGTCGAGGCGACCGGCTGCGACGTCGGCCTGCGCGACGTTCGTGTGAGCGGTGGCCAGCTGCTCGTGAACGGCCAGCCGGTCCGGCTGCGTGGCGTCAACCGCCACGAGCACGACCCGGTGACCGGCCACGCCGTCTCCCGCGAGCGGATGGTCGAAGACATCGAGTTGCTCAAGCGGGCGAACGTGAACGCGGTCCGCACGTCGCACTACCCGAACGACCCGCGTTGGTACGAGCTGTGCGACCGCTACGGGCTCTACGTGATGGACGAGGCCGACCTCGAGACGCACGGCCTCAGGGGCAAACTGGCGAGCGACCCGCGCTGGGCGTCGGCGTTCTTGGACCGTGGCGTTCGCCTCGCCGAGCGTGACAAGAACCACCCGTCGGTGATCGTCTGGTCGCTGGGCAACGAGTCGGGCTACGGGCCGAACTTCGCGGCGATCGCGGCGTGGCTGCGGGCGTTCGACCCGACGCGGCCGATCCACTACGAAGGCGCGCAAGACTCGCCGAGCGACCCGGAGACGGTCGACTTTGTCAGCCGGTTCTACCCGCGTGTGCGTGAGGAGTATCTCAACCCCGGCGTGCTCGACGCTCAGGCGCCGGAGCGGCCCGAGAACGCCCGTTGGCTGCGGCTGCTCGATCTGGCTGATCAGGAGGAAAGCGACCGCCCCGTCCTGACGAGCGAGTACGCCCACGCGATGGGCAACGCGATGGGCAACCTCACCGAGTACTGGGACGAGATTTACTCTCACCCGCGGATGCTCGGCGGGTTCGTCTGGGACTGGGTCGACCAAGGCATCGAGCGCCACACGCCCGACGGCCGGCGTTACTTGGCGTACGGCGGCGACTTCGGCGACGAGCCGAACCACGGCGCGTTCTGCCTCAATGGTGTGGTGATGGCCGACCGTGGCCTAACCGCGAAGTACCAAGCGGTGAAGAAGGCGTACCAGCCGGTCAAATTCGAGCGGGGCGACGACGGCCTCACCGTGCGGCTGACGAATCGGAATCACTTCACCGACCTGAGTGCTTACGAAATACGTTGGAGCATCGAACGCGGCGGCGAGCAAATCGCCTCGGGCGCATTGCCTTCGATCGGCGCTGCGCCGGGCGAGACGGCAGAAGCCACGGTTCCGTTCACGGCCGACGGCCAACCGGGCGAGCTCTGGCTGCGTGTCAGTGTCCATAGTAAGTCGCCCACGGCTTGGGCCGACGCCGGCCACGAGGTCGCTTGGGGGCAGTGGCGTTTGCCCGAGCTCGAAACGGACACAACCGATAGACCCGCCGGGCCCGCGACGCCGGTGCGGCTCGACGAGACCGCCGAGATCTACGTGGTGACCGGCGCCCGCTACCAGGCTAAATTCGCCAAGGCGAGCGGCGTGCTCCAGTCGCTCCGCTACGACGGCAAGGAGCTGCTCACCGACGCGTCGGCTGGCCCTATGACACAGGCCTTCCGGGCGCCCCTCAGCAACGACAAAGGCTTTGGCGGCTGGCTAGCCGACGATTGGCGCGACGCCGGCCTCGACAAGCTCAGCCGTGTGGTTCAATCGGTTAGCGCCGCGCCCCAGGATGGCGCCGTGCGGGTCGATTGCGTGGCTCGCAACGAAGCCGCCCACGGCGCGATCGTCAGCCGCCACAAGTGGACCTTCCACGGCGACGGCTCGATCGAACTCACCTCGCGGTTCACGCCGGAGGGCGACCTGCCGCCGCTGCCGCGAGTGGGGCTCGTGATGCGGCTGGCTGGCGCTTACGACCGCGTCGAGTGGTTCGGCCGCGGGCCGCACGAGAACTACCCCGACCGCAAGGCGGACGCCGCCATGGGCGGTTGGTCCGGAACGGTCGACGAGCAGTACGTCGCGTACCCCCGGCCGCAGGAGACCGGCTCGAAGCAGGACGTCCGTTGGCTAGCGCTCGCCGACGACGGCGGCCACGGCTTACGGATCGAGACGACCGGCGAACCGTTCGCGTTCTCGGCGCTGCGCTACACGCAGCAAGACTTGGCGGCCCAACGGCGGGCGGTCGACCTCACGCCCCGTGACGAGACGGTGCTCTCGATCGACGCCGCTCAGTGCGGGCTGGGCAACAGCAGTTGCGGACCGGGCGTGCTGCAAAAATACGCCGTCCCTGCGGGCGAGCACGAGCTGCGGCTGCGATTCACGCCGCTTTAACTAGCAAAGGATTCCCCCCTCTCTTCCTTTCGGAGGAGAGGGGGGGACCACGCTACTCCGCGCTCGGCACGACGAGCTTGATGTCGTCGAACTCGTCCAAGTCGTCGAACGAGCCGATGCCCACCAGGCCCTTGCCGAACGTCGTGTCGGTGTGCTCCATGATCGGCGTCTCCATGTCGTCGAAGTAGACCTTGATGGTCCCGGCCTCGACACGGCGCTCGACCTTCACCGTGTGCCACTTGTCGTCCCACGGCACGGGCGTTTCGTTGCGGGTCATGCGGTTGCGGGCGGCGTTGTTGACGATCAGGATCTGGCCGCTCGTCTCGTCCGGCTTGGCGCCGAGGTGGGCGTAGTAGAACTGCTGCGGGTTCTGGTAGCCGAAGTAGATGCAGCAGTCGCGGTGCAGGCCCGTGTCGAGCGTGCTGCGGACCCGCATCGTCAGGTCGAAGTCGCCGACCTCCACGTCTTTCACCAGCGCCACGTGCCACGGGCTGCGGAAGGGCGGCTTGTAGGCGCTGCCGCGCTCGAGGATCTCGAACGTGTGGTTGCCGTCCTTCTCCGAGACCTTCCAGGTCTCCGGGTCGAGCACCTGCCAGTTGTCGATGCCGTTCTCGAAGTCTTCGGTGAACACGACCTCGCCTTCGGCAAAGAGCAGAGACGGAGAGATCAAAAGCAACGCGGCGAAGGAAAAGAGTGAGGCTTTCATGGCGCCCTCGGAGGAGTCACGGTGGATGGATTCAAGAAGGAAGCGGCTATTGTAGCCAACCCGGCGGTCGGGCGTTACTCGGCCGTGACCAACGACGGGTCGTCGGCGGTCACGTTCATCGTAGTGAGAGGCGGCTCACACTCGAGAAACGCAACCGCGCCGGCGTCGGGCCCCGATAGCTCGACCGAAACGGCGCCGCCGGGTGTCTCAAAATGGGTCCGCTCGAAAGTCACGTCCGCCGTGTCGAGCAATTGGACGCGGGCCTCTTCGGTGCGGAACACGGAGTCGCGCACCGTCAGGTCGCGCGTGTCGGTCAGGTTGATGAGGCTTGGCGCCTCGATCTCCGTGCGTTCGATCAAGACGCGCGTCGCCGGGCTCTCGGGCAGGCCTTTGATTTTGAAGGCGTCGCGGCCGGCGGTTCCCACCAGCCGGCTGAAATGGATGTCGCGGTAGTAGGGGGTCGCGTCGGTAAGCTCGCGCTTCGGCAGCCGCTCGCCCAACTCGCCGACGTACATCGGCGAGCCGATCATGTCGAAGAACACCCCGTGGTTGTAGCAGTCGAACGCGACGCGGCGGACCCACACCTTCTCAACCCCGCCACCGCGCGGGCGGCGGGTCTTCATGTAGGCGCAGTGCCTGACGCCGTCGAACACACAGTCCTCGACCAGCAGATTGCGCACCCCGCCCGCCGTTTCGCTGCCGCAGGTGACGCCGCCGAAGCCGCCCTCGGCGTGGCAGCGGCGGATGACGACGTTCTCCACCGGCCGCTTGGTCCGCAGGCCGTCTTTGTCGCGGCCCGCCTTCAGGGCGTAGCAGTCGTCGCCGGTGTCGGTGCGGCAGTACTCGACGAGCACGTTGCGGCACGACTCGATGTTGACGCCGTCGCCGTTCACCACGCCCTGGCTGTGGATCGTGACGCCGCGCACCACCACGCCCTCGCAGTAGACCGGCACGATATTCCACATCGGCCCGTTGCGGAGCGTGACGCCCTCGACCCACACGCCGCGGCACTCGATTGGCGAGATGAAGTACGGGCGGAAGTAATGGCGTCCTTCACGGCCGTCGAACACCCGCTCGGCGACCGGCAGGGTGGGGTCGACGATCTGGTCCGAGAGCCCACGCCACGCCTCGCGGGCCGGCCCGTCGTCGGGGCCACGGAGCTCGCCGCCGCCGGTTACGGCGATGTTCTCCTGATCGTGCGCGTAGATCAGCGCGCCAACGCCCATGATCTCGATCCCCTCGTTGCGGGTAAAGACCACGGGCAGGTAGGCTTCGATCTCGCCCGAGAACTTGAGGACCGCCCCCTTCTCGACGCGGAGATTGACGTTCGACTTGAGCGTGATGCGTCCGGTGAGCCACTCGCCCGCCGGCACGGCGACCACGCCGCCCCCCGCGGCCGACGCCTCGTCGATCGACGACTGGATCGCCACGGTGGCGAGCTTCTCGCCACCCTCGACGGCGCCGCGGTCGGCGATGCTGATCGTGCGGTCGGGGAAGGTCGGCCTAGCGAAAGCCGGCAGGTCGAACGGCGCCTCGACCGGCGCCACCTCGTGCGGCATCGCCTCGGGACCGACGCTCTCGGCGGTCGGCATCGGCGGCTCGGCCGTCGCGGCGGCGACGGCAAGGATTAGGGGGAAAGCTAGCGCGTAGCGCATCGAGGGTCGCCTTGGAGGAGGGGGCAAAGAGGGCCGCTTCAGTGGGTATCATACCGCGCGACGCGAGACGGGTCGGGCGGCGCGTCTCAATAGAAGGGCAGGCAACGGCCTGCGGTGTGGGCGAGCTCACATCTGGGGGGGCACGGCGGCTGCGGTTATAATCGAGGGCTCTCGTCCCCGCTTGGAAACGACCAACTTCCCCTGAACCTTCCTCTGAACGATCGCCGCTTGATGGACGCCCCCGCCGAAGTGCTCGCCCAACTCATCGACTTGTCGCGCTGGCTCGGCGCGCCGGAACAAGACTGCGCGATCTTGGGCGAGGGGAACGCCTCGGCCCTGGTCGATGAGAACACCTTCCTCGTGAAAGCGAGCGGCGCCACGCTCGGCGCGCTCGGCGAAGGCGACGTGGTGACGATCGACCTGCGGGCCGCGCTCGACGCGCTCGACGACCCGTCGATCGACGACCACAACGTCGGCGACCGGCTCGCCGACGTGCAGACGGCCGGCAAGCCGCTGCGGCCCTCGGTCGAGACCTGGCTGCACGCCGTCTGCCTCGACCTGGAAGGCATTTCCTTTGTCGGGCACACACATCCCACCGCCATCAACGCGCTGAGCTGCACAACCGACTTCGAGGGGGCGCTCGCCGGTCGGCTGTTCCCGGACGAGATCGTCGTCTGCGGCGCCGAGCCGCTCTTGGCGCCGTACGTCGATCCCGGCATCGTGCTCGCCCGGGTGATGCGCGACGAGATCATGGCGTTCGTCGAACGCGTGGGCGAGGCGCCCAAGACGATCTACCTCCGCAATCACGGTTTCATCGCATTGGGACCCACCGCCAGTGCGGTGAAGCAGATCACGGCGATGGCGGTTAAAACGGCCCGCATCCGCCAGGGCGCGCTGGCCGCCGGCGGGATCCATCTGCTCACGCCGGCCGAGGTCGACAAGATCGCCAAGCGGCCCGACGAGCATTACCGCCAGCGGTTCCTCGCCCGCCAGGCCGCAGCGCAGCAGGGCGGGGCGTGATCGCCCGCAGCTTCGCGCCGGTCGCCGACGCTCGGGCGCGCGTGCTGGTCTTGGGCTCGATGCCGGGCGTCGCTTCGCTCGAGGCGCAGCGGTACTACGCCCACCCGCGCAACGCCTTTTGGCCGATCATGGGCGAGTTGTTCGGCGCGCGCCCCGATCTTCCGTACGCCGTGCGGTGCAATCGGCTCCGCGAGGCGGGCGTTGCGCTGTGGGACGTGCTCAGCGAGTGCCGCCGCGAGGGGAGCCTCGACACATCGATCGAGCGCGACAGCGAAGCGGTGAACGACCTAGCCGGACTGCTGACGCGTTACCCCCGCATCACGCTCGTGGCGTTCAACGGCCAGAAGGCCGAGACCGCGTTCCGCCGCCACGCCGTTCCGACGCTCGATGAATCGACGCAAAAGCGGCTGTCGTTCGTGCGGCTGCCCTCGACGAGCCCAGCGCACGCGGCGCGGAGTTTCGAGGAAAAACTCGCCGCCTGGCGCGACGCGTTGTCCGTTGACGGTATCGTTTGATCCGCTGTGCAAAGGCGCTGTAGGGACCGCCCTCTGTGGCGGTCCTTGCCCCGGCGGGCGAGTGAGAACCCAGCGCTAGTGACGCCGAGTCGATGGACACAACAGCGGGGCGAGCGAACGCCGGTACCCGGGGCCGGAACGCCACAGAGGGCGTTCCCAACAGGGGCGTTATTCGCTGGCGATCCACGGGGCCGCTTTGTCGAGCAGCCGCAGCACACTCGCCTCGTCGGTCTGGGCGCGCACCTCGGCCGGCGTGAACCACCCCAGGGCGTGCGACTCGTCGCTGAGCACCAGATCGTCGGGGCCCTCGGCGCCGAGCAGGAACCGCACGTCGTGGTGGTCGTGGGCGGTGTCGACAAGCTCGCCCGCGGCGTTGCGCCGCTCGGGGATCGGGTGGACGTCGACATCGAAGACCGAAGTCGTGAGGACCGAGAGTTGCGCAAGCCCCGACTCCTCGGTCGCCTCGCGCAGGGCGACCCGGGTCACGTCGGCGTCGCCGTCGGCGTGGCCGCCCGGCTGCAGCCAGCGGCCGAGCTTCTTGTGGTGCAAGAGCAGGCAGCGGCGGCGGTCGCTCGAGAGCACCCACGCGCTCGCCGTCACGTGCCCCGGACGGCAGGTGCGATCGAAGCAGTCGTCGTGCGATTCAACGAGTGAGCGGATGCGTTCGATCATCGCCAACTCGTCCGGCTGCCGGGCGGCGTAGTCGGCGAGCATCGCTAGCAGGGGGCGGCGGTGCATGGGCTCTCAGCGTCCGAAGGTCCACGATTCTTGCGAGTAACGCTCACTGACAAGGCGATCGATCTCCGAGTCGAGCCCCGTGGGGTCATACGCCTCGTCGGCCCCCCACGCCGTGGCGAAAGTCTCACGCAGCCGCTCGGCGGTGGTCGGCAGGTTGGCGACGAACTCGCCGTGGGGGCGCCGCTCGCGGTAGTCGGGCTGCCGCGGCGGGGCGAGCAGCCAGCGCTCGATCAACCCGAGGTCGAAGTCGTACAGAACGGCGCCGTGGTAGAGCAGCCGCGAGCGCGTCATCCGCACGCTGTTGCCGGCGAACTTGCGCAGCGGGGCGTCGTCTCCCTCGGGGGCGAAGGTGAGGTCGTTGGTCCCCGCGCAGCAGGCGCTGGGTTCGATCGCACCGAGGCTCTTGGCCAAGACGCCGAGCACGAACGTGTGGGCGCGGGTCACGTCGGCCAGCTCGGGCCGCTTCTCGAGGTCGAGCAGCAGGGCGTACATCAGGCAGCCCGGCCCGGCGAGAACCGTGGCGCCGCCGCTCACCCGGCGCTCGATCGGCGCGCCGGCCGCCTCGCACGCCGCCCGGTCGACCTCTTCCGCCACCCGCGAGCCGCGCCCCAGCACCACGAACGGGTTGGGGCTCTCCCAGAACCGCAGCAACTCGGCGCCCTTGTCGAGGCCGTTCAGCAAGGCCTCGTCGCAGGCCAGGTTCGCCTTGGGAGCGGGGCGGGTGTGGTCGAGGAGCAGCAAGACTGGCGAGTGATAGCAGGTGGCGGTGCGGGAAAACCGAGTGTGGCGATTGCGTCGAGTGTAGCGGATGCGCGGCCTGTGGTCTTGGCCCGTGGGTGTCGGGCGTCGCTACAGATTGCCCCAGCATCCCAGGTGATCGCGGGCTTGAATTATTTTGGCGAGCGAGCGGTCGCAACGAGCAAAACGATTTGCCGACCCCCCAAACGTCCGCCACACTGGTGGTGAGCGTCTGTGCGCGGCCGTTGTGTGCTGCGCGGCGCCCGCTAGGTTCCTCACCCGTTTTTGTTCCGCCATGAATCCTAAAACGATCTCTCGTTCGTTGCTCGCCCTCGCGGTTGCGCTCGGCCCGGTTGCCGGCGTGAGCCCCGCCGCCGCCCAGTGCGCGTCGTGCGACGCCTGCTGCGAGCCGGCCTACCGGCTCGTGTGCCAGACGGTTTACGACGAGCGTGAAGTGACGTCCTACCGCAACGTCTGCGAGACCGTTTACGACGAGCGGCAGGTCACTTACCAGAAGCCGGTTTACGAGACCGAGCGTCGCGAGCGTCGCTACACGGTGTCGCGGCCGGTCTCCGAGACGAAAATGGTCGAGCGTCGCTACACCGTGCAGCGGCCGGTGTACGAAACACGCTACCGCGACGCCAGCTACAACGTGGTGCGCGATGTCGTCGAGACGAGCTATCGCGACGAGTGCTACACCGTGCAGCGGCCGGTCTGCGAGACTCGGTACCGCGACGAGTGCTACACGGTGCAGCGCCCTGTGTGCGAGACCGTCGAGCACGCCCAGGTCCGCACGGTCATGCGTCCCGTCACGAGCTACCAGACCCAGGTCGTTGACCAGGGGGGCTACGTGAACCAGGTGAGCGTGACGCCCGGCACGAGCTCGTGGCCGCGGCTCCGCTGGGTCGGCCCGCAGGCGACCGTGAACCCGGCGACCGGCACGGCCCAGGTCGTGCGTCCCGGGCTCGCTTGGGTCAGCACCCAAACGGCTCCGCAGCAGCAGGTGCAAACGGTCTGGAAGCCGAACCCCGTGGCGGTCCAAACCCCGGTGACCCACTACGTGCCGCAGCAGGTGACCGAGCGCGTTCCGGTGCAGGTGACCCGCATGGTTTCCGAGCAGCGCGTGCGCAAGGTCCCGGTGCAGGTGACCCGTATGGTTTCGGAGCAGAAAACCCGCCGCGTGCCCGTGCAGACTTGTCGCAAGGTCGTCGAGCGCGTCGAGCGGCAGGAGCCGGTGCGCGTTTGCCGGATGGTCTCCGAGGAAAAGGTTTGCCAGGTCCCCGTGACCACCTGCCGGATGGTCAGCGAAGAGCGGGTCGAACCGTACGACGTGCGGGTCTGCCGCATGGTGACCGAAACCCGCACGGTCCAGCAGCCACGTGTCGAGACCCGTCAGGTGGCCGAAACTCGCACGGTCCGTGTGCCGCGGACCGTGATGGTGCGGGTGCCGATCGAATCGGGCTGCTCGAGCTGCGAATCGGCGGGTTGAGCCGGCCCTTCTGGGGATCGACTTCGCAGCGGGAGCGTTGACACTGGCCGCTTGAGGCGGAAGATCAAAGGCGCTGCCGTTTAGCGTCATTGACCCCCTTGCCGAGTCGACCGTTGCCCTCAGTTTCCCGCGATGCCGCCGACCCCACCGAGCACGCGCACGGCCAAGACTTAGCGGGCATGTACACCGCGGCGATGCTCGCCGAGGTTTGCGGCGTGCCCACGGCGACGGTGCGCCGCTGGGAGCGACGGGGTCGGGTTCACGCCACCAGGCGATTGAACCGTTTGTCGTATTACGACTTCCGCGAGGCGAGCGTCGCCCGGCTGCTCGCCGCGTTGCTCGCCGCCGGGCACACCGGCGCGCAAATCGACCGCATGATCGATCAGCTCGCGCAGTCGTTCCCCGGCACGGAGCGTCCGCTGCTCGAGCTGCCGCTCGTGGTCGAGGGGGGGCGTCTCTACGTGCGCAACGGCGACGCGCTCTACGAGCCCGACGGCCAGCGGCGTCTCGACTTCGAGACCGCGCCGCCTTCTTCGCCCGAGGCCGCCGGCTCGCTCGTCTTGCCGTTCACTCCGCCGGCCCAAGAACTTCCTAGCCCCAGCGACCTGGAGGAACGGGCCTTCGCCTTGCAGGCGGAGGGCGACCTGTCGGCGGCGATCGACACGATGCGGCTCGCCATCCTCCACGCCGAGTCCGGCGGCGGGTGCGATGGCGAAACGCACTTCGCACTGGCCGAGATGCTCTACGAGTCGGGCGACACCGCGGCGGCTTGCGAGCGCTACTACGTTGCTTTGGAGCGCGACCCGGAGTTGGTCGAGGCGCGGCTGAACCTGGGGTGCGTGCTCGCCGAGCGTGGTCGGCTCGATCTGGCCGAAGGCGCCTTCCGGGGCGCCCTCGAGCTGCACGACAACTACGCCGATGCCCATTTCTACCTGGCTCGCGCGCTCGATCGCCTCGCCCGCAGCGACGAGGCGGCCGCGCATTGGGAGCGGTTTCTGGCCGTCGCCCCCGACAGCCCGTGGTCCCAGGAGTGCCGAGAGCGGCTCGCCCGGCCCACCGGGGGGCCGGCGCCGGGCTAGGCGTCGCCGCCCAACCGGAACGACCGTTACGGCCCCGCTCGTCCGGCCCAGGTTCTTGCCGTCGCCCGGTCGCTTACCCCGGGGGGGAGCAATTACAATACTTGGGCTCGGGCGAACGCGTCCGATCGACACCTTCCTTAGGTCAACCGCCGCTGAATGAGCGAGATCCTCTTCCAATACGAGGGCGTCAACCCAACGAGTTGGGCCTACCTCTCGTCGCTGCTGACGATCGCGCTCTTCTTCAAGTTCAACCGCGTGTTCTGCGTGCGGAACTTCGACCTCCTGCTGCTGGTGCTCCTGGCGCCGGGGCTGTTGTGCGTGGCGTATGGCTCGGACCCGGTCGCCGCGTCCGACCCCGGCATCGCCGAGCGGGCTTCGATAGTCGCCCGTGTTGGCTACTTGTGGCTGATGGGGGTGAACGTCTTCTTGCTCGCCCGCATGATGCTCGATTCGGCGATGGTCCGCCGCCCGCTCCTGGAGCCGAACCTCTCGTTCGGCGGGCTCACGTTCCTGGCGGCGTCGCTGCTGTTGTTCCTGACGACGAACGTGCTGACCGGCTCGCCGGCCGGGTCCGACCTCGACGCCGTGCAGCGGGCCGAGTACCTCAGCCACCGCGCCACCTCCGACCTGGAGGGCGCCACGCTCAACACCCACGGGCCCGGCTTCCCGTTCCTGTTCTTGCTGCCGCACATCTCGACCAAGAGCCTGATCGAGGCGCAAGACACCGCCCCGGCCGACGCCGCCCGTGTCGAAGACCCGGCGGACAGCGGGCGCCTTGAGGCGAACGCCGCCACGGCCCGGTTGATGGCGATCCTCTGCCAATCGACCATCGTGATCGGCATCCTGCTGATAGCTCGGCAGCACTTTGACAACGCCGTGCTGGGCGTCGCCGCGTCGACGCTCTACCTGCTGCTGCCCTACACGGCGATTTGGACCGGCAACGTGACCCACGCCTTGCCGGGCGCCCTCATCGTGCTGGCCGTGCTTTGCTACCGACGGCCGATCGCCTCGGGCGTGATGATCGGCCTGGCGTGCGGCACGATTTATTACCCGTTCGCGCTGCTGCCGCTGTGGATCGCCTTCTACTGGCGGCGCGGCGCCCGGCGGTTCGTCGCCGGCGTGGTGGCCGCGTTGCTGCTGTTGGTGGCCACGCTGGTGTTCACGTCGTCCGACACGGCGATGCTGATCGCCCGCTTGCAGCAGATGCTGGGCCTCCGCATGCCGATCTTCGAGGGGCTCAGCGGCGTGTGGGCGTTCTGGAACGGCTGGTACCGCGTCCCGCTGATCGTCACGTTCGCCGGTCTGAGCCTGAGCTTCGCGATCTGGCCCGCCCAGAAGAACCTCGCCACGTTGCTCAGCGGCACGGCGACCTTGATGGTCGGCGTGCAGTTCTGGCACGCCCACAGCGGCGGCATCGCCCTGGCGTGGTACCTGCCCTTCTTGCTGCTCACGGTGTTCCGGCCGAACCTCGAAGACCGCGTGGCCCGCGAAGTGGTGGCCCCCAGCCGCTGGGCCCGGTCAAGGCACGACGAGGCGACCGCCGCCCTGTAGGGACCGCCCTCTGTGGCGGTCCTGGCCCCGGCGGGCGAGATTGAAGCCGGTGCTGGTGACGCCGCGTTGATGGACTCGGCTTGGCGTTGAGACGACGCCATGGACCCAGGAGTATCCCAGTAGTACGCGTGTGCCCGGGGTCGGAACGCCGCAGAGGGCGTTCCCTACAGCGACTTTCGGCAATCGACGATGCTGCACGCCACGATCGGCTCGAGGCCCAGCTCGCGCGCCTTGGCGACGACCTCGGGGGCGTCGGCGCCGGGGTTGAGCCACAGCTCGTCGCAGCCCTTCGCCGCGATCTCGTCGAGCAGCCCCAGCCCGACGGCCGGCGGCACGTAGAGCGAGACACGGTCGAACCGCTCGACCGGCGCCTCGGCGAGCGCGCGGTACGCTTTGAGCCCCTCGATCTGGCCCCCCTTGGGGTTGATCGGGTAAACGTCGTAGCCGCAATCGCGGTGGGCGACGAGGCTCTTGTGGCCGAATTTGGTCGGGTCGCTGCTCGCGCCGACGATTGCAACGGTGGGCATGACGGGCGTCCTTGCGAAGAAAGAAGTACGGTCAGAAATCGCGGCGCAGGTCGACCGGCGTCGCCCGCGCTTGCGACGAAAGCCAGTTCTCCCACGCCCGCACGTTGTAGGAAAAGTTCACTCCGCTCAGCTTGGCCAGCGCGGCGAGCACGCTCGGGTTGCGGATCTGTCGGCGGATGATCTTCGGCCCGCCGCCGCCGAACGAGTGCTGCCCCGTGCCGGTGTTGAGCGAGTAGGAGTCGCCCCCCGAGTCGTTGCCCACTTGATGGCGGTGCTCGGTCACCAAGGCGCCGATCAGCGGGCCGATGGCCGCGGGCTCGCCCAGCATGCCGAGCGCCTCTCCCGCCCGGTTGATCATAGCGTTGTCGCGGCTGGAGAGCGCCCGGACGTAGGGCCCCACGAGCCCCCGTCGTTCGGCTTCGACGAGCGCTTCGACGCACGCCATGCGGACCTCGCCGTCGGGGCTCTCGAGCGATAGGCTCACGAGCGCCTCGACCGCGGCCGAGTTGTCGATGTATCCCAAGGTCTGAATCAGGAGCAGCTGCACCAACGGGTCCGACTCGCCACGCAGCAGACGCACCAGGGCGGTCGCCGCGGCGGGGTCGCGGACTTCTTCGAAGCGACGCTGGGCGTCGAGAGCGGTCTCGGTGCGAGAGGAGTTCAAATCGCGGCGCCAGCGGCCGAGCTTGTCGCGCCATTGCTCGGCGGCCTGCTCGGCGAGCTTCTTGCGCTGGAGCAACGCGACCTCTTGCCTCGTCCGGAAGTCGCCTTCGTAACGCACCAAACCCCGCGCTTCGAGCAATTGCTCGCGGGTGACCCAGCCGCCGTTGACTTGTTGGTAGCCGAGCAGCAGCCGCGCCTCTTCGTGGTTCGGGTCGAGTTGGACGACACGCTCGAGGTGCGTGCGCATCTGATCGCTCAGCCCGCGGTCACGACACCACAGTGCGAAAGCCCACTGGGCCTCGGTGTTGTCGGGGGTGGTCGGCGCCCGCAGGGTGTACTCGGTCTTCTCCGTGGGCTCGGTTGTGATGCGGTCGACTTGGCTGCGGTCGAGCACCAGACGGCCGTTGCTCAGCTCGAGCGTGACCCGCGAGCGGTCGTTCGCCCCGTCGCGGATCAAGGCGCCTTCGACCCGGCCGCCGGTTTCGAGCTCGACCGATTCGGCGCACGCCAGTCGCGCGTCGCAAGCCACGAGGGCGGCGATCAGGACGAGGGGGATGTGCGGAGTGCGGGGCATCACGTGGGGCGGGGTGAGCGGTGCGAGCTGGCTTGCTCTATTATACAGCGGCCCCGCGACGCGGGCTTGGCTTCCCATGAGGCGGAGAACCCGTCTCACCGCTACAACCCGAGGAGCGGAGCTCGATGAGCCCCCCCACTGACCCTTCGAAGCCCGCGGGTACGCCTCCCCAGCAGCACCGCCGCGAAGCCCCCGAAAAAGTCCGCTGCGCGGTCGTCACGGTGAGCGACACCCGCACCGAGCACAACGACCGCGGCGGCAACCTGCTCGCCGAGTTGCTGACGGTCGCCGGCCACGAGGTCGCCCTCCGGCGTCTCACGCCCGACGAGCCCGGGGGGATCCGCGCGTTGGTCCTCGGCTTCGCGGACGACCCCTCAGTCGACGCGGTGCTGCTCACCGGCGGCACGGGGATCGCCGCCCGCGACCAGACGTGCGAAACGCTCGAGGCGCTGTTCGACAAGCCGCTTCCGGGCTACGGCGAGATCTTCCGCGCGCTCAGCTACGAGGAGATCGGCCCCGCCGCCATGCTCAGCCGGGCGACCGGCGGCGTCGCGCGGCGGACGGTGGTGCTCTCGATGCCCGGCTCGCCGGCCGCGGTGCGGCTGGCGGTCGAGAAGCTGATCGGCCCCGAATTGGGGCACCTGGTCCGCGAGGCGACCCGCTGAGGCACCGCCCCACGGTGCTGGCGCCGATAGCGGTTCCAGGGCCGCGACTCGTCTAGGTCGCCCGGCGTGATTGCGGTACTCTCTCCACGCGATGCTGTCGCGCGCCCAAGGTGCGTTGGCAGGGAACATTACTGCCGCTAGCCGTGCGCCCAAGGAGGGGCCCTCGTGCAACGCTTGGTCTCACTCGGTCTGCTCGCCCTGCTTGTCGGTGGGGGGTACACCTTCCTGCGCGGGATTTCGCCTGCGCAAGTCGGCCAGGCGGTCACCACCGCCAGCGGCATGCTCCAGGGGTCCGGTTACTCCCAGCAGCCCAACTATTCCCAGCAGCCGAACTTCTCGGCCCAGCAGCAACCTTACTCGCCGCCGCAATTCGTTACGGGGCCGCGGCAGTCCGCTCAGCCCGTCGCCCAGCAGGGCGGCGTGCCGCCAACCATCCGGATCGGCACGTTCAACATCCGCGACTGGGGGCCGAAGAAGGCGAGCAACGAGAACGTGATGCGCGTTGTCGGCGCGATCGTGCGGATGTTCGACGTGATCGCGATCCAGGAGATCAGCACGCAAGACAACTACCTGATCCAAAACTTCCTAGCGACCTACGTCAACAACGACGGCCGCACGCAGTACGACGCCACCGTGAGCCCCCGTCTGGGACGCACCACGCAGACCGAGCAGTACGCCTACATCTACAACCGCGCCACCATCGAGCTGAACCCGCAGGTCGACTTTGTCGCGCCCGACCAGCAAAACTATCTCAGCCGCGAGCCGCATGTCTCGATGTTCCGCACCCGCAACGTGCCGCCCGACCAAGCGTTCACGTTCATCCTGATCAACACCCACACCGACCCGGACGAGGTTGAGGAAGAGCTCAACGCGTTGGCCCAGGTTTACCAACAGGTGCAGCGGCTCACGATCGGCGGCGGCGCCGAGGACGACGTGATCCTGCTGGGAGACCTCAACACGGCGGTCCCTTCGTCGGAGCCCTACGGGCAGAGCCGCTCGGGCCGGCCGCTCGAACCGAGCGACCTGGCGGGGCTCTCGCGGATCCCGAGCATCTACCCGCTTATCCGCGACCGCTCGACCAACACCGCCGGCAACAAGCTGCACGACAACCTGCTGATCCAGCGGATCGCGACGACCGAGTTCACCGGCCGTTCGGGCGTGTTGGACCTGCAGCGGATGTTCAATCTCACGCGCGACCAGGTGAAGCTCGTCTCCGACCATCTGCCCGTGTGGGCCGAATTCTACGCCGCCGAGAGCGCCACCCCCGGCCGCATGGCTGGCGCCGGGGACAGCAGCCGCCGATAGGCGCATAGGGACGCGGATGTCTATTGTTTGAGCTAGCCGGCTCAATCAACTAGAAGGGGTTCGTCTCCATCGGCAAAAATCTGTGGCGACTTCTTTGTGGAAATTGAGCCACCACGCGCGGTAAAGTAACGCACGTCAAATCAATCATCGGCGTCCGAGAGGAGCCCTGAGCCAACGCGGCTCGGCGGCGTCCCCAAAGAGCCCGACGCACGCTCCGCAAGGAGCGATCGCGCCGGGCTCTTTTTTTGTGCGCCAACTTTCACGGGATCGCTATGCCCCCCCATCTGCGAACGCTGATCACGCTCGACGACGCCCGGCGGCGGCTGTACGACGGCGACCTGCTGCTGTTCCGCCGCCGCGGGTTGATCGCCGTCGCCGGGCGGGGTGAGCACTCGCACGCCGCCAAGGTCGCCTGGTGGGGCGACACGCCGTTCTGCCTCGAGGTGCGCGAGTGGCACGGCGGACGGGCCGTCACGCTCGCGAGCCAAGTCCGCTGCTGCCCGGGACGGATCGACGTGTTCCGCACCAACCCGTCGGGCCGTTGGAGCGAGTACGACCGCATGCAATCGACGCGTTACATGCGGCGCCTGGCGGGTTGCGACTACGGCTACCGCGCGGTGGCCGCCGCCGCGCTGCTGCACCTGCCCTTCGTGCGTCTGTTGGTTCGGCCCGAGGTGGAGGACGACGCCGTCGACCGTCGGCCGCCGTTCTGCAGCCAAGCGTGTGCGATGGCCGACCGCATCGCCGGCGGCGTCGATCCGGCGCCGTACTTGGCCGACCGGCTCACCGAACCGGCCGACCTCGCGCGGAGCCCGTTCTACGAGTACCAGTTCACATTGACGGGGGAGTGAGGCATACATCCTTATGAATCACAGCAAGCAAATATCGGCGATGCTTCTCTGCCTCGCGCTGATGGGCTCCAACGCCCGATCGCAGTGCGTTGGTGGCTGGTGTCCCGTGGCGCCACGACCGTCGAGGCCGCCGGTCGAGAACGCCACTCCGGCGCCGGCGAACGTTGTGCGGATCGTCCACGAGACAGGTGAAGGCCGTTCGCTCGGCAGCGGCGCCCTGGTGGCCCACCAAGGCGGTGCGGGCTACGTGCTGACCTGCGCCCACCTGTTCGACGACGGCCCGGGGCGGACGAGCGTCGAGTCGGCCGCCATCGGACGCTTGGCCGCGGTCGTCGTGGCCCGGGACCGGGCGCACGACCTCGCGCTGCTGCGGACAAGCGAGACGAGGGCCACGCCGTTCGTTGTGAACCATGGCTCGCAAGGAGGCGTGCTCACCGCCTGCGGATACGGTCCCACGGGGCGATACGCCTGTGTGCGGGGCCCGGTCGTCGGCCAAGCGACCCCCGCCGGCGCCGGCTACCCGAGCCTGCTGCTCCGCGGCGCTGTGCGGCAGGGCGACAGCGGCGGCCCGGTGCTCGACGCCGCGGGGCGGCTGGTCGGCGTCGTCTGGGGCGAGCGTAGCGGCGCCACGTACTTCACCACCGGCGAGCCGATCAAACGGTTGATGCAGCGGGTGCTTGGCGCCGAGGAGGAAAAACGGGCGGTTGTAGCCAAGCCGAGCACCGCCCCGACGCCGCTAACCGCGTGCGAGTGTGGCCCGAAGTGGGCGAGCCTCGACCGGAGCTTGGAAGAACTCCGCCGCTCGGTAGCGGCCGGTAAGACCTCTCACAAACACTTTGTCACGAGCGAAGAACTCAACACGCGGCTCGAGGCACTCCATCAGCAAACCGTCGGATCGGTCCAAGGCCGCCAGTGTGAGATCGAAAGTCGGCTGGAAGCGATCCTGCACGACGGGCAAGCCGCCCCGCCCAGCCGGTGGGACCACGCGAAGGGCGCCGCCGAAGGCCTTGGCCGCGCGGCCGCCAGCCGCTGGCTCTACACGGGCCTCGGCGTGAGCGGGCCCGTCGGCGTGGGGCTGGTCGTGGGGGCATGGCTCTTGAAGCGGCGCGGCGGTCGGGAGGCCGTCGCCGAGGGAGGCTTTCGCCCATGACACGAGATCCCACAAGCCAAGCGGCTACACCTGGGACCGGGCCGAGCAGCGAGCCGTCGCGGTCGACACGCCCCCGCCGCCGCAGCGCGTCGTGCCCGAGAGCCACTACGTGCCGTTCGAACGCGACGACTACGCCCGCGCTCACCAGTGGGCCCGCGAGCAAGTGGCCCGCAAGTTCCCCGGTTCGGTCGAGGTGCTGATGAATTTAGAAAGCCTCATCAAGCAGAAGCTTAGCGCGGGGTGAATCGGGAGGAGACGAGAGGTGGGAGGTCTGAGATCAGTACCGTACTCCGACGAGCAAGGGTCGTCGGCTACTAGCAGCCAATAGCTAACAGCAAACAGCCAGGAGCCTATTCAATGCCTATCACCAACACCGACGCCGTGCTTTGGTACAACGTTGGCCTCTTCGGCGAGGCGGGGTACGCCGTGCCGAATTGGTCGAACGACATCGGCAGCCTCAACCCGCAGGTGACCGACTGGGTCGACCTCGTGGGCCGTAACCTGTTCCACCTGATGCACCACGAGGACGCCGACCTGCGGATCCCGCCGTCGGTCAACACCTGCCGACGCGTCCACAAGCTCTACCTGCGGGCCGCAAGCATCTTGGCCGGCCGCGCCGTGGCGCCGGGCGACGACAACATGGAGGTGCTCCACGCCCGCCCCGCCGGCGAGGTGTTCCGCGTCTACCCGACGCCGTATTTCCATGTGCGCAACCCGTTCATGCGGCGTTGGGCGGGGCTCATTCTCGTGTCGCTCGCCGAGGCGATGCAGCACACCGAGAACCGCAAGGAGCTCGAAATCTCCACGGCGTTCGCCGGCCAGGTCGGCCAGTACGTCCGCCGCGTGTACACGAACATGGCGATCGAGCTGTTCGGTAAGAGCCGCGACGAGGCGATGGCCGCCGGGTTCGCCCTCACCGAAGACGACTTCCGCTCGTACAACCCCGGCGAGTACTTCACCGCGACCGAGATGGTCGACACCGTGCCGCGGCTCGACCGGGTGTTCACCGAGGACCGGCTGGAGCAGCTGGCCGAGGGGATCCCCGTGACGGAGCTGCCGGCCGACATCGGTCCCTGGCCGACGAACCTGACGAACTTCTACTCGACGACTCGCGGCGGCTCATCGTCGACAGGTTCTACCGCGGGTGTCGCCTCGGCCAACGCCGCCCCGATCATCCCACCGGCGCCGGGGCCGTGAGGAATAGCCGCAGATCAGCGCAGATGGACGCGGATGCTTTTCATCGAGGCTGAATCGGTTTGCTAATAAATATTACATCGATTTGTATTGGGTCGTTCAGTTGAACGCCTTCCGCCAATCGAAGTGACGCTCTGTAACGAGATGCATCCGCGTTCCATCGGCGAAAATCGGCGGCTAATTCATGGTCCGAGTATCGAGTCAAGAACGTGTCCGCCTCGCCCCGGCCGATTGGGGCGGGCTCTGCACCGTGGCGCTGACGATCCTCGCGATGGTCGCCGCTACGTTCTACCAGGTCCACGACCTGGCGGCCGCCAACCGGGTGAAGCAGGCCCGTTTCGAGATCGAACTCACCCACCTGAAGAACGACGTGAAGGTCTTGCAGGCCGACGTCCGTTTGCTCGTCATGGAGACACGCCAGTGAAGTTCCGCGACCGCGTGAAAGGCTTCCGCCGGGTGGCGGCGAAGGAACTGCTGCCCCACCCCGAGAACTGGCGCACCCACTCGCGCCACCAGAAGGGGGCGCTCAGGGGAGTGCTGCGTGAGATCGGCTTCACCGGCGCGGTGATCGCACGCGAGCTCGAGGACGGCCGTCTTCAGCTGATCGACGGCCACCTGCGGGCCGAGACCGCCGGCGCCGCCGAGGTGCCGGTGATCGTGGTCGATCTCAACGAAGAAGAGGCCCGCAAGGCGTTGCTGTCGCACGACCCGCTCGCCGCGATGGCCGGCGTCGACGACCGCCGCGCAGCCGAGTTGCTCGCCGCCGTAGAGACCGAGAGCAACGACCTGCGGCAAGCCTTCGCGAAGATCGCCGCGCAGATCGAAGACCCCGGGCTTGACCCGTTCGAGGGCAAGGACGAAGTCGACATCCCCGCCAGCTACCAGGTGGTCATCGAGGTCGATGGCGAGCAGCAGCAGGAAGCGGTCTACGAGCGGATGCGCAGTGAGGGGTTCAATTGCCGCGTGCTGACGCTGTGAGCAAGCAAATGACGAAGCACGGATGTCGAATGACGAAACGAGGCGCCCACCCACCGACAGATTCGTCATTCGTCATTCTCCAACCTCCCCCTGTCACCAACCTCCCCCAATCTCCTACCCACCGCATCGATGTCCCAATTCAAAGTCACCGTCGATTGCCCCGTGAGCGAGTCGTTCCGCGTTCAGCAAGTCGCGGGCATGTTCGACGTGCCGCTGGACGATCGGTCGAGCGAGACCTTTTCGGTCGAGCTTCCCGACCAAGGCGAGCCGTGGGAGATCGGCCTGGTGGTCGGGCCGTCGGGGAGCGGCAAGAGCACGATCGCCCGTGAGGCGTTCGGCGCCGATCTTTACGAGCCGGCGGCTTGGCCCGCCGATTGCGCGGTGATTGAAGGCTTCGACGAACGACTGCCCGTGCGGCGGGTGATCGAGCTGATGACCGCCGTCGGTTTCAGCTCGCCGCCGTCGTGGCTCAAGCCGCACGCGGTGCTCAGTGGTGGCGAACGCTTCCGCTGCGACC
This sequence comes from Pseudobythopirellula maris, assembly GCF_007859945.1. Lineage (GTDB taxonomy): Bacteria > Planctomycetota > Planctomycetia > Pirellulales > Lacipirellulaceae > Pseudobythopirellula > Pseudobythopirellula maris. The sequence goes on along the minus strand of NZ_SJPQ01000001.1, from coordinate 1,861,962 downwards.
TGGCGCGGGCGTTGTCGCGGGGCAGCCTCGACGAGGGCAAGCCGCTGGTCGCGTTCGACGAGTTCACGAGCGTGGTGGACCGCGACGTGGCGAAGGTCTGCTCGGCGGCGATCGCCAAAGGAATCCGCAGCGGGAGGATCCCGTGCCGGTTCGTTGCCGTGACGTGCCACTACGACGTGGCCGACTGGCTCGCGCCCGACTGGGTGCTCGACATGGCCACGGGGCAATTGCAGCGGAGGCGTCTTCGGCGGCGACCGTGGCGGCGCCCCGAGGTGCGATTGGAAATCCATCGCTGCCCCCTGGCGGCTTGGCGATTGTTTGCGCGTCATCACTATCTGACTGGGTCGCTCGCCCCGCAGGCGCGCTGCTACTTGGCCACCTGGGAGGGCAAGCCGGTCGCCTTCGCCGCCACACTGCCGGTGATCGCCCAACGCGGCCGCCGCCGATTCACGCGGATCGTCACTCTGCCCGACTACCAGGGCATGGGGATCGGTATGAGGTTCGTCGCCGCCGTCGCACAATTGCACCGCGACGAGGGCCTGCGGATCAATGTCACGAGCAGCCACCCGGCGCTGATCGGCCACTGCCGCAATTCGCCCCTGTGGCGGACCGTGGGGGTCAACCGATCGAACCGCCGACGCAGCCGCACCGCCTTCAAGGCGTACCGCAGCGCGGCGGGGCGTGCGGTCGTGTCGTTCGAGTATGTGGGGGAGGAGCGATCAGCGATCAGCACTCAGCCATCAGCTACGGGATGAATGTTTTCAAACTAGTTTACTGACCGCTGAAAGCTGATAGCTGACCGCTCTCATGACGCCACTCACGGATGAACAACAACGCGAAGCCTGCCTGATTCTGGCCGTCGGGTGCGACCGCGAGACGGCGGCGAAATACGTTGGCTGTCGGGTGGAAGACCTGGATCGTCAGGCGGATTCAGACGCCGATTTTCAGCAGCGGCTGCGGCGCGCCGAGGCGAGCCCCGAACTCGCCCACATGCGCAACATCCAGCAAGCGGGACGGGAAGAGAAGAATTGGCGGGCGAGCGTTTGGTGGCTCGAGCGACTGGCGCCCGAGCGATTCGCCCGCCGAGACTTCGGCGCTGTCACCCGTGCGGAGCTCAAGCGGTTCATCGAGGCGCTCGCCGAGCACATCGCTTGCGAGGTCCAGGACGAAGAGGACCGCTCGCGGTTGCTGGAGCGGCTCCGCGAGCTGATCGTCGGAGTGAACGAGGAGGACGACGAGATCGAGCCCGGCCGTGAGCCGCCCGCCCGAGGGGCCGCTGACGCCTCGGAAGATTCTTCGACCCCGATCAATCCTATCGAACAATACGAAGAGTGATCGACCCCATCGCCCGTCAGACGACAACCCGTCCTCCGACATTGCGTCGCCCGACCGCTCGGCTGGCGAGATCGCTCAGCGCGGCGCTCCCGGCGGCGTTCGCCAAGGCGCCACCCGAAGACGCGGCGCCCGACGCCTCGGAGGGGCTGCTACGTTGGGGCCGCCGCTGCCTGCCGGACCACTTCGCCAAGCCGCCCTCGGCGATGCACCATTGGCTTGCCGAGCGACTCGATCGGATGACGGTCGAACGTGGCGTGAAGGTCAATCTGGTCGGCCCCCGCGGCGCCGCCAAGTCGACCCTGGCGACGCTCGGCTGCGTGCTCCGCGCGGCGCTCGACGCGAGCGAGCCGTACATCTGGATCGTTTCCGACACCAAGAGCCAGGCGCAGGCCCACCTGGAGAACGTGAAGACCGAGCTGCTCGAGAACGAACGCCTCGCCAGATCGTACCCCCGGGCGACCGCCCGCGGCTCCCGCTGGACGGCCGCCGGCATCGAACTCAAGAACGGCGTGGTGATCGAGGCGTACGGCGCCGGGCAGCGGATCCGCGGGCGGCGTCAACGCGCCCACCGGCCCACGCTGATCGTCTGCGACGACCTTCAGAACGACGGGCACATCGCCTCGGCGACGCTGCGACAGGCTTCTCATGAGTGGTTTCACGGCGCGCTGCTCAAAGCGGGCACGGAGCGGACCAACGTGGTGAACCTCGCCACCGCGCTGCACCGCGACGCCTTGGCGATGCGGCTGCTGGCGGCGCCGGGGTGGGACTCTCGGCTGTTCAAGTCGCTTGCCCGCTGGCCCGCCGCCGCCGAGTTGTGGGCCGAGTGGGAGAAGATTTATTGCGACCACGATCGCAGCGACCCCGCGGCGGACGCGCGATCGTTCTATCACACCCGCCGCCGCGAGATGGACCGGGGCGCCGAGGTGCTGTGGCCCGCCGAAGAGGACCTGTACGCCTTGATGCGGATGCGGGTGGAGAGCGGCGCCTCGGCTTTCGATCGCGAGAAGCAAGGCGAGCCGGCCGACCCCGAAAAGTGCGAGTGGCCCGAGGCGTACTTCGGCGACGGCTGCTGGTTCGACGAGTGGCCCGAACTCTTGACGCTTCGCACCATGGCGCTCGACCCGAGCAAGGGCTCCGATTCGCGGCAGGGGGACTATTCGGCGATCGTGATGCTCGGCGTTGACTCGCAGGGCGTGATCCACGTCGACGCCGACCTCCAGCGTCGCCCCACGCCGCGGATGGTCGCCGACGGTGTGGAGTGGTGCCGCAGGTTCCGGCCCCACGCCTTTGGCGTCGAGGCGAACCAATGGCAGCAGCTGCTAGCCGCCGAGTTCGTGGCCGAATTCCATCGCGTCGGCGAGATCGGTTTCGCGCCGTGCGAGATACACAACCACGTGAGCAAGCTGGTGCGCATTCGCCGGTTGGGACCGTACCTCTCGCAGCGGCGGCTGCGGTTCCGGCGTGATTCGGCCGGGGCCAAGCTCCTGGTCGAGCAGCTCCGCGATTTCCCGATCGCCTCGCACGACGACGGACCCGACGCCCTCGAGATGGCCCTGCGACTCGCCGAAGAGGTGTGGCGTAGCCGGGGCGATTCGGTCGCGATCGACGAGCCGTGAACCGCAAACCTTCCGAGCAATCCCTTCTCAGGAGCACAACGATGCCCGAATCGACCGAGGCGCCGAGCGCCGGCTTGAACCGACTCGAGAGCCGCCTGCAAGAGGCGTTCGACGCGCTGTGGGACAGCTTCGTCGATCCCCACGAGGCCTACCACGGCGAGGGAGACGGCTGGTGGCTGCCCGTGTCGGTCGCGGGCCAAGGCCGCGGCGCCGGTGAGGGCCTCGCCGCGCCGCAGCTCGCGCAGCTCCGCGAGGAGTGCCGGCTGCTCGCCCTGACGAACGAGTTCGCCATCAACGGCCACGAGAACCGCATCAGCTACGCGGTCGGCGCCGGGCACGTTTACCACGCGACCATCCGCAAAGGGATCGACGCCCCGATGGAGCTGGCCGCCCGTGTCCAGGCGGTGATCGACGAGTTCCTCGAAGTGAACCGTTGGCACGCCCGCCAGCAAGAGAGCATGCGGCGTCTCGACCGCGACGGCGAGGTGTTCCTGCGTTTCTTCGTCGATTCGCGCGGCGTCACCCGCATCCGCTACATCGAGCCGCACCAGATCGCCCGGCCGACCGCCGAGAGTCACAACCCACACGCCACGCACGGCGTGCTGACCGACCCCCACGACGTGGAGCGAGTCGAGGGCTACTACATCGACGACGAGCTGACGGCGGCCGCCGAGGTGCAGCACCGCAAGGCGAACGTCGACAGCAACGTGAAGCGTGGCCTGCCGCTCTTCGCCCCCGTGCGATCGAACCTGCGGCGCGCCGAGAAGCTGCTCAGGAACATGAGCGTGGTGGCCGAGATCCAGTCGGCGATCGCCCTGATACGCAGGCACCGCTCGGCGTCGCGCACCGGGGTCGAGCAGTTCGTCGCCAACCAGGCGACGCAGAACGCCGCCGACCGGTCGGGGCGCGTGCGGCGGCTCACGGAGTATGGCCCCGGCACGATCCTCGACGCCCCGGCGGGCCTGGAGTACGAGTTCCCCGCCACGGGCGTCGACGCGAGCAGCTACGTCACGATCTTGCAGGCCGAGCTGAGGGCGGTCGCGGCGCGGCTCGTGATGCCCGAGTTCATGTTCACCTCCGACGCGTCGAACGCCAATTTCTCGTCGACGATGGTCGCCGAAGGCCCCGCCGTGAAGATGTTCGAACGGGTGCAGGCGGCGACCATCGAGCACGACCTGGAGGTCATGTGGCGGGTGATCGACGGCGCCGTTCGCGCCGGCCGCTTGCCCGACGGTGTTGGCCAAGCGGTGCAGGTGCAGGCGACGGCGCCGTCGGTCCACGTGCGCAACCGCATCGAGGAGACGCGCATCGATCAGATCGCGCACCAGAGCGGGGTCCTCTCTCCACAATCTTGGAGCCAACACCTGGGTCTCGACTACGACCAGGAGCAGAAGAACCTGCGCCTCCACGACGAGAAAATGGCGGGTGGCCAAAACGCGAAGTAGAGGACAAGCGTACACGTGTTATAATGGCGGTCATGAAGCACTCACCCCCGCCAACGACCAAACGCATCGGCCGTGTTGAGCAAGCCGAGGCGGCTCTCGTCAGGCTGCTGGCAGAGACCTCGAAGCGGGGGTTCTTCGGCGCCGCGACGCTGAGTTTCAACGTGCAGGACGGCCGCATCCAACAAGTCCGCATCGCGACGGAGCAGACGCTCAAGTAGCACGAGTCGATCACACAACCGACGGCGTCGAGCCGAGCGCCGCTTCCTAAGGGGAGCGGCCCATCCCCCCTCGAGCCCTTCTTCCGCCCCGCGCGTTCAGCGAACGCGTGGCCGGGAGAAGGGCTTTTTGCATTCCAGGAGCCTGATATGAACCAAGCCACCAACGAGCAGAAAACGTTGCCCGAGCCTGCGGTGCTGCAAGAGTACGTCGACTCGCGCGGCGTGCAGCTCAGGACCGACGCCGGCGCCGGCGTTCTCCGCGGCGTGAAGTTGCTCGGGCTCGAGTCGAAGAACGGTCGCCGCTACCGCGAGAAGGCCTTGCGTGAGGCGATCTCGCTGTACGAGGGCGCCAAGGTCAACGTGAACCACCCGCAAGGCGACCCCCTCTCGCCGCGCGACTACCGCGACCGGCTGGGCGTGATCCGGGGCGTGGAGCTCAGGCCGGGCGAGGGGCTCTTCGGCGCGCTGCACTACAACCCGAAGCACGCCCTTTCGGAGCAGCTCGCCTGGGACGCCGAACATTCCCCGGAGAACGTCGGCCTGTCGCACAACGTGGTCGCCCGCACCGCCTGGGAGGCGGGAGCGCTGGTCGTCGAGTCGATCCAGCGAGTCCAGAGCGTCGACCTCGTGGCCGATCCGGCGACGACCCGTGGGCTGTTCGAGCACGCCGGATCCGACGCGTCTCCCGCGGCTAGGGAGCCGCGGGCGTGGTCGGCTCTCACGCTCGAGCAGATCGAAGCGAACCGCCCCGATCTGGTGGAGGCCATCGAGTCACGCGACCGCGACCGGGCGGCGCCAGACCGCGAGCGGCTTCGGACGCTCGAAGAAGCCGAGACTCAGCGTCAGAAGCGCGACCGCATCGACGGCTTGCTCGAGGAGCACGGCCTGCCGCGGATGGGGTCCGCCGACCCGGCCTCGCGGACGATCGTGAGCCAAGCGTTCGCCGACACGCTGCTCGCGGCTGACGACGCAGCACTCGTCCGATTGATCGAGGACCGCCGGGCGATCGTCGCCGAGGCGTCCCGTTCGGACCGCCAGGCGCTGGTCCGCTCGCAAGAGCAACCGCTCTACCCGGGCGAGGCAGCCGCCGACACAGGGACAGCCGCTAAGAGCTTCCTCGAGGCGATCACCCGCTGACACGTTCGACACGATTCAACCAACCCAGCACGCGGCCCTTCAACCACGGAGATCGAAAAATGGCGAACACGATGCGTTGGCGCTACGGCGACACGAACCCGGTGATGCTGCCGGTCGACTCGGCGACCGAGATCGAGATCGGCGACCTTGTCTATCTCGACACCGACGACGCGAAGCCTGCCTCGTCGCTAGCCGACGAAGGGTCGTTGGTGCTCAACCAACAAGAGTTGCAAAGCGTTTTCGTCGGCGTCGCGATGCAGTGCTCGCGGGCGGGCCAGACCGATTCGATCCGGATCGCCACGTCGGGCGTGTTCGAGTTCGAGTGCGCGGCGGCGACCTTCGAGCTCGGCGCGTTGCTTGGCCCGGCCGAGAACGGCGATGGCGACGCGCTGCTGGATCAGCGTGTGGCGGGAGCGGGAACGGCGGCGGCCGCCCTGGGCCGCTGCGCCAAACGGGTCGCTCCGGCCGCGACCCGCGTGCTTGTGGACATCGCCAGCACCGTGATGCGCGGCGGCGTGCAGACGCCTGCCTGAGGCGCCTTTCCACGGCGTCCTTTGTCCCCCTCCCCGCCGAGGGCGGGGGGCGTGGGCGCGAGCTGCCCTATTCCCAGCCATAACCCTCTCCACCGGAGACTGCCCCGTGACTGTCGTGAATTACCGAGAACTCAAGAGACGCTACGACCTCGACGGCCCGCGCCGAACCGTCGCCCACCTCACCGAGGCGTTGACCGAAGGAAGCCTCAAGCCCGAAGACTTCAGCATCCGCGACTTGGCCGAGGCGCTGATCCCCGAAGGCCGCGAGTGGGTCCGCACGCTCGACCCCCGCGCGGCGGGTGAGACAGCCCTGCTAGAGTCGGGAGACGGCGTCGACGCCACAGCGTTCCAGGGCGTCGCCGGCCAAGTGGTGCAAGCCAAGATCCTCGAGGCCTACACGCAAGAGGCGTTCGTCGCCTCGCGGCTGGTCGACACGATCCCCACGCGGCTCGACGGCGAGAAGATCCCCGGCGTGTCACGTATCGGCGATCAGGTCGACGAGGTCGGCCCAGGCATGCCGTACCCGAACCTCGGGTTCGACGAGGACTACATCGAGACCCCGTCGACCACGAAGCGTGGCTTCATCGTGCCGATCACACGGGAGGCGGTTTTCTTCGACCGCACGAATCTGGTCCTGTCGCGGGCTTCGGAGGTGGGCGAAGTGCTCGGCCTCAACAAGGAGAAGCGGCTGCTTGACCTGATCGTCGGCGTCGCCAACAACTACAAGCACAAGGGGGTGGCCTACGACACCTACCAGACGAGCGGCCCTTGGATCAACGAGCTCAGCGGGAACGAGTTAGTCGACTGGACCAGCGTGGACGCCGCCGAGCAGGTGCTTGCGGACATCCTCGATCCCGCGACGGGCGAGCCGGTGATGCTGAGCGCGACGACCGCCCTGGTGATGCCGGCTTACCGGCACGCCGCTCACCGGACGTTCAACGCCGCCGAGATCTCTTACACGGGATCGGGCGCCCCCTCGACCACGATCGCGCCCAACCCGCTTGGCGACTACCGAGTCGAGGCGAGCCGGCTGGCGTACCGGCGGGTGATCGCCTCGGGCGAATCGGCTGCCGACGCGAAGAAGTGGTGGTTCCTGGGCGACTTCCGCAAGGCGTTCGCGTACATGGAGAACTGGCCGATCACGGTCACCCAGGCGCCACTCGCGAGCGACGCCGCATTCAACAACGACATCGTGTTCCGCTTCAAGGCGAGCGAGCGTGGCGCCGCCGCGGTGCTCAATCCGCGCTTCGTGGTGAAGTGCACCGGCTGACGCTCGCGGCGCCCTGTGCTCGTCCCCGAGGTTTTCTCGGGGGCGAGCCTCTTTCGGCCCTCAGGCTCTTCCACGCCCGACTTCCTAGCAAAGGCTTGTGATGGCGCAATCGGACACACTGGCAATCTACGACGCACTGGCCGCCCGCTTGCCGGCGGACGACCACGCGAGCATCGACTTGCGCAACGGCAACGTGGTGCTTGACTTTGCCGAGGGGGAGGACAAATCGGTCGACTACAGCGGCGTGCTGCCTTCGAACTATGGCGGCGGCGAGCTGAAAGCGATCCTCACGTGGGCCGCCACGACGGCGACCTCTGGCGCCGTGCTGTGGGGCGCCGCGTTCGAACGACGCAGTCTAGACGACGCTTCGCTCGGCGCCTTTGATCTTGACTCCGACGCGCTGAGCGACCCCGTGACTGGCGCCTCGGCGGCGCCGAGCGAAGCGGGCGATCTCGTCCAGTGCGAGCTGACTCTCGGCGCCGCGGAAACCCTTTTGCCCCACGCCGGCGAGCCTTATCGGTTGCGGGTCTCGCGGCTTGGGACCGACGCGGCCGACACCCTCGCCGGCGACGCCGAGCTGCTTGCTGTTGAACTGAAGGAGGCGTGACTCATGGCCATCACGATCCACGGCGGCAGCCATCTCAGTGGCGGCCTGGCCCCAGGCGTGGGCGAAACGCCGCTGACGATCGCGTGCTGGTTCCGGCCCGCTACGCTCCAAACCGCGGTGCTGCTGTCTTGTTGCAATGGCTCGGAAAGCGACGAGTATTTCTCGCTCGGCGTGCAAAGCGACGGCGTGCTGCGAGCCGCGGTGAGGTCGGGCGCCTTTACGCCTCTCGACACGACCGTGACCTACCCGAGCAACGATTGGAGCCACGGGGCGGCGGTGTTCGAGAGCGCCGTTTCGCGGCGGGTCTACCTGAACGGCGGCGCCAAGCAATCGCAAGCTTCTGAGGCGGCTCCTAGCGGGGTGGACGTTCTGGGCGTGGGCTTGCTCGCTCGCGATGGGACCAACTTCCCGTTCTCCGGCGCCTTGGCCGAGGTGGCGATCTGGAAAGCCGCTCTCACGGACGCCGAGGTCGCGGCGCTTGGCAAAGGAGTTTCCCCTCGGGCGCTGACGAATCGCTTGGACGAACTGGTGGTTTACCAAGACTTGGTGCGACTCGAGGGCGTCGCGCCGCTGGGGATCGGCCTGACCCCCAGCGGGACCATCGGTGGGGAGAGGCACCCGGCGATTCTCTATCCGCACGGGGATGGGATGTCGCGATGGTCGGCTTCCCCATCGATTTATCGTGGCGAGGCGTTTGGCGTGCGACTCGCAAACGCTGAGCAATCGTCTCCCCGGCTAGCGGGGTTCGGATCAACTGAAGAAAGACTTCTGACGGAGGTGCGATAGCAATGCAACACGCCCGAGACGCTGCGGGAACCTTGTTCGAGTCGAGTGGCGCCGTGCTCTTAGCGCGCGTTGTTCGCGCGGACGGTGCGCTTCTGACGCCGGCGCAGGTATCGGCGGTCAGCTACTCGGTGAGTGAGGTCGACGCGTGCCGGCCGCATCAGCTCACGCCCGTCGAGGGCCACGCTAACAACCCGCTCACGCCGGGCGACGTCTTTTTCGCCGCCCTCCAAACGGACGGCTACTGGGAGGCAGACGAGAGCGGCTACAACTTCCGCCACGAAGTCGATGTCTCGTCGGCCGAGGCGTTTCCCGCCGCCGGACGCGCGTACTTAGTTCGCTACGAGGTCACGCCTGTCAGTGGCCAAAAGATCGTGTTCCGGTTCCGAATCAAGGCGATATGAGCATGAACGAAGACACCAAGCAAATCCATTCCGTCCGGGCGCAAACCCTCTCCCAACTCGTGGCCATCCGCGCCGAGCAGAAGCCGACCTACTGGGTCGACGGCCAACGGGTCCATTGGGAGCAGTACGCCGACGCATTGCAACGCACCGTCGATTGGTGCGACCGCAAGCTCAGCGAGTACGAGCCTTTCGAGATCAAATCCCAAGGAACGAGCTGATGGCGATTGCTTGGAACGCGGCAGGAGACTTCGGCGCCCTGCTCGACGGCCTCGAGACTTTGACCCTGCACCGCAATCGTGGTGAAGAGCCGACGACGATCGCGGCTTGGCGCTTTTCGAGCGAGCGCTCGGAGCTGGCCGATTCGGGCGGCGCGTTGCTGCGCGTCGACACGGTGTGGCAATTCGAGTGGCCGCAAGGCGTCGATCCCCCCGAGGTTGGCGACCAACTCATCGATTCCCACGGCAACTGCGGGGCGCTGCTCACGGTCGGACGCCTGCGCGGCGAGACCCGGCTCCGCTGCGTCTCTCGCGAGGCTCGGCTGCACCATGGTCGGAGTCAGTCAATCGACGTGGTGCGCCAGGCTTGGGAGGATCTTGGCGAGGGCGCCGAGGTGGTGAGTGAAGAAACCATCGCCGCATCGGCGCGTGCCGTTATTCGGCCGATCGCGACCGCGTTCGGTGATGAGCAATCGACGCCGCGCTACTCGGCGGTTCTCGACTCACCGATCGCGATCGCCAAGGACGACTTGCTGCGGACCCACGAGGGCCCGCAGTATCGTGTCACGACACTGACCGATCCCGGCGGCTTGGGGAGTTTGTTCACGGTCGAGGCGACGCTCGTGGCTTGACGCCTCGGCGCAGCGAGGCTCGAGCGGTGGGGCCTACTTGTCGAGCGTGACCCGATCGTAGAACGCTTTGACGACTTCGGTGAGCAGGTCGGCCTGGTCGCTCTCGAGCACCACGCGAGCCTGGGAGAGGACAGCACGGTGGCGGTTCATCGCCTCGGCGGCTTGCAGCACGCCGGTTTGCGTCATGGCGCCGCCGCAGCCAAACCGGCTGCACAATTCCCCAAAATCTTCTTCGCCCCAGCCGGCGAACAACTCGGGATTGGCGTCGATCACGCCTTGGATCGCCGAGTTGGTGTGGGAGTCGAAACCCTCGGCGGTGACCCGGTTGGGGGAATGGAAAAGGCGTTCGACCGACACGCCAAGGCCCTCGGCGAGCCTGCTGAGCGTGCGGGCGTGGGGGCGTTTGCTGCCGTTGACGATGCCGCGCACCGTGCGGGCGTCGAGACCCGTGGCGTCGATCACGTCCTCGTACCTGATGCCACGCTGCGCCATCAGCAGACGCAGATTCGTCGCCAACACGGTGTCGTGATACGGGGGAGTCGGGTCAGACACCGGTCCGGGCGCCCAGGGGGTAGAGGAATGGTCGTGGGTCAGCACCCACGACTATTCCTTGCCGAGCGGCGCGGATCAAGCGCCAAATACGCTCTGAGTGGCGCCAAGACTCTTCATCAGAGCCGCGTCACGCCTGGTTGGCGACGCCCGCGGCGTCTTCCGCCGAGAGTCGCGTGCGGGTTTGCGGGAAGAAAAGCCCCATCGCCAACCGCGCGAGAGCGACGCCCGAGCCGTTCGCCCTGAGGGAGGGACCGGCGATCGGGGCCAGGAGGTAGCGCCCTTCGGGCCAGCGGACATCGGCCGCTTTCGCGCATTCGTCGAGTAGCTGGTAGACCCTTGCGCGGGTGACCGACAACGCATCGGCCTGCTGCTTGACGGTCGGCGCTTGGTCGTCGATCCGCAACCGATCGCTGGCCAATTGCCCGATGGCGTCTCCCAGGTCGTGCCGCATCTGAGCCAGGAGCGGCTGCAGAAGCTGCTTGTCGACGGCTGAAGCTCTCGGCTCCGTGGCGGAGTTGGCTGTCTCGATCAACCAGCGGTTCAGGGGCGCCACGAACCGCGGCGCCAGATCGATGTCTAAGCTTTCGTGCAGCGTGGAGGTCGAAACGGCTTCGTGCAGGGTGCAAAAGATCTCGAGGATGGCGTTCACCCGCTTCTCGCCGTAGGTCTTGAGTCCCCGGAGTTCGGCGAGGCTCAAGCCCGTGTATTCCGAGAGGGGCGTTTTCCAGATGACGGTGGGCAGCAGTTGCAGGCTGGGCGCAAGCCGGCCGAGGACGCGTTGCTCAAAACCGTACCGGCGGACCGTGTCGCACCACATCGACCAGTGCGCCTCGGAGACGGCTGCGGCGTCGAACGCTATGGGCGCCACGCTGTCGTGCAGGGGCTTGGGGGGCGCCGGTTCGAGGCCAAAGGGGCGTGACTCCGGGTCTTCCTGCGAGGCTCGCTTGAGCAAGTCAAAGAACCCCAAGATCTTCTTCTGGCCCACGCCGGGCGTGTCCATCAGCGACTGCAGGGGCTCGTCGAGCAGGTCGCGGAGCGTCCGATCGAGAAAGGCGATCGGCAACCGCCGGTCGCTGGGTACCACCCAATACGAAAGCGATTTGTCGAGCACCGGGCCGCGATCCGCTTTTAATAGCGATCGGCGGAGACGCTCGTACGTCCCGTCCAAACGGTACCGCTCGCCGGTAGAGGCTTTCCTAGCCATTGAATGTGCGTTCCCAAACGCTTAGCGTGGCTGCTGTGAGCTGAACGCGACCTTGCGATTCAGCAGGAAGTGCAATAGCGCCGTGTGTCCGACGGGATGAGCCGATTCGTTCTTGGGTGCAGCCGCTTGGGGGGCGTCGGAGCCACTCGAAAGCTTGCGGTTCTCACCGCGGGTTGTCAAGCACGGAGCGTCTCTTTGGTCGGCGGGCTCAGCATAGATGGGAACTCGCCAAGCAACCCAGTCACTGCGGACAGATGGCTTCTTGAGTTATGAGCGAAGTGATGGGGGCTGACCGCCTCGACAGCGTGGCGGTGATCGGAGCGGGGTCCTCGGGGCTGGCCGCCTGCGCCGCTCTGCAACGCGAAGGTATCTCTTACGAGTGCCTCGAACGAGAGGCCGATTTGGGGGGGGTGTGGAATTACGCATCGCCCGGGGGGCGGGTGTATCGCTCGACCCATCTGATCTCTTCGAAGTCGTTGACCGAGTTCCTCGATTTCTCGCTCCCTGACGACTGCCCCGATTTCCCGAGCCACGCTCAGGTGCTGGAGTACTTTCGTGCGTACGCCGACGCCATGGGGCTGCACGACCACATACGATTCGGCGCCGGCGTTCGGCGTATGGAGCGTGAGGCTGGGGGTTGGCTCCTCGAACTCGAATCGGGCGAGCGCCGCAGCTACGGGGCGGTCATCATCGCCAACGGGCACAATCGAGACCCCTACTGGCCCGCCCAATCGACGGAGTTCGCCGGAGAGGCGCTTCACTCCTCGCAGTACAAGCACCCCGATCAGCTCAGGGGAAAAAGAGTGCTGGTGGTCGGCGCCGGCAATTCCGGCTGCGACATCGCTGTGGACAGCGCCCGTATCGCCGACTCGACGACCCTGAGCATGCGGCGCGGCTACCACATCCTGCCCAAGTATTTTCACGGCACGCCGATCGACATCTGCGGCGAGCGGGTGCTGCGGTGGCGGGTCCCGCTCGGCGTGCGGAGGCTGCTTGCGAGGGTGGTGACGTACTTCTTGCTCGGTAGGCTCCGCGACGCGGGTTTGCCCGAGCCGGATCACAAGCTGTTCGAGTCGCACCCGCTGATCAACTCGGAGCTCGTCTACCACGCCCGCCACGGCGACATCGATGTGCGTCCGGACGTGACAGGATTCCAAGATTGCAGGGCGCAGTTCGCCGACGGCTCGGAGGGCGATTTCGACACGGTGGTTTTCGCCACAGGGTACGAGTTGACCTTCCCGTTCCTCGACGCCAACGAGCTGAACTGGAGCGACAACGAGCACAAGCCCGGTCTCTACCTCAATGTTTTCCACCCGGATAATGACGACCTGTACGTGCTGGGGATGATTCAGCCCGACAGCGGTCAATGGGGATTGGTCGATCGTCAGGCGCGGCTTGTCGCGAAGTACTTGAAGGGGATTCGCCAGGGGGCGGAATCGGCCGGGCGTTTCCAGAAGAAGAAACGCGCCCCCGGCAACCGCCGGACCACAAAGTACCTCGCCACGCCTCGGCACTCGCTCGAGGTTGAGCACTTTTCTTATCGGCGTCGGCTGGATCGCGAGCTGCGTGCTTTGAGCAAGATGTGAGAGCCGATTTCGCCGGCGTGCTCCGCCAGCCCGTTTCCGCCAGGTGTCGTTCCTGCCGATTCTATACGGTACGATTGCTTGTGTGATTCAGCTCTTCACTTCGGAAGCCGGGAGCAGGCGATGGATTCATTTGGCAGGAAAAGAGTAAGCGGTCTTCTGTGGATCGTTTTGTGTGCAGCGCCGCTGGTGCTGTTGGGCTGCTCTCCGCCGCCGCCGGGTGAGGTGGTGGTCTACACGGCCCTCGACCAGGAGTTCTCCGAGCCGATTTTCGAGGCCTTCACCCGCCGGACCGGTGTCGAAGTCAAGCCGAAGTACGACACCGAGTCGACCAAGACGCTCAACCTCGTCAGCGCGATCCTCGCCGAGAGCGAGCGGCCGCGGTGCGACTTGTTTTGGAACAACGAGCTGCTGCACACCTTGCGGCTCGAGCGGCAGGGGGCGCTCCGCGCCTACCAGTCACCGACGACGGCGGCCTACCCGGCCGAGTATCGCTCGGCCGAGGGCGAGTGGTGCGGCTTTGCGGCGCGAGCGCGGGTGTTGCTGGTGAACACACAACTGCTCGCCGAGGCGCGTTGGCCCGACTCGATCGAGGACCTGACCGACCCGCAGTGGCGCGACCGGTGCGGGATCGCCAAGCCGCTGTTCGGCACGACGGCGACCCACGCCGCCTGCCTGTACCAAGCGTGGGGCAAGGAGCGGGCCACGCGGTTCTTCGAAGACGTCCAGCGCAATTGCCGAGTGATGTCGGGCAACCGGCAGGTCTCCAAGGCGGTCGCCAGCGGCCAGCTGCTGTTCGGGTTGACCGACACCGACGACGCGATGCTCGAGGTCGAAGCGGGCTCGCCGGTCAAGATCGTGTATCCCGATCAGGGAGCCGACCAAGAGGGCGAGGAGCTCGGCGCGTTGTTCATCCCGAACTCGCTCTGCCTGATCAAGGGTTCGCCCAACCCCGCTGCCGCCGAGCAGCTGATGGAGTTTTTGCTCTCGCCGATGGTCGAGGGCCGGTTGGTCGATGGCCCGGGCGCCCAGATCCCGCTCAACCCGGCCACCGAGGCGAAGCCGCGCGTCGAGACCCCCGATAGCGTGCGGGCGATGCCAGCCGACTTTGCCGAGGCGGCCGCCGGGTGGGACGCCGCGGCCGAGGAGCTCAAACGGATTTTCGCCACGGCCGGCTGAGGACCGCAGGGGGGCGCTCAGGCGGCGGATGGCTCAGAGCGCCTTGCGGTGCCGCTTGCGTCGCTTCGAGGGATCGCCGGGCTTCTTCTCTTCTTTGGGCGGCTCGGCTGGTTCCGGGGCGGCTTCGGCGGCAGCCTTCGGGGCCTCTTCGTTGGCCGCCGCGCCGTGGCCGAAGAATCGCACCGCCGGTTCGGTCTTCTCAGTGCGGGTCGCGACCGAGGCGACCGTCTCGAAGCCCTCGATCTCGTCGCGGCTGAGCAGCTTGTTGATCAGCACCTCGATGCGCGTGAGCTCGATCCCCTCCTCGGGGGTGACGAACGTGTAGGCCACGCCCTCGCGCCCCATGCGGCCGGTGCGGCCGACGCGGTGGACGTAGTCGTCCGACGACTGGGGGATGTCGTAGTTGATGATGTGTGAGATGCCGGTCACGTCGATGCCGCGACCCACCACGTCGGTCGCCACGAGCACCTTCACGTTGCCCTCACGGAACTCTCGCATCACCCGGTCGCGGGCGCCTTGGGCGAGGTCGCCGTGGATGCAGTCAACGCCTTTACGCTTGCGGTTCAGGCGGTTGTAGATCTTGTCGGTGCCACGCTTGGTGCGGCAGAAGACGATCGCTTGCGTCGGTTGTTCACGCTCCAGCAGCCGCACGAGCAGCTCGAACTTCTTGACCGCGTCGACGGTGAAGTAGTGCTGCTCGATCGTATCGACCGACTTAGTCTTGGGCGAGAAGTCGAGCATCACCGGGTTGTTCATGTAACGCTCGGCGAGCCGTTTCACGCCCGGCGCCACGGTCGCGCTGAGCAGCAGCGTCTGGCGTTGCTTGGGGCAGCTGCGCAGGATTTTCTCGATGTCGGGCCGGAAGCCGATGTCGAGCATGCGGTCGGCCTCGTCGAGCACCACGCAGCGGAGTTGGGCGAGGTTGAGCGCGCCGCGGCCGAGCAGATCGAGCACCCGGCCGGGGGTGCCGATCACGACCTCGCAGCCGCGCTCGAGCTTCTGGATCTGGCTCTTGATCGGCTTGCCGCCGTAGATCGGCACGCAGCGGACGTTGCTGCCGTCGCTCAGCCGGCCGAACTCGTCGCGCACCTGCACGGCGAGCTCGCGCGTGGGGACGAGCACGATCGCCTGGGGCAGCGACCCCTTCTTGCTCTCGGCGAGCATCTCGAGGATCGGGATCGCGAACGAGGCGGTCTTGCCCGTGCCCGTGCGGGCCTGGCCGAGAACGTCTTTGCCCTCCAATGCGAGAGGGATCACACCGGCTTGCACCGGCGAGGGCTTCTCGTAATCGATCTTGGCCAAGGCGGCCAACATCATGTCCGACAAATCCATGTCGGTGAATTTGAGTTCCGGTTGCCCCTCGGGCTCGACCGTCGGGATCGTCGATTCGGTCGTTTCTTCGTCAGACAAGGTTTTGGCTTAGCGGGTGTGCAAGGCGGGGGAGGGGGTAACCGCAGCGCTCCGAGAACCGCCGACCGTGCGGGAAAGATCGGCTGCCGGCCTTGAGGGGGCAGGCCTGCCCGCGACGAAAGCGTTCGCCTTGGCGCGGCCCGCGTCGGAGGCGGCGCGCTGGGAGATTCTCGTAAGTGGTTAGCAGCATAGCACCTACGGCGTGCTGAGGTCAACGTGGGGGGGCTGAGCAGAACGGGTCGTGCGAGCAACCGCAGAGCGCGCTGCTGAGGCCCGTTGCTGGAGACCGTCGCTGGGCTGCCGGCCGGGCCCATACGCAAGCAGGCTGAGCGACCCCGGTGGTCGCTCAGCCTGCGCGTGGTAATCGGACTCGTCGGAGGGCTACTTCTTCTTAGCGGCCTTCTTCTTAGTCGACTTCTTAGCGGTCTTCTTCTTGGCCGGGGCCTTCTTAGCGGCCTTCTTCTTAGTCGACTTCTTAGCGGTCTTCTTCTTGGCCGGGGCCTTCTTAGCCGCCTTCTTCTTGGTCGACTTCTTTGCGGTCTTCTTCTTGGCCGGGGCCTTCTTAGCCGCCTTCTTCTTGGTCGACTTCTTCGGCGCCGCTTTCTTGGCGGTCTTCTTCGCGGTCTTCTTCTTAGCTGCCATGTGTAATGGCTCCTTCCCTGGCGGCGCCCTGTTTCGGTCGCCACTCCCGTGGGCGCAAATCAAAAAGGGAGCGGTGGTTCCGGTAAAGGCCGCGGTCAACGACCGGCGACCTGTAGCTTCCTACGCATGAACTGCGCGCATTGAAGCAACCTCTGGGGTATTGAGTCAAGATGAATCGGACAAAAAGAAGGGCGCGGCGGGGAGGGATCGGTCGCCGACAACGGGTGTGGCGCCGGGGCGAGATGCGGCGCGACCTAGCTCGCCGCGCCGTTTAGCGACGCCACCCAGTCGACGAGTTCACGGCTCTGCGCGCCGAAGTCGCTCGTCGATGCGCCCATCGGGCTCTTGAAGAAACCGGCGAGCGGCCTGACGACTCCCGCCTCGCCGTGCCTTTGGGCCAAGTCGATCAGCCGCGCAAGGTCCAGCACCAGCGGGGCGGCCAGCGCCGAGTCGCAACCTTGCCAGGTGAGCTGCAGGGTCATCGGCACCCCCATAAAACCGCGGAAATGCACGTGGTCCCAGGCCGTTTTCCAGTCGCCCAGGCTGCGGATCGATTCGATCGAAACCAGCGTCTGCGGCGCGTAGCCCAAGATCGGCGGCAGCACGGCGTCCTTGCTGTGGACCTTGGTCGCCTTGTGCTCGGGGTCGTCGAGAACCTCGCCGTCGCGGTTGCCGAAGATGTTGTGGCCCACCCAGCTCATGACCTCCAGGTTGCGCTCGGCGAACATCGGGGCGAGCACGGTCTTGAGCAGCGTCTCGCCCGTCTTGCCGTCGCGGCCGGCGTGGCACACGGCCCGCTGGCGGGCCAGCTCGTCGATCGCCTCGCAGTCGCTGCCGAGCGACGGGGTGAAATTGACGAACGGCATGCCCGCCTCGATCGCGGCGATGGCGTACAGCGAGCTCGCCCGCAACGGGCAGCCAGCCGAATCACTCAGTGTCTTGCCGAGCTCCTCCCAACGCGCGGGGAGGGAGGCCGTGTCGACCGGCGGCTCGGTCGAGCCGAGGAACACGACCACCACGCGGTCGAGCGAGTTGTCGGCGGCGAACGCCTCGAGGTCGGCGCGAATCTGGTCGATCGCCGCGCGGGGCGTGGCGGCCTCGTGCAGGCAGCCGGCTTCGGTGAGACGCTCGATCGCCGGGCCGCTGCGGAACGCCACACCGGGACGGATGCGGCGGTCGGCTTCGGCCAGCTCGTCGGCGTAGGCGGCGGCCGATCCGTGGGGCAGGGCGCCGTTCTGGTTTTCCAGCAGCCGGGCAGCCTCGGCGAGTGGCGTGCTGCGGATGTCGTGGCCGCCAAGCACCAGCGAGTCCCAGCGGATCGGGTCGAGTCGTTCCACGAGCGGCCCGAGTCGGGGGCCCTCGGTCACCAGGCCGGTGGTCGCCGCGGCGCCCTGCTTCAAAGCGGCAAGCCCCACGGCGACCGTGGCGGCGATTCCCCCCCGGGCGCCAACGAGCCAAAGACCGGTGCGTGGTGTCATTTCAATCGAGCGGGGGGAGCGTAGGGCGGCGGGTGTCACTTCACGGGCTCAGGCCTGAGAACTACGATTGTGGGCCGCCCCGAGCCGGCGTCAACGCGGGGGGGCTGCAAGGGACACGCTTATTGTGCGGATGCCCGACGAGCGTGGCGCGTCGGCTGCTGCCTAGACTTGATTGTCCCCCTTTCTGATTCAACGACCCTCAACCCTGCTCCCTCTCCATGTTTGAAGCGATCCAGCCCGCTCCCGCCGACCCGATCTTGGGACTCACCGACGCGTTCAAGGCCGATCCCAACCCCGAGAAGATCAATCTCGGTGTGGGTGTATACCAAGACGCCAACGGCAAGACGCCCACGCTGCCGAGCGTGGCCGAGGCGGGGCGGCGGCTCGCGGCCGAAGCGGGAAGCAAGTCGTACCTGCCGATCACCGGCTCGGCCGACTACTCCGCGGCGGTGCAGGGGCTCATGTTCGGGGGCGACCACGAGGCGGTCGCCTCCGGCCGAGCGGTGACGGCTCACACGCCGGGCGGCACCGGCGCGTTGCGCGTGACGGCCGACTTTATCCGTGCGAACCTGCCGACCAAGCGGGTCTGGGTCACCACTCCCACTTGGGCCAACCACGTGCCGGTGTTCGCCGCCGGCGGCTTGGAGGCGAAGCCGTTCCCGTACTTCGACAAGGCGACCAACGGCCTGGCGTTCGACGCCGCGGTCGAGGGGCTCGGCGAGGCCGAACCGGGCGACGCGGTCCTGCTGCACGGCTGTTGCCACAACCCGAGCGGCATCGATCCCACCGCCGAGCAGTGGGAGCAACTGGCCGATCTGGCGCAACAGCGTGGGCTGCTGCCGGTGCTCGACTTCGCTTACCAAGGGTTCGCCGAGGGGCTGACGGAGGACGCGGCCGGGCTGCGGGCCTTCTGCCGACCCGGCGCCGAGCTGATCGTTTGCAATTCGTTCTCGAAGAACTTCGGCCTCTACTGCGAGCGGGTCGGCGGCGTGACGATCGTCGCCAGCGACGCCGACCGACGCCGCGTGGTCGAGAGCCAGCTGAAGCGTTCGATCCGCTCGAACTACTCCAACCCGCCCGCCCACGGCGCCCAACTCGTCACGACGGTTTTGGGCGACTCGGCCCTCCGCCAGCAGTGGGAGGGAGAGCTCGCCAGCATGCGCGAGCGGATCAACGGCATGCGTTCGCTGCTGGTGGCCAAGCTGGCCGAGCACGGCGTGCCGGGCGATTATTCTTTCATCGAGCGTCAGCGCGGCATGTTCTCGTTCTCGGGGCTCACCCCCGATCAGGTCGAGGCCTTGCGCGAGCGGCACAGCATCTACATCGTCGGCTCGGGCCGCATCAATGTGGCGGGCGTCACGCCGACGAACATCGACCAGCTCTGCGCGGCGATTGGCGAGGTCGTCGGCGGCTGAGCGCTGGGGCGACTGTCGCCGTGGGTGCGGCCACGGGCGCGATTGTCGGGGTTGCGTCGGCTGGGTCGGCCTGGAGGTGCGGCGAAGGGGCGGGCGCCCCGGGAAGGTCTGCACAAACTTCCTGAATTACGCCGATTGTGATAACCTGAGGACCTCCTCTCGTGAGGGGGACTCCGCTCGCGTTCGTCCTCCCACTCCCGCCAGCCGCCCGGCAGATGCTGTGAATATCCTTTTTGCGACGACCGAAGCCGTGCCGTTTTGCAAGACGGGCGGCCTGGGCGACGTGTGCGGCGCCCTGCCGATCGCCCTCGCCCAGCTCGGCATGAACCCCACGGTCATCCTGCCCGGTTTCCGCCACGCGCTCGAGTCGGGCCAGCCGATCAACCCGACCGGTGTGCGCTTCGAGGTCCCGATCGGCAACCGTATGGTGGCGGGCGAGTACCTCGAGAGCCGGCTCCCCGGTTCCGACGTGCCG
Source organism: Pseudobythopirellula maris (assembly GCF_007859945.1). GTDB lineage: Bacteria > Planctomycetota > Planctomycetia > Pirellulales > Lacipirellulaceae > Pseudobythopirellula > Pseudobythopirellula maris. The sequence continues at coordinate 1,841,829 of NZ_SJPQ01000001.1, read as the reverse complement.
GTCTACCTGATCGAGCAGCACCACTACTTCAACCGCGACGAGCTCTACCGCAACAACGACGAGGACTACCGCGACAACTGCGAGCGGTTCGTGTTCTTCAACCGCGCGGTGCTCGACGCCGTCGAGCGGCTCGACCTGAAGCCGGACGTGCTGCACTGCCACGATTGGCAGACCGGCATGCTCCCGGCGTACCTCAAGACCGTGTACGCCGAGGACCCGACGTACGACAACATCGCCACGTTGCTGACGATCCACAACATGGCGTACCAGGGGAGTTTCTGGCACTGGGACATGGAGCTCACCGGCCTCGGCTGGCAGCACTTCAACTGGGAGCAGCTCGAGTTCTACGGGCAGCTGAACTTCCTGAAGTCGGGCCTCGTGTTCGCCGACACGCTGAGCACCGTGAGCCCGCGCTACGCCCAGGAGATCCAGTCGCCGCCGATGAGCTGCGGCCTGGAGGGCGTGCTGAGCCACCGCAGCAACGAGCTGTTCGGCGTGCTCAACGGCGCCGACTACTCGGTCTGGAGCCCGGAGCACGACCCGCACATCGCCCAGCAGTACACGGTCGACAATTACAAAGAGGGCAAGGCCGTCTGCAAGCGGGCGTTGCAGGAGGAGATGGGTCTGCCGCTCAACCCCGACACGCCGCTCTTGGCGAGCGTCGGCCGTCTCGCCGACCAGAAGGGCTTTGACATGATCGCCGAGATCCTGCCGCGTTGGGCCGAACAGGTCGACGCGCAGTGGGTGCTCTTGGGATCGGGCGACCGTCACTACCACGACCTGCTCGAGCGTTTGGCGGCGCAGTACCCGGAGCGGATCGCCGTGAGGCTCGGCTTCTCGAACGAGCTGGCCCACCGCATCGAGGCGGGGGCCGACATGTTCCTCATGCCGAGCCGCTACGAACCGTGCGGGCTCAATCAGCTGTACAGCCTCAAGTACGGCGCCGTGCCGATCGTCCGCGAGACGGGCGGCCTGGCCGACACGATCACGAACGCCACGGAGCGCTCGATCGCCGACCACTCGGCCAACGGCTACTCGTTCGCCGACGCCTCGGCCTACGCCCTGTCGATGACCGTCGACCGCGCCTGCCGGGCCTACCACGTGCCGGAACTTTGGGAGCAGCTGGTCACGACCGGCATGCGGCAAGACTGGTCGTGGGGCCGCAGCGCCCAACGCTACGTCGAGCTCTACGAGCAAACCCGCGCCCGAGCGCGGCAAACCACCCTGGCGTGACCCCGGTTGGCGGCCCCTCGTCCCACGGGTCCCTCTTGCCATCGGAGAGGCGATAGCCGAGGAATTACATTCCTCGGCTGCGCCACGGTTGGTTCGGCGCGCCGTCCGACGACCACGGGTCGTCGGCTACCGCCCTTTTGCTTGGGGCGCCGATCGCGCGGCGACGACAGGACCTTTTGCATGGACGCATGGCTCGACGACCCGCTGACCGGACGCCGTGTGCGGATCGCCGAGGCGCGCGCCAAACGGCCGAATCAGTTCGACGACGCTCAGAACGACGACGGTGGCGGTTCCGGCTGCCCGTTCTGCGCGGGGAACGAGTCGCAAACGCCCGCCTCCACCGCCGAGGCGCTCGGCGCCGACGGCCGCTGGCTCGCCCGCGTCGTGCCGAACCGCTTCCCGGCGTACACGCCGCCCGACGGCGACCACGAGGTCGTTATCGAATCGCGTTCGCACCGCGCCCGGTTGCTCGATCTCGACGAGACCGAACTGGCGGCCGTCGTGCGGCTGTGGGCCGAGCGACTCGCCTATTGGCGTGAGCGCTGCGCCGCGGGGGGGTACCAGCTGCTGTTCAAGAACGAGGGCCCGCGCGCCGGCGCGTCGCTCGAGCACGCCCACAGCCAGCTGATCTCGCGCCCCGAGGCGCCGCAGGCGATCCGCCGCGAGTGGGACCACGCCGAGAGCCAACTCACCGCGACGGGCGGCTGCGCCTGGTGCGGCTGGCTCGAACGCGAACGCCAGAGCGGCGAGCGGTGGGTCGCCGCCGCGGAGGGCTGGGCCGTGGTCTGTCCCCCTGCGCCGCGGCAACCGATGGAAACCTGGATCTTGCCAAGCGAGCACGAACCCGGACTCGATCGTCTGGCGACCAGCGCGCGAGCGTCCGCGGCGTTCGCCGCCGTGCTACGCCGCACCGTGGCCGCCATCGACGCCGAGACCGGCGGCGCGGCGTGGAACCTGATCGCGCACGTGGCGCCGGCGGCGGGGGTCGACCGGGCGGCGTGGCACTGCCGCGTCGAGATCTTGCCGCGCCTCAACACCCTGGCCGGCTACGAGCTGGCCACCGGCGAGAACCTCAGCACGGTCATGCCGGAGGCAGCGGCGGCGCGGCTTGCCGAGCGGTTCTGAATTTTGATTGCGGATGATCCCCCGCAAGTGGCGTGGTAGTTTGCGCCGAATCGAGAGACTGCGTCCCCTGCGTTGTCGCGGGCGGTGGCGCCGCTTGAGCCGTTCGGCTTGTCGCGGTTCTTCCGAATAGGACGCCCCCAACGCGTGGACGGATGGCGTAAGAGTTCATTAGGATAGGGCTTTCCCGGCGCTCCTAAAGAAGCCACTCCGCGACCAGGCATTACCCACCCCGGCGAACACCGAAGACCCTCCCCCCGCCATGAGCCAACCCCTCCGCCTGGTCCTTGTCCTGCACAACCACCAGCCGATCGGTAATTTCGACGGCGTGTTTGAGCAGTCGTACCAAGACAGCTACCTGCCGTTTCTCGACGTGTTCGAGCGGTTCCACAACGTGCGGATCGGCTTGCACACGAGCGGCTCGCTCATGGAGTGGCTCGCCGAGAAACATCCTGAGTACCTGCACCGCTTGGCCCGGCTGGTGAGCGAGGGTCGCATCGAGATCCTCGGCGGCGCCTACTACGAGCCGATCTTGACGATGATCCCGCCGCGCGACCGCGTGGGGCAGATCGCCAGCTACAGCGAGTGGCTCTCCAACCGGCTGGGGGCGACGATCCGCGGCATGTGGATGCCCGAGCGTGTTTGGGAACAGTCGCTCACGAGCGACATCGCCGAGGCGGGGATCGAGTACACGATCCTCGACGACTTCCACTTCAAGAACGCCGGCTGGACCGAGGAGCAGCTGCACGGCTACTTCGTCACGGAGGAGGACGGCCAGATGCTCTCCGTCTTCCCCGGCAGCGAGCCGCTGCGCTACAAGATCCCGTTCGCCGAGCCGCACGAGACGATCGACTACCTGCGCGGCGTGGCCGAGCGGGCCCCCGGCGCGGTGGTGCTGTTCGGCGACGACGGCGAGAAGTTCGGCACCTGGCCCGACACCAAGGAGCACGTGTACGACAACGGCTGGCTGCACCGCTTCTTCGAGGCGTTGGAGCAGAACAGCGACTGGCTCTACGTCACCACGCCGAGCGAGGCGATCGACCACGTGGCGCCGCTCGGCAAGCTCTACATCCCCGAGGGGAGCTACCGCGAGATGACCGAGTGGGCGTTGCCCGCCGAGCAGCAGATCTTGTTCGAAGACGCCAAGCACCACCTGGAAGAGGCGAACGAGTTCGACGCGATCAAGCCGTTCTGCCGCGGCGGGTTCTGGCGCAACTTCAAGGTCCGCTACCCCGAGACCGGCGAGATGTACGCCCGCATGCAAATGGTCAGCCGGCGCCTGGTCGAGGCCCGCGCGGCGGGCGCCTCGGGCGACCTCGTCGACGAGGCCCAGACCGAGCTCTACCGCGGCCAGTGCAATTGCAGCTACTGGCACGGCGCCTTCGGCGGTGTCTACCTGCCCCACCTCCGCAACGCGATTTACGACAAGCTGATCTCGGCCGACAACCTGCTCGACCGCCACGAGGGCCGCGGGCTCGATCCGGGCCAAGAGGAGTGGGTCGAGCTCGACTCGGCCGACTACAACCTCGACGGGCGCCAGGAAGTGCGGCTCGCGTCGAACCGGCTGGTGGCGCTGGCGGCGCCGAGCGACGGCGGCCGGCTCTACGAGCTCGACGCCCGCGCGATCCGCCACAACCTGCTCGCCACGCTCGCCCGCCGCAAAGAGGCCTACCACCGCAAGGTGCTCGCCGGCCCGTCGGACAACAGCGAGGTTGCCAGCATCCACGACCGCGTGGTCTTCAAGCAGGAGGGGCTCGACGAGCACCTGCAGTACGACGACACGACGCGCAAGAGCATGGTCGACCACTTCTACGACTGCGACGCGTCGCTCGAGGCGGTGAGCATGGGAGAGGCCCGCGAGCAGGGCGACTTCGTCTCGGGCCACTACGAGGCCCGCCTGCGCCGCAACACCGGCCGCATGCAGCTGCAGATGACCCGCGACGGCCACGTCGACGGCGTGCCGGTGCGGATCATCAAGGGCGTCACGCTCGAGGCGGGCGGCTCGGAGTTGGAGATCGCCTACGTCGTCGAGGGCTTGCCCGACGACCGGCCGATCCACTTCTCTTCGGAGTTCAACATCGCCGGCATGCCCTCGGGCGCCGAGGGCCGCTTCTTCCACAACGGCGTGCGTCCCGAGGACGGCGGCGAGTCGTTCGGCGAGCTCGGCTCGAAGCTCGACCTGCACGACGCCCACGCGATCGGCCTGTTCGACGACTGGCTCGGCCTCGACGTGTCGCTGCGGTTTGAGCAGCCGACCAGCGTGTGGACCTACCCGATCGCCACCGTGAGCCAGAGCGAGGCGGGCTTCGAGCTCGTCCACCAATCGGTCGTGGTGCAGCCGCACTGGTGGATCCAGGCCGACGCCCAGGGCCGCTGGAGCACGAAGATGCGGATGGTGGTCGACACGTCGCTCGCCGAACGCCGCGCGGCCGAGCACGCCGGCGAGATGGCCTCGGTGTGAGGCGGGCCATTTCGCGCAGCCCGGCGCGAACCCGGGCGTCTACAATGGGCTCATCCCCCAGGAGCCATTCTTATGACCACCAATCTCGTCCCCCACGGCGACGGCCTCGCGATCGTGATCGACCCGGCGTACCTCGAGTCGATCCGCGCAACCGCCGACACCCCGTTGCAAATCGCCTGCGACGGCAAGTCGCTTATCATCACCCCCGCCGATGAGCGGGTGGGTGAGGATGACAAGTTATTTGATGAGGCGGTCGAAATGGTCCACGAGCGGTTTGGCAACGCGATGAAAAAGCTTGCCGAGTGACCCGTGGAAACACCGGATTTCTTGAATCGCGACCGAGTCATGCGGCTGCACCACAGCCTAATCGAGCATTACGGCGGCTCGGAGGGGGGGCGTGATGTCGGGCTCTTGCAGTCGGCGATCGCCATGCCCGAGGCAATGTACGCCGGCGCCTACTTGCACGCCGATCTCTTCTAGATGGCCGCCGCGTACCTCTACCATCTGGTGCAGAACCACCCCTTCCTGGATGGCAACAAACGTATCGGCTCTGCTTCGGCGATCGTCTTTCTTACGCTCAACGGCGTTCAGATTGAAGCCGACGAAGAGGGGGTGGTTGAACTCACCCTCCGGGTCGCCACCGGCGCCGCCGAGAAGCCGGTGATCGCCGAATTCTTCCGCAGTCGTGCTCAAGGCGCTAAGCCTTGAGCGATGGGCGCTCCAGCCGGCGGGCCTCGTAGCACATCGCCAGCCAGACAATGAGCGTCGAGAAGAAGGTCGCCTTAAACGCCGCGAAGGCGAGGGCGGCGATCAGCGCGGCGGCCGCGGTCTTAGGGCCACGCTCGACCGATTCGTTCTCGCAGCCCAAGCCAACGAGCAAGAGCGCCATCGCCGGCAGCAGGTGGACCGCGTAGTGCGATAGTGTGCCGGGGTAGACGAGCAGCGTCATCGCTAGCAGGGCGCCGAGGGCAAACGGCTCGCCGGCGCCGCGCGAACGCCACACGACCCACGCCGTGGCGGCGCCGACCAGGGTCATCGTGGCCACGATCCAAGGCGATTGGAAAAGCAGGTCGGCGCCCTCGGCCGTCGCCCCCATTTGCCAGCGGAGCAACGTGCCGGGGAGCGACTGGTTCACGCCCTGCGTGATGCGGTACTGAGCGCTGATCCCCTCGCGCTCGAGGAACTGGGCGAAGACCTCGGGGCCGAGCACGACGACGGCCGCCAGGGTCAGCAGCGCCATGCCGCCGGCCGCGGCGAGCAGCGACTTCCAGCGGCCGTGGAGCAGCGGGTGGAGCAGCACCAAGAGGGTGAGGGGCTTAAACGCCACGCCCACCGCCAGCCAGAACCCGCCGATCGGCCGCCCGCGCGACCGCCAGAACAGCAGCAGCGTGACGAGGATCCAATAGTTCTGTTGCGAGAAGGCGACGGTCGCCGACGAGGGCCAGAACGCCAGCGCCACGGCCAGCAGCGCGGGCGCCAGGTCGCGACGCCTGCCGCTGGCGAACGTGTCGCACAGCAGCCACAAGGCGAGCAGCATGCCCGCGAGCATCGTCACGTTCCACGCCAGCAGCGCCGCGCGGAACGGCAAGTAGCCAAACGGCCAGAACTGCAGCAGCGACGGCGGCGGGTAGTAACACGCCAGCTCGTCGATGAGCTCTTGGCTCAGGCCCAAGGGCTCGGCGATACGCAGCAGGTTCTCGCGATCGTATGGGTTCGTTCCCTCGGCGGCGGCGGCGCCCCAGAGCCAGAAATATTTGTAGTCCCAGTCGCGCGGCTTCAGGTTGATGTGGGCGAAGATCGCCAGGTTGAGCAGCGTGAAGGCGACGATCGTCGCGACCGTCAGCCGCTTGCTCCACGCACGCCCCGCCTCCGAGAGCCGGCTGCGCCACAGCGTGGCGACGACGATCGCGGCGAGCACGGGCAAAGCGAGCACCCACAGCACGTGCTCCGAGCGGAGCGATTCGGGCAGGGCGATCGCGAGCAGCGGCGCGAAGGGGGCGGGCATTGAAAGAGGCGGGCGAAGCAAGGCGGGCGGGCGAGGGACCTGCCAGTATTCTTGGGGCCCCGTGGGGAGGAACCCTCGCGACCCACTTTTTTCAGCCTTCTTGAGCCTGCCCCGCCAGCGCAACCCAATCGACCCGGCGATCGAAGCCGCCGTTCCAACGAGAGTGCGCCAAAATCGGCGCCGGGCAGCGCTCCTCGAGGTCCTCCAGGTTCGACGCGGTGCTCTCGTCCCCTGGGGGGCCGCCGTCGGAGGCGATGTCGTTGAGCACCACGCCCGCCAGACGCAGATCGGTGTCGATCCGATTGGCGGCCGCGTAGGCGTGCGCCGTGAGCACGGTCTGCAGCGTGTCGTTGATCACCCCCAACCGATTGGCGGCGACAACGACCAACGGAAAGCCGAGGTCGGCGGCTAGGTCGGCGTTGTAGTCGTCGTCCGAGAGTGGCGATAGCAGCCCGCCGGCGCCCTCGACGACCAGCACGTCGCAGGCGTCGCGCCACGCGTCGACGCCGCTGCGCAGCAACTCGCTGTCGACCCGCGTCTCTTCAGCCCAAGCCGCCCGGTGGGGCGAGAGCGGCGCGGCGAAACGTTGCGGGCAGACCGCGTCGAGCGTGAGCGGCTTGCCCGCCGCTTGCCAGAGCGCGACGGCGTCGTCGGCCACCAGGCCGTCATCTGTCTTACGACAGCCACTGGCGACCGGCTTGTAGACACCCACGCGCACGCCGCTCTGGGCGAGCTGCTGGGCGATGAGCGTCGCGACGTGCGTCTTGCCGACCTCGGTTCCAACGCCGGTGATAAAGAGTCCGTGCATGTGTCGATTCAATGAGGCGTGGAGTTAGCTTCAGAGTCACTAGGCGCTAGGAAAAAGGTCGTTATCGCCGTTTGAGTTAGTAGCTAACACTTGGAACTAGCGCCCAGCAACTAGCGCCTAGCAACTCAAACCCGCCGGATCGGATCAGACGCCGAGGAACTCTTCGGCCGCTTCGCTGAGGACCGTGGGGTTGATCGGCTGGCCGGTCCAGGCCTGGAGCGAGAGGGCCGACTCGCGAACGAGCACCTGCAGGCCCTCGACGCCCGTGGCGCCGCGCTCGGCGGCGGCCCTCAAGAGCGGCGAGCGCGACGAACCGACCCGCAGGTCGGCCACGACCATCCGTTCGTTCAATTCGGCGGCCACCGCCTTGGCCACGCGGCCATCTTCGTGCCGGGGCCAGCAGGCCGAGGCGACGACCATGTCGAGGCCGTCAGGCAGCTCGAGCCACGCGCCTTGCCAGTCGATCGGCGAAACGGCCGTTTCGCCGGCGGCGCCAGCCGTGATGCGTTCGACGAACTGCGTGGCGGCCTCGTTGTCGGGGTCGGCCACGAGCAGCTCGGCGACTCCGGACTCGACGAGCGAGACGGCGAGCGAGGCGGCCGGCCCCGACGCGCCGAGCAACGCGACGCGCTTGCCGCGCAGCGGGCCGAGCGGCGCGAGGGTCTCGACCAGGGCGGGGCCCGAGAGGTCGTCGCCGCTGAGCGGGGCGTCGAGACTCGGGCGGGAGAAACCGGTCACAAAGCCGGTTTGGGCGGCCCGCTCCGACAGGCCGATCGGGCCGAGCGACCCCTCGGCGGCCATCGCGGCGGCGGCCTGGCGGTACGGGTCGAGCAGCTTGACGCCGCGGAACCCGAGCGCGTCGGCGCCGCGCAGGGCCTCGGCCAGGCGTTCGGGAGCGACCTCAAAAGAGACGAACCGCCAATCGAGGCCCTCGGCCTCGAAGGTCCGCTGGATCATGAAATGGGTCGGGTCGCCGCTCACCGAGGGGCTGATTAGGCAGCACTTATCGAGAAGGGAGGAGCTAGACACGTGTCGTCGGTGTGAGGGCGGTAACGGTCGTATGACTTTAGTTTGACTCCGTGAGGCCCATCACGCAACGCTTGTGTGGCCAAACGCTGCCGAGTCGCCGCCGCTTGGTAGAATAGGGGCCGTGGGGTGGCTTTGCCCCCCGCGTCGTCCGACCCACCGTTCACGAGAATCCGACCCTATGGCGAGCCGGCGAACGCTTCCCGAACGACTTGGCCGTCGGCCGCTCACCCCGTTCCTGCTGGCGGCGACGGTGGCTCTCGACCTGGTGCTGGTCGTCTTGGGACTCAACGCGGAGACCGACGACCGAACCGTCTACACCGGCCCGCTGGTGGCGCAGGTCGGGCTGCTCGCCGTGTGGGCCAGCTCGCGGCGCCGCGGCGCCCTCGTTCGGTTCACTCTTGCCGCGGTCGGCGTCGTCGCACTGACCGTGCTGACCATCGCGTTGCACGAGGGGGACTTTGTCGCCCTTTACGGCACGTGGCTCGGCGCCGACTTCGCACTGGCGTTCTTGGGCTGCGTGGCCGTGAGGTGGGTACTCGGAAGCGGATCGCGGCGGCGGCGGATGGCGCCGCCTCGGCAGTTCTCGATCGCCGGCGTGTTGGTCGTGACGACCCTCACGGCGGTCGGCGCCTCCTTGGCCTCACGCAATGTATTCGGCATCGTTCTTGGTGACCTAGAACTGTTGAGCGTGATCGCCACCGAGGCCGCCATGCCGCCGCTTTGCTTGGCGCTGGCTCTGCGCCTCCGCAACCCGCTGGTCGCGCTGCTGGCGATGGTCGGCATGATCGCCGTGCTGGTGTTGGGTTGCGGCCTCGTTATCAGCGCCCCCACCAATGGCTGGCGCGTGCCGCTGCTATATTTTGCAGGGCAGACCGTGTTCCTCGCCGCCTGGCTGCTCGGCGTCCGCGAGCGGGGACGACGCGTCTTGGACTTCGACGAGGCCCAGCCGGCAGGCCCCGAACAAAAAGGGGGCGGCGATTCCCTTGCGGAACCACCGCCCCCCGATCAGACAGGCGACGCGTCGCCACGCGTCCTCAAGATGCACATCAACGTCGTCGGCTGATCCAGCCCGCCGCGCCCAGCACGACGAGAGCCAGCGCCGCGGGCTCGGGAGCAGGACGCACGTCGGCAAAGCCGTCGATCTCCGGCGTTGCGCCCGACCCGACCGGGTTGCTCACCCGCACGTAGCTGATCTCGCTCAGGCCGTAGGCGCCGATGTCGACGCCGGCGCCGCCGCCCGAGCCGTCGTACAGCGCAACGATCTGGGCCGTGGTGAGCCCGTTGAAGTCGGCGGCCGCGATCGACGGATCGACCGGCCGTGTGAAGTCGCTCGGCACAAGAGCCGTTGTGGGGAACGGATCCGTGATGTCGCGGTAGCCGAGCGTCGGGTAAAGGCCGTCGGCTTCGACGCCGGTCGCCTCGACCCACACGGAGCCGTCGGCGCTCAGTTCGACGATTCCCCCCTCGCCGCCAAATCCGCTCGCCGTGGTCGTCGCGTCGGCGGGGAAGCCGCTCAGGAGCATGAACGAGTTGCCGAACAGCAGCAGGTCGATTCCGTAAGGGTTCATCGCGTGGTTGGTAACCGGCTCGTCGAAGCGGACGGTCAGCCAGCCCCCCTCGCCGATCGACAGCATCTCGCCTTCACCGTAAGGGGCGTTGAACGGCGTGACGGGCCCGCCGTACGGGCTGGCGGGGGCGGTGGTGTGCGTGGGCGAGCCGAGCGTCGCCGCCGGGTCGTCGAAGCCGGCCGCACCCCCCGTGCCGAGGTCGAAATCGACGACGGCGTCGGCCCATGGGTCGGCGGCGCGGGCGGGCGTGGCGAGGCCCATCGCGAGGGCCGTCAGGGCGAGCATGGCGGTTAATTTCATCAGTAGCGTCTCCTCAGTGGTGGTAAGAAACAATAAGCGGTGATCAAGATCGCAGCGCTCGATGGTTCGGGCGTCGCGGCGGACAGCGCGTGGGCCGAAGCGTGGGACATCGCGAGCCGCGAGTCGCCGAAGTGCGCAACCCACACGCCGTAGTCGTCGGCGTCGACAAAGCCGTCGCGGTCGCCGTCGGCGCCGTCGCCGGGCGCGGCGACCGGCTGGTCGAGCGCGTCGCGCCACACGGTGAAGTCGGCGGCGTCGACATGGCCGTCGCGGTTGTAGTCGCCCACGAGCGGCGGCGGCTCGGCCGCCAGCGGGGCGAAGGCGTAAACAGGATCCGAGTTTTCGAGCGCGACGCCCTCCTCGCCACGGGTGAAGGCCAAGCTCTCCCAGCCTCCGTCCTGGAGCGTGCGGTGGCCCAGCCCAATGCCGGGCGAGAACTCGGTGGGGGCGGGCCAATGCGGATCGGCCGACGCCGAGGCGGGCGCTGCGCCGTGGTGCCAAAACCCTTGGAACCAACCCTCGACGTACCGGTCCGCCGGGTCGATCGACAGGACGGGCGGCACGATTTCGATGTTGTCCATCGGCCGCTCGCTCGAGAGCACGCCGCTAGAATCGAACTGCGAGCCATCGTCGATCGCAAACTGGCCGTCGCCATTGGCGTCGTATCCCATGCCGTAGAGCGCCAGCCCAAAGATCCCCTCTTGGCCCACGCGGGCGAACAACCGCTCGTCGGCCGCAACGACCTCGAGCAGCGCCTCGCTCAGCTGCTTGGTCCCCGACCAGCGGTATCCCCACACCAGCGCGTTGTCGGTCTCCGACTGGCCGTCCCAGTCGAGGGCGATCGCCGCCCGGCTGGGCCCCTCGCCGATCCAGAACTCGATGTCGTCGAACGAGGCGATCGGCCCCGCCGCAGCGCTCCGTGTCGCGGCCAGCACTATCCGTGTCGCGACCAGCAATAGCAGTGCGAGGGTGTAGTGGGTGCTATTCATGGATCGCTTCGCCTCCGGCGCGGGTGAGCAGGGCGTTGAGCACGAGTTGCTCGGTGTCGTTGGGCAGCCACGCCACGTGGCCGTCGACAAAGGCGGCGAGCGCGCCGCCCGGGTGGGGGCCGCCCAAGTCGCCGCCGAGTTCTGAGGCCGAGTTGATCGGCGTCGATTTCTCTTGGGCGAACAGGTTCTGGCCGTTGGCCCACACCATCTCGGCCACACGCCGCAGCAGCGACTCGGCCACGGCCACGGTGTGCGACGCCCCGTCGGTCACCTCGCGCAGGGCGGTCGGCTCTTCGTAGAGCATCGCGCCGAGGTACGGCGCGGCGAGCGTTTGCGGCCCGGGCTCTCCGGGCGGCTTGTCGTGGCCCAGGCCCTCGACGCCGTACAGGCCGCCGTAGTCGGTGTAGGCCGCCTCGCGCCAGGCGAACGACTCGTCGCGGAGCTTGCCGCCCGGCGTGCTGGGGCAGAGGAACTCGGCCACGGCGGTGGTGATCACCGGCCGGTTCGCCGCGCTGTAGGCGGCTTGTGAAGTGTCGTAGCGGTCGGCCAGTTCGGTGCGTTCAAGAAATGGCAGCAGCCGCGTGTTCCAAGACGCCAGCCGGGTGGGCGACCGCCGGCAGCCCTCGCAGCCGACCGGCAATTCCTCTTGGCGGTCGGCGTGCAACGCGATGGCGAGCCCGATCTGCTTGAGGTTGTTCGTGCAGTGGACGCGGCGGGCCGACTCACGAGCCGCCTGCACCGCTGGCAGCAGCAAAGCGATCAGCACGCCGATGATCGCCACGACCACCAGCACCTCAACCAGCGTGAAGCCGGCTGCGCGTTCGGCCGCCCGCCTTGCGGCGGAGCGATGCTTGGTGGAGAGGGAGGTCGCCATCGGGAGTGGTGGCGTCGCCGCACAGCCGCAGCCGTCGCGCACGCTCGGCGCAAGGGCCGAGCACAACGGGACTGCCGGGGAGAGTGGGGTAGCCGGAACGGTTCTCGCGTGGCGCACGGGGGTTTCCCCCAACGGGCGCAACGACTCACGACGCGGCGTCTGTCCCTCGCAGACGAGCCGCATGCCACGCGTTGGTAGGTCTTCTGACTCCCGAGAGAGCGGCAGACCGGCCTTCTCGTCGTATCGGCGTCACTCCCAAGGGGAGGAAAGCCAACGACAATGGCGAAAAGAGTGGTCTGACGGCGGCGTTATTAGACGCCCATACTCGGATACAGCGGCGGGGCCGTCCCGGAATCACACCGGAGTTCCCTGTTTCGTCGGCAGGCCCACGGGGCTTGCCGACCACCAACGCACGATTAACTGGTGACGATCCTAGCGACGGGGCGAGCTGGTGTAAAGCATCGCCAAGGCAAATTGCGGAACCCGTTGAAAGTCGGCATAACAGAGTGATGAAACTACTGAGCGAGAATGTCGACTACGAGACTTTCCGCCGCGCCTCGGTCTGGACGCTCTTGGCGGCGAACCTGCTGCCACTCTTGGGCGTGCTGCTGTTCGGTTGGCGCACGTTCGACGTGGTGCTGCTCTACTGGCTCGAGAACGTCGTGATCGGCGTCGTCAATGTGCTGAAGCTGGCGGTCCTCTGGCCGCCCGGCCGGCCGATTGCGAGCACCTTGGCCAAGCTGTTTTGCATCCCTTTTTTCGTTTTCCACTACGGCTTCTTTTGCGTGGGACACGGGCTGTTCTTGATCTCCCTGCTGGGCGAGAGGGGGCAACTCCTCGCGGATGAGTCGTCCGGTCAGAAACTCGAAGGCGTCTTCGGCGAACTGGCCCACACCTTACAAGACGAGGTCTCCGCCTGGCAGCTTGTGTCGATTGCCCTGTTGGCGATGAGCCACCTCGTCTCCTTCTTCACCAACTTCATCGGCCGTGGCGAGTTCCGCCGCACCGGAGTCAAGGCACAGATGTTCAAGCCGTACGGGCGGATCATCGTGCTCCACATCGCTATCCTCGTCGGCGGCGTGATTGCGATGAAGCTCGGCTCGCCTGTCTACGTGCTGGTCGTGATGGTGGTCGGCAAAACGTTGTTGGACCTTGCTTTGCATCTGGCGTCGCACCGCGAAGGCGACGTGCTTGCCGTCACGGGCACTCAACCGCGATGAACGCCATGCCGAAGATCCTGGGGGATTTACTCACCGCCGATGTCTTAAAACGCCCGTCGGTATGGCCGCTCTTAGCCGCCAACGCTTTGCCGCTCTTGGGCGTGCTGCTGTTCGGCTGGAGCACGTTCGAGATCGTGCTGCTCTACTGGCTCGAGAACGTTGTAATTGGCGTGGTGAACGTGCTGAAGATCATCACCTGTTCGCCCGACCCCGGCCTTGTGGGCGAGGTGAAGAACCCGCAGATGCGAAACGCGATGCGCGACACGTTTGGCGAGCCAGCGGCTGGTCAGTGGACGGCGGCCAAGCTGTTCTTCGTTCCTTTTTTCACCATGCACTACGGCATTTTCTGCTTAGTGCACGGCGTGTTTGTGTTCGTGCTTCTCGGCCCCGGGGGGCTGGCCGATAGTGGGTTCGGCAACGCGGGGCCGCGCTTCTTCGGGCTTGGCGCCGCAGGGGCGACCGTGCTGAGCGGTTGGCTGTTGCTGGCGTTCGCCGCGTTGGCCTCCAGCCACCTCTACTCGTTCTTCACAAACTACCTGGGCCGTGGCGAGTACCGCCGCACGACGCCCCCCGACCTGATGGCGCAGCCCTACGGCCGGGTGGTCGCTTTGCACATGGCGATCGTGCTGGGGGCATTCGCCACGGTGTTGCTCGGTTCGCCGATCGTGCTGCTAGTGATCCTGGTTGCGGGCAAAACTCTGCTCGACTTGAAGCTCCACCTGCGGGAGCACGCGAAGGCGGAATCCCCACTCGCCGAGCCGGACCCCAACGCGTAGCGACTCTCTGTAGGGAACGCCCTCCGCGGCGTTCCGGCCCCGGCAGGTGAGCTGGCGCCCGGCCCAGACAAGCCGTGGCGGAGCCCAACCTTGCAATGGCAAGTGTGTACTCAGGGCCGGAACGCCGCGGAGGGCGTTCCCTACAGAGGCCATTGGCCCCGCTCGCCGCAAAGCGGCCGGCGGGGTAATCTAGGCGGTTTCCAGCAGCAGTCTGACCTCCGACCTCTCACCACTGACCCCCCCGCCCATGGCGAAGAAACGCCCCGTCAAGAAGAAGGCCGTCCTCCCCAAGAAGAAGGCCCAGCTCACACCGCGCGACAAGCGTACCATGCAGAGCCTCGTCGGCTTGGCCGACGGCGTGGTGAACGCCGCCAACAAGCGCCGCGACCCGTACGTCGACATCCCCAGCCGCACGCTGTCGAACGTACGCTACTCGGCCCGCAAGCGGATCATCGAGATGGGCAGCGGCAAGAACCGCCGCCAGCTCTTCGATCTCTCGCAGGCCAAGGCGTACATGCGCACGATGCTCGTCGCCAGCGGCACGAAGCGGCTGCTCGACCAGGGCAAGACCACGAGCTTGCGGGGTCTCTACTACATGCTCAAGCACACGATCGAGAACACGAAGGAGAACACCTTCGACGAACAGGGCGAGTGCGACACGATCATCGAGGACGTCGAGGTGCTGCTCTCGAGCATCCGCGAGGAGTTGCACCTCTACGCCGAGAACCGCGGCGCGATGGTCGGCGCCATCACGCTCACCGACCGCGGCGACACGATCGACTGCCGCCGGATGGGCTCGGGCGGCTACGCGATCCCCTCCATTGTGGAACCCGAGGTGATCGAGCTCGACCGCAAGAAGTGCGACGCCGACTTCATCCTGCACGTCGAAAAAGGAACGGTCTGGCAACGGTTCAACGAGGACCGCTTCTGGGAGAAGCACAACTGCATCCTGACGCACGGCGCCGGCCAGCCGCCGCGCGGCGTGCGGCGGCTGCTGCACCGCATGCACAACGAGTTGAAGCTGCCGATCTACTGCGTCTTGGATAACGACCCGTGGGGGTACTACATCTACAGCGTGCTGAAGCAGGGCTCGATCAACCTGGCGTTCGAGTCGCAGCGGATGGCGATCCCCGAGGCCAAGTACCTGGGCCTCAGGAGCATCGACTACGACCGCTGCGACCTGAGCGAGAGCGTCAAGATCGCGCTGACCGACAGCGACCGCAAACGCGCCAAGCAGATCGCCAAGTACCCGTGGTTTGAGAAAAAGCCGAAGTGGCAGACCGAGATCAAGCGGATGCTCACCAACGACTTCAAGCTGGAAGTCGAATCGCTGATTTCTAAGGACATCAGCTACGTGACGGAGGTCTACGTGCCGGAACGGCTCGAGGCGCAGGACTGGCTCGACTGAGTGCTGTAAGAGCGTCGCCAACCGCCGCGCCTGAGCCCCGCACGGAGTAAGGGGACGGCTTGGCGCATCAATCCGCTCAAGTCGCAGATCTACCGCAGTCGATAAACTCCATCATGCACACTGACTGGGGGGCCAAACCAGTCGTGAGACGTGACGATGCTGCGCACCCCTTTTTCTTTGCGGGTTCTGTTCTCGGGAGCCCTGCTAGCACTCGCGCCGTTGCAATCGGCTCACGCCGGCTTGCAGAGCGCGATGACCGGGGCGCTCACCGGCCTGCCGGCGGCGGAGACGACCACCGTCTCCTTGAGTGACCTCATCATCACGTTGCCCGATTTGCCGACGGCTCCGCAGAGCCAGGCCGACGACCCCGACTACCAAGACCTCAAGTTCATCGACCCCGTGCTGTCGACCAAGGCGGCGGCCGAGTACCGCGGAGGGCCGGAGTTCGACTACGACCCCGAGACGGGCGGCGTGACGGTCTTCGCCCCACCGATGCTGGGGCCGGCGGACGAGTTTGGGGTCAGAACGAGCTACTATCCCCGGACTGTCAGGATCGACTCGGCAGGCCATTTGTCTCCTGCGCCGGTGTTTCCGCACCTAACGCAATACGCCCGAAATCTTCCTCCAAGCGGGATCGTCATCTACTTCACACAGGCGCAAGAGCCGCCGATTGATCCAGCAGACGACCCGTCGTATGTGCCGCTCGAAGGAGCTTATTCTAGCATCAATATAGGCCTCTACGACAACAGCGTGAGCGTCTCGCTCTCAAGTGCCGGGAGCGGTGGCGCAGAAGTCGTTTTCTCGCGCTTGCTAGCCGAGGGGTTGTCGGATTCTATGTTCGGCGTGGGTATCGGTGCTCCCCGACCGGGAGAGCCGTGGGCCCAGCAATACGCCGACCCCAGTCCCGAGATTCAGGTCGTGGTTGAGTACAGCCAAACGAACTTCGTGTCTCCGGGTAGATACTCCTACGGCTTTTTGGCCACGCCCACCTTCGGCGTGCCCGAGCCGGGGGCGTTGGCCCTGTTGGCGATGGCTGGCGCTTGCTTTTTCGCAAATCGTCGCCGGAGTATATGATTCACTCCAGATCAACCAGCAACTCGAACGCGCGATTGCGGCCCCAGCGGTAGACCTGGAAGTCGCGGTCGAGCGTGAGGATGCGCCCCGTGCCCGCCTCGTTGGCGAGGTCCACCAGGCAGGCGTCGGCGAAGTCCATCGGCGTGTCGGCGTACTTTTTCATCAAGCGACGAACGCTCTTCACCCGCGGGGTGAGTTGAGCGGGGATCTGGAATTCACCACGCTCCACGTTGTCCAATACGTCGTCCGCGGCGCCCGGGACACGGCGCAGCAGGAAGCACGCCTCCGTGATAACCGCTTCGCACGTGATCATCAGCGCCTCGGTGCTCATGACGAGCTCGTTGCATTGCCGGTGGTGCTCTTCGCGCCGATCGAGCAGGGCGACGATCACCCCGGTGTCCAGCAGCAGGGCGTTCACCGTCCGAAGCCTTCCAGGTGCTTCTTGTTGGAGCCGAGGTCCGTGACGCCGGAATCGTACGCGCCGAGCCCCGAGATACGGCGGCGTTTCTTGGGCCTCAGCTTCTGAACGAGCGCCTCGATGCCGTTGCGAACCAGTTCCGACTCGTTCCAACCCGTTTGGAGCTTGAGCTCCTGGATGAGGGCGTCGGTGTCGTCATCGACTCGGGCTTGAACAATACGCGCCACAGAGAGGTCCTCAACGGATGTCATACGGTACTGACTAATTGTATGACACTGGCGGGCTTTGTCAAATCGACCCGGCTATTGGGGACCAATTCCCCTCACTCCAGCCCGTAGGCCCCCGAGGGCGGCACGTCGATCCCCGTGCGCCGCGTCAGGTTCAGCCTTGGCATGAAGCGTGGCTCGACCATGAAGTTGAGCCCCACGTTGCCCTTCGACTCGTCGACCGAGATGCCGGTGGTCACGATCAGCGACTCGCCGATGCGGCTCAGGGCGAAGTTCTGGCCGATGTTGCCGGCGTCGCCGAAGTCGACCACCGCCGAGGCGCTGGCGATCCACTTCGGCCCCGTGCGGTAGTTGACCCGCGCGATCAGCAGGTCGGAATCGAACGGCCCGCGGATCGAGCGGTAGCCCACGTAAACGTTGCCCCTCGACGGCCGGTTGAACGACACACCGCCCGCGATCGTCCGCAGGCCGTCGCCGAACAGATCGGTGAAGCCGTCCGAGAGCACCGTGAAGCGGTCGCCGATGTGCCACTTCATGTCGTAGTCGATCAGGCCGAACGACTCGCCGAAGTTGTCGCGGTCTGCCTCGGGGTAGAAGCTGGCGTTCGAGTCGAACGTGAACCAGTCGACGATGTGCTCCGCGCCGGCCGGGCCGCGCTTGGTTTGCAGGCGGTGGCGCATGCCGAGGCGGGCGACCTGCAGGTCGTCGGCGATCTCCGTGACGGGCGAGGTGACCCAGCCCTGCTCGCCGCTCCGCACGAGGTAGAACCGCGGGTCGTCGGTCGCCGCGAGCGGCAGGCCGAACAACCGGCGGCGGATCTCCTCGTACGGGTTGTCTTCGAGTTGGTCGTAGAGCGGCAGCCCGGTGACGTTGCGCGTGGCGTCGGCGTACGAGATCTCGCCCTCGAGCACGACCTTGTGGGCTAAGCCGTTGAGGTTGAACAGCGGGTCGCGGATGTCGGGGTTCACGGCCCAGAACGGCACGCTCGCCCGCACGCCGGTGTGCAGGTACAAACGCTGCTCGTCGTTGCGCGTGAGGTCCGAGCCCCAGTGGGCCGCCTCGCCCAAGAAGAACGGAACGACCTTCACCGGATCGAAGTTGAGCGGCAGGTCGATCTCTTGCCGCGTGACGGCCCGCTCGCCCTCGAACTTGCCCTCCCAGGGGAACACGTTGTACGTCGAGGCGAGCGTGGCGTTCGACGGCTGACTCGCCACGTCGTACTTGGCGTAGCCAACCTGCGAGTGGGCGAACCAAGTGGCCATGCCCAAGTCTTGCCCGATCAGGTAGTGGTCCAAACGCGGCAGCCACTGCGTCTCGGTGTAGAACTCGTTGACGCGTACGTTGGCCTCGATCGAGAGCGACTGGTTGTCGAGCCGCCGCTTGAATCGGGCGCCGGTGGTTTGGTCTTTGAGCGTGTCCCACTCACGCTCGTAGTACTGCTCGAGGAACGTGCGGTCGCTTTGGTAGCCGACCTCGGCCTGGGCGTCCCAGCCTTGGAGCAGGCCGTCGGTGACGTGCTGCTTGTGGTTCCAGAAGCCGCGGCCGCGGAACCCGCGTTCGGGCACGATGTTGCGGCGGCCGAGACCGAGGTTGTCGGTCCCGTCGTCGTTGATCGCCCAGGCGTCGAGCAGGCCCTTGGCCGGGCCGGTGAACCCGGAAAACTCGTCGACGCGGTACTCGTAGTTCGTGCCGTAGCCCAAGCCGCGCTCGTTCATGTAGTCGAGGTTGAGCCCCCAGTCGGCGCCGGGCGGCTTCTCGGCGCCGAGCAGCTGGTGCACGTCGAACTCGGTGAGCACCTGCACGCCGAACACGCTGTCGCTCCGCACGCGGAAGTCCTTCACATAGAACGACGGCTCCTCCAGGTCGGTGCGGATCGTGGGCCAATACAGGATCGGCGTGTTCCCGATGAGCACCCGGTTGCCCTCGCTCGTGGCGACCTGGCGGTGGGCGAACTGCGGCGCCCCGGTGTAAGGATCCACGCGTTGCTGCCCGGTGACCGGGTCGATCAACGGCCGCTGCGAGTCCTCGAACATGATCTGGTCGGAGCGCAGGCTGTAGCTCGGGTTCTCCAGCCGGCTGGTGGTGAACACCGCGTCGTCCGCCACGAACCGCGAGGCGTCGAGCTGCCTCAGCGCGGCGGCCTTCAGCCGCACCAGGCCGCGGTACTGGTAGTCGTCGATCTCGGGCAGCGGCGTGAGGATCTCGGCGTTCAGCACGACGCCCGTCTGACGGCGGGCGTCGTAGTACATGCGGTCGGCGTAGATGGTCCGCTCGCCTTGGCGGAAGACGATGTTGCCCTCCATGTAGAACTCGAGCGGCGTGTCGCTGCGCTGCTGGAACTGGCCGCCGCGCAGCTGGTCGGCGCCGGCGGTCCACATCACGAGCCGGTCGGCCTCGAGGTCAACGCTGTCGGCCCCGCCGAGCGTTTGCGACAGCTCGGGCGACTCGATCCCCTCGACCACGATGTTGATGCCCCCCATGAACACCGCCGCGCTCTCGCCGCCGGGCGTCTGCAGCCCCTCGGCGTTGAGCCCGGCGCCGTCGCGCGAGTGCAGGTGGATGCGGCGGAAGCCGCTGGTCAGCGCCGCCGCGGGCGCCGGCGGAGGCGCCACCTGGCCAAACTGCACCGGCGTGACCCGCTGCATGGCGGCCTCGCTCTCGCCGGTCGCGCCGGCCCGCTCGACGGCGGTGTCGACGCGCGGCGGCATCGCGCCCGCTTCGGCCAGCAAGCGCACGCGCCCGCGGGCCACCACGCCCCCGGGGTCGGTGGGGGTGTCGGCGGGCGGGGGCGTGCGCCAGTCGACGCCGCCGATGCTTTCGAGGCTGCCGAACCAGTCGGGCGATTCCTCGCTGGCGATCGGCGGCGCATCGACCCCGGCGAAACCTTCGGAGGGGTAGCGGGTGCGCAGCTCGCGGCGGACCGGCTTGTCGTCGGTCCCTTCGAGGTACAGCGTCAGCCGAGTCGGTGTGTCAAACGAGTCGGGGGCGTCGACCCACACGACCGCGCTCGGAGCGGCCCACACCGTGTTGCCTTGCTCGAGCCTCACCCCACCGGTGAGCCGCCAAGCGGTGCGGCCCCCCTCGGTCCAGCGTTCGGCCCGGGCGGCCTCGATGGCCACGGGCTCCGCCAGGTCGGGCGGCGGGAAGCGGACCTCGGCCAGCGCGCGCGGCGTGAGCGATCCCCAGGCGATGAGCATCGCCAGGAGCGTAGCGCCGAGCAGCTTTTGTAGCGCAGCGAGGATGATTGGGCTTCCGTGCCGTGGCCGTTGCATCGTGCGAGAGGTGGTGGGTCGCGATCCATGCGCACCCCTCCCGGCAAATAATCGCGCGGAGTATAGGAGGGCCCCCCGAGGGGAGCAAGACGCGTTCCCCCCGCTGGCGCCGGCGGGAAAGCGTTGCCAGAGAAGAGCTTAGCAACGCTAGCACACTCGGCGAGCCGGCGACGCGAGTCGCCTGAGCCCCTCACGCGAAGGCCTAGCCAGGGAGCTCACGCAAAGGCGCAAAGACGCGAAGAGAAAGCAAGACAAAGCGACAAGGCTGTGGGAGGCGTCTGCGACGCCGATAATCGCTGCTAGCAAGGAGCGGCTGGCGTGCCGCTATCGGCGTCGGAGACGCCTCCCACATCCCGATTGTTCTTTGCGACTTCGCGTCTTCGCGTGAGGCTTTTGTCCAACGGTGCGGTGGGGACTCCGGCGACTCGCGTCGCCGGATCGCCTTATTGGTTCACGACGTAGAGTAGGACGTTCACGCCTAGTCGGGCCGCGTCTTGCTTGCGGTAGCCGCGGCATTCGATTGCCTCGTGGCTCTCCAAGGCGCAGCTCAGGTCGTACGGCGAGAACAGCACGGCCCAGCGGCCGTCGATCTCGATCCCCTCGAACCGCGGCGCCACGCGACGCGTGCGCGCCGCTAGCGGCTCGTCCGCGCGGCCGGGCTGAGGGTCGCGCAGCTCGACGCGGCGCACGTCGTAGCCGCCAAAGGCGGTTGTGAAGACCGGGTCGTCGGCGGGCAGCTGCCGCAACGATCGATCGGGGAAGATGGCCCGCATCTCCGCCCGCAGCGCGCGGGAGAACTCCTCGCTCGCGCAGATCGAATCGACCAGCAGCGTGCCGCCGTTCTGGAGGTACTCCCTCAGCTCAAGCCGCTCGTTCTCGCTGAAGCGGAAATCGCGGCGGCCGTGCATGAACGACAGCACGTGCTTCTTGAGCTCCGGGTCGCCGGGGCCGAGCGGCGTCGGCTCGGGCGAGATGGCCAGGCGGGCGTCGCCCTGCGAGGCGGCCCGCAGCAGGTTGGCCAGCGCGCCGGGGGCGTCGTTGCAGCCCCCCGCGTGCTGGATCTTGGCCACCTCGAGCAGGAACCGCTCGCCCTCACGCTCCAGCGCAAAGTTGGCCGCCGGGGCGATGAGCAGCTGCTCCTTGCCCTTCGGCTCGCGGTTCGTGGCGTAGGCCAGCACGTTGAGGCCCACATCGACGGCGTCTTCCACACGCCGCTGCACGGCCGGCGGGTAACTCGCCAGGCCTTGCGGGCGGTCGAGCTCCCAGTAGCACGACAGGTCCTCCTCGCAGAGCACTACGCAGGTGCGGCAGCCATACTCGACCGACCGCAGCCGCCCGGCGTAGGGCGAGTCGGGCCGCACGACACGCTCCATCCGCCAGAGCGGGTGGCCGGGTCCGACGGCGCCGAGGCGGTGCTCCGGCTCGGGGAACACCGCGGCGATCAAACGCTCGAAGTCTCGGAGGAAGCCGCTCGGGTCGCCGCAGCTCGCCTCGGCGAACACGAAGCCGCCGCGGTCGAGGTAGGCGCGTAGCTTCGGGGCGTGCGGCAGCAGGTCGGCGGCTTGGCTGCCGCTGACGTAGAGCACGGGGGCCTGCAACAGGTCGTCGACCTCGGCCTCCTGGGCGTCGATCACCTGCCAGGTCATCGGCAGCCGCCACGCCTTGGCGGCGCGCTCGGTGAGGTGCTCGGCGTCGAGCCGGTGGCTGTTCCAGGCCGATTCGCCACCCGCGTCGGCGCCATGTTTGAGCTTGCCCAGCAAGATCGGCCGCCGTCCCTTCGACAGGAACAGCAGGGCGAACGACGAGGCGACCACCGAGTTCGCCTCGATCAGCGACCCGGTCCAGGAGTGCGCCAGCGAGTCTTGGGCGTTCACCAAGTAGGCGGTCCCTTCGCGGTACCAGTCGTGCTCGCCGAAGAAGCGCTGGTTGGTGAGCCGGCCGGCGCGCTCCAGGCCGTAGAGATAATAGAACTGCCACATCTCGCCGACGGTCTCGCCCGGGTTGCGACGCACGGAGAAGTTGCGCGAAAGCCAGTTGGCGGCGCGGTCGATCGTGGCGTCGTCGTCGTGCGGCAGGCAGCACTCGACGCGGCCGCCCCGCACCCGGGCGTCGAGGTCCTCGACCGCCAGCATGGCGATCGTCACGGCTCCGATGCCGGCGCAGGTCATGCTGCCGGTGCTCTTCTCGCCCGGCTTGTAGCCCCAAGAGCCGTTCGGCTTTTGGGTGCGGCGCCAGTAGGCGAGCGACCGGCGCCAGGTTTCGGGCTGCACGCGGGCGCCCGCCCGCTGCGCCTCGTAGAGGGCGAGCATGGCGAACTGGGTGTTGCTGTTGTCCGGGCCGATCTTGCTCTGGTCGTACGTCCACGAGCCGGCCCGTTCGGCGTCGTCCTTGACCTGGGCGACTTCGAGCCAGCGGACGTTGCGTTGGATCGTCACCAAGTCGCGTTTCGGCTCGGCTGCGGCGAGCGCCATCGTCTGCATCGCCACGGTGTAAGTCTTGCTCGTCTCGATCGAGCGCAGGTAGTCGAGCGCGCGGCGGATCGAGGGGTCGGTCGGCTCGACCCCCGCGCTGAGGAGCGCGAGCGTGCAGAGCGAGGTCACTCCGCCGGGGTAGCCCGTGAGCTCGGGCCACGAGCCGCGCGGCGTTTGCTCGCGGCGGATGTACTCCACGCCGCGGTCGATGGCCAGCAGCACGCGGGCGGCGTCGAGCGGCTCCTCGTCGAGCCGCCCCATCCGCTGTGCGCGGGCGGGCGGGGCCCACAAAGTCGCCGCGATCAGCAGGACCGTCACGAAGGTCGTTCGCTGCGACTTACGCATGCCGTGCCGCCGAGAATGGTTGGTTGGGAGGGAAAGCGAGTAGCTTACTCTTTTGCTCGGGGCCCATTAAGGCGAAGCGTGGCGACCCGCCACGTTTGCCCGCCGGGGAGTGGCCCTTAGAATCATACGACCGGTTTACCCGTTCCGTTCCTTTGGGCGATCTCGGGTTTTTGAGACCCCCGCCGCGCACCGACCGAGCAGACGCCTTGAGCACCCCCACCAAATCTTCGCGCAACCTCGGCGACGTGCTGCAGGAGTTCCGCCAGCACCGCTTCGTGATGCAGGAGGAGCTGCAGAAGGTCATCATCGGCCAAGACGCCGTGATCGAGCAGATCTTCGCCGCCATCTTCACCCGCGGCCACTGCCTGCTGGAGGGCGTGCCGGGGCTGGCCAAGACGCTGATGGTCTCGACGCTCGCGCGCATCCTGGACCTCGAGTTCAAGCGGATCCAGTTCACCCCCGACCTGATGCCCTCGGACATCACCGGCACGAACGTGCTGGACGAGGACGAGCAGGGCAAGCGCTCGTTCCGGTTCGTCGAGGGGCCGATCTTCACCAACATCTTGCTGGCCGACGAGATCAACCGCACCCCGCCCAAGACCCAGGCCGCGCTCTTGGAGGCGATGCAGGAGCGGCAGGTCACGGTGGGCCAAACGACCTACGACCTGCCGTCGCCGTTCTTCGCGATCGCCACGCAGAACCCGATCGAGCAGGAGGGGACCTACCCGCTGCCCGAGGCGCAGCTCGACCGGTTCATGTTCAACATCAAGGTCGACTACCCGAGCAAGGACGAAGAGGAGAAGATCCTCGCCGCCACCACCCGCGGCGACAAACCGACGGTGAACAAGGTCCTCTCCGGCAAAGCGATCCTCAACGTGCAGAAGCTCGTCGGTTCGGTCGCGGTGAGCGAGTACGCCATCCAATACGCCGCCGCGCTGGTGCGGGCCACCCGCCCGCGCGACGACTCGGCCCCCAAGTTCGTTCAAGAACTCGTCGACTGGGGCGCCGGCCCCCGGGCCGGCCAGTACCTGATCCACGGCGGCAAAGCGCTCGCCGCGATGGACGGCCGGTTCAGCGTGGCGATCGAAGACATCCAGAAGATCGCGCTGCCGGTGCTGCGTCACCGCGTCGGCGCCAACTTCCAAGCCCAAGCCGAGGGGCAAACGACCGAGGACATCATCGAGCGGCTACTCAAAGAGGTGCCGACGCCGGAGATTCCGAAGTTCTCGAATTAACCACAGAGGCACAGAGACGGACAGAAAAAAATGGGACGCGGATGGACGCAGATCGAGCGGATAAACGCGGATTACGGGAGATCGATTTCATCAGATCACTGAATTCCAATGTCCTTCGATTGGGTACAACCGATTTCCACCCGTCAGATTAGCTCCCGTTAAGTAGTTGTAGTCTTCTATCATCCTCGTCGATCCGCCCAATCCGCGTGCATCCGCGTCCCAATCTTCGTCCGTCTCCGTGCCCTCTGTGCCTCTGTGGTGAATCCCTCCGACGACCGTAGGTCCTCGGCTACTCCCTAGCCCCTAGCCCCTCCCGCCTGTGCCCGCCGCCGAGTCCTATCTCAAGCCGGAAGTGATCCAGCAGATCAAGCGGCTCGACCTGCGCGCTCAGTTCATCGTCAAAGGGTTCATGCAGGGGCTGCACGCCAGCCCGTTCCACGGGTTCTCGGTCGAGTTCTCCGAGCACCGCAAGTACACGCACGGCGACGACCCGAAGGACATCGATTGGCTCGCCTACGCCAAGACCGACCGCTACTACGTCAAGAAGTTTGAGGCCGAGACCAACATCACCGGCTACCTGGCGATGGACCTCAGCGAGTCGATGGCCTACACGTACCGGCAGGAGCTCACCAAGTTCGACTACTCGATCTGCTTGGCCGCCGCGCTCACCTACCTGATGATCGGCCAGCAAGACCCGGTGGGGCTCGTGACGTTCGGCGAGCGGATCCGGCAGTCGCTGCCGCCCAAGAGCAAGCGGACCCAGATCGGCACGATCTTGTCGCTCTTGGCCAACCTCAAGCCCGAGGGCAAGACCGACATCGGCGCGAGCCTGATCCAGCTCGCCGCGATGCTCAAGCATTCGAGCCTGGTGATGGTCTTCAGCGACTTGCTCGCCGATGCGGAAGGCGAGGGGGGCGTGATCCCCGCGCTCCGCCGCCTGCGGCATGGCGGTCACGACGTGATCTTGTTCCACGTGCTCGATGAAGCCGAGGTGGCGTTCCCCTTCACCGGCTTGGTGGAGCTCGAAGACCCCGAGTCGAAAGAAAAGCTCGAGATCGACGCCGACGGCTTCCGCACCGACTACCTCGCCGAGGTCGAGTCGTTCCGTGAGACCTACCGCCAAGAGTGTTTCCAGAGCGGCATCGACTACGTGCCGCTCGACACGAGCATGCCGTTCGATCGGGCGCTGACGGAGTACCTGGTGACCAGGAAGCATCGAGCGTAGTTCCCCTCCCCACCAGGGGGAGGGAATTACACAACAACACCTCCGCTGCCCACATGTCTTTCCTCACCCCAGCCCTGCTAGCCGGCGCCCTGCTCATCGCAGCGCCGATCGTCTTGCACCTGGTGATGCGCCGCGAACCGCAGCGGCTGAAGTTTCCGGCGCTCCGGTTCGTCAAGAGCCGGCAGAGCGCGAACCAGACGCGCATGCAGCTGCGGCATTGGCTGCTGCTGGTGCTGCGGTGCTTGGCGATCGCGCTGCTGGCCTTCGCGCTCGCGCGGCCGGTGCTGAGCGGCTCGGGCTTGTGGGGCGGGGCGGGGGGCCGCGGGGCGATCGACGCCGCGCTCTCGGCCGCCTTGGTGTTCGACAACGCGCCGAACAGCCAATACACCGACCGCAACCAAACGAGGCTCGCCGCGGCGAAGGAGACCGCGCTGTGGCTCTTGGAGCAGACGCCCGCCGACAGCACCTTCGAGGTGGTCGACCGCTCGGCCGGTTTCCGCAGCAAGGCGGCCGACCGCGACGCCGCCCGGCTGCGCGTCGAGCGGCTCCGCGTCGACAGCCACCCCAGGCCGCTCGAGGCGGCCGTGGCCGAGGCCTTGGAGCGGATCAATGGCGAGGCGTCGGCCGGTGGCGAGCGGCCGCCCGAGCGGCGGCAAGACATCTACCTGTTCACCGACTTCTCGAGCGGCGCCTGGAACGAGGCGACCCGCTCGGCCGTGGCCGACCAGCTGGAGAGCCGCCCGGGGGCGACGCTCTACCTGATCGACGTCGGCGTCGAAGAGCCGGTGAACGTGGGGCTCGGCGCCTTGCGGCTGAGCCGCAGCCGTCTGGTGGAGGGCGACCCGCTCGAGCTGCGCGCGGAGGTCCGCCGCTTAGGCGACACGCCGTCGACCGGCGTGGCGCAGCTCTGGCTGCGCAGCGGCGAGGAGTTCGTTAAACGTGACGAGCGTCCGCTGCCGGCGAGTGGCGAGCTCACGTTCGCGCTCACCGGCCTCGCGCGGGGCCTGCACCAAGGCTTTGTGCAAATCACCGGCAGCGACCCCCTGGCGAGCGACGACCGCCGCCACTTCACCGTCGAGGTGGGGGCGCCCAAGAGCGTGCTGCTGGTCGCCGCGCCCGAGGGCGACGCGGCGTTCGTGCGCGAGGCGATCGCGCCCGCCACGCTCGGCGCCGGTTTCGCGTCGCGGTACCGCTGCGAGGTGCGTCCGCCGCGCGAGCTCGCCTCGACCGACCTGGACCAGTATCAGGCGGTGATGCTGCTCGACCCGCCGCCGCTGGCGATCGAGGCCTGGCGCTCGCTGGTCGACTTCGCGACGCGCGGCGGGGGCGTCGGCGTCATGCTCGGCCGCAACGCCGTGCTCGACGCGATGAACTCGCCCGACGCCCAGGTGCTGCTGCCCGCCGCGCTGAAGTGGCGGTCGCGTGAAGAGACCTACCTGCTGCCGACCGATTACGGCCACCCGGTGCTGGCGGAACTCTCGGAGTTCGCCGAGGACGTGCCGTGGGCCGCCTTCCCGGTGCTGACCTACTGGGAGTTGGAGAACGCCCGCGACGACGCCGTGACCGCCGCTCGCTACGCCAACGGCGACGCCGCGCTCGTCGACCGCCCGCTGGGTCGCGGCCGGGTGCTGCTCTCCACCACGCCGTGGTCCGACCCGCTCAGCCGGCCCGAGCCGTGGAACCTGCTGCCGACCGGCGAAGACCCGTGGCCGTTTCTGCTGCTGGCGAACGGCGTGGCCGACACGCTGTGCGACCAAACGTCCGCGCCGCTCAACTACCGAGCGGGCGAGACGGCCGTGGCGCCGCTGCCGGTGGGCGAGACGCTCGAAGGCGTGGTGCTGATGACCCCCGACGAAGGCGCCCTGCGGCTGCCCGTTCCCCCGGGGGCCGCCGAGCTGAGCGTGTCGGCGACCGACGAGCCGGGGCCTTACCGCGTGACGGCCGGCGGGACGAGCAACCGCTACGAGGCGGCGTTCTCGGTGAACCTCGACCCGGCATTTGGCGAACTCGACCGGGCGCCGTTCGAGCAAATCGCCGAGCAGCTGGGTGGCGCCGACCGGGTGCGGCTCGTCCGCAACCGCGACGACCTGACGCGCAGCATCGACCTCGGCCAACCGGGCCGAGAACTCTACCCTTGGCTCATCGCCCTGGTGGCCGCCGCGTTCGCCGCCGAGCAACTGCTGTCGAACCGATTCTATGTCGAGGCCCCAACCACCCAATCCCAATGACCCATCAACAGTGGCGAGCCGTTTCTAGCCCCTAGCCCCTAACCCCTTCCCTCCATGCAGTGGGTTTTCCATCCCCTCGGCGGCGACTGGACCGTGACTTTGGTCACGAGTCTCTTGCTCGTTGCGCCGTGGGTGTTGGGGCCGCGGGGCGGAGGGCTCACGCCGCGTCGCAAGGCCACGCTCGGCGCGCTGCGGGTGGCGACCACGCTGCTGCTGCTCGTCGCGATGGCGAGGCCGACGCTCGTCTACACCAAGAGCGAAGAGGTCCGCTCGTTGCTGCTGATGCTCCTCGACTCGTCGCGCAGCATGACCGTGGAAGACGGCCTGGCCGGCGCGTCGCGTTGGCGCAACGTCGCCGACTCGCTTGCGGCGAGCGAGCGCTCGCTCGCCGCGATCGCGGAGAAACACGACCTCAGGGCTTACCGCTTCGACAAGTCGCTCGCCCCGCTGCCGATATCGGGTGGCCGCATCGCGCTGCCGAGCACGCCGGACGGCGAGGAGACGACGCTCGGCGCGTCGCTCAGCGAGTTGGTCGAGCGCGAGGGGGCGCAGCGTCTGTTGGGCGTGGTCGTGCTGAGCGACGGGGCCCAGCGGGCCACGCCGCCGCGCGACGCGCCCCCCAGCGACGCCGCCCGCCGCTTGGCGGCCGAAGCGGCCCCGCTGTACGCGCTGACGTTCGGCGCCCGCGCCACCGGCGAGCGGGCCGACGTGGCGGTCGATGACCTCTCGGTCAGCTCGACCGCCTACGCCAAGGCGCCGCTCGACGTGGGGGGGCTGGTGCGCATCGAGGGCTACCCCAACCGACCGGTCCGGGTGCAGCTCTTGTGGGAGAACGCCGAGGGCGAGATGGCGGCGGTCGACGCGGTGAGCCTCACCGCCGACGGCGGCGGGGTGGCGCTGCCCGTCGTGCTCCGCCACGCCCCCACCGAGCCGGGCGAGTGGAAGGTCACCCTGCGGGCCGAGTCGCAGGAGGGCGAGACCGTTACCGGAAACAACGAGGCGAGCACCTTCGTCACGGTCCGCGACGGCGGCGTGCGGGTGCGGCAGTTGGTCGGCGCGCAGCGCGTGGCCGGCGCCCCGGGCGTCGAGCAGCGGTTCGTCCGCGCGGCGCTCTCCGCCTCGCCCGACATCGCGCTCTCCCGCACCGTGTTCGACTACCGCCAGCCGCGACGCGACCTGGCCGAGAGCCTGCGGCCTGGGGAGTTCGACGTGGTGCTGCTCGACAACCTCGACGCCGAAGCGCTGAACACACGCACCTGGGAGTCGATCGCCAACGCCGTGCGGGGCGGCGCGGGGCTGGCGATGCTCGGCGGCAAGCACAGCTTCGGGCCGGGCGGCTACCGCGGGACGCCGGTCGCCGAGGTGCTGCCGGTGATGATCGGCCGGGCCGAGCGGCAAGGCTTCGGCCAGCCGCTGCGCGAAGACGTCCACCTGCCGGGGCCGGTGTGGATGACGCCGACCGAGCCGCTGGGCGTGAGGCACCCGATCTTGCAGATCGATCCGTCGCAGGGAGTGGCGTCGGCGTGGCGCGGCATGCCGCCGTTGTCCGGCGCCAACCGGCTCGGCGTCGACAACGTGAAACGCAGCGCTCAGGTGATCGCCGCAACGGCGCCGCCCGGCGCTCCGCAGCCGCTGCTCGTGGTCGGCCAGGCGGGGCTGGGGCGGACGATGGCGCTGGCGATCGACATGACTTGGCGGTGGCGCATGGAGGGGCGCGCCGAGGAGCACCGCCGTTTCTGGCGCCAGGCGGTGCTGTGGCTCGCCAAGCGGGACGACACCCGCCGCAACCCGGTTTACGTCGAGCTCGCCTCGCGGCGGGCGCAGCGCGGCGCCTCGCTCGAGATGACCGTCGGCGTGAACGACCCACGGCTTGAGAGCGGCGCCCTCGACCTGGCCGGCGTCGAGTACCGCGTGGTGGTGACCGACCCGAACGGCTTGAAGCACGTCGCCCCGGCGCCGGGCGGGGCGGCGCGCTCCACGGCCGTGTTCCGCAACATCACCGCGGCCGGTGACTACACGGTCGAGCTCACCGCCACGGCCGACGGCGAGACGCTCGGCTCCGCACGGGCGCGGTTCTTGGCGCCCGACCACGATCTGGAGCTCGACCGCCCCTCGGCCGAGCCGCAAATCATGGCCCAACTGGCCGACGCCACCCGCGAGGCGGGGGGCCGGGCGCTCGCGCCTGAGGAATTGCCCGCGTTGTTGGCCGAGCTGGCCGAGGAGGAGCCGATGCGCAAGCAGGAGGTCATCGCGCGCGTCACCTACTGGGACACCTGGCCGTTCCTGCTGCTGTTCGTGGGGTTGCTGACAACCGAATGGTGGCTGCGCAAACGCTGGGGGCTGGTGTAGGAGATGCGCGGCAAGATTCATGCTTGGCTGGCGAACGACGAACGGGGCAACCGCCAAGTCGCCAAGGACGCCAAGGAAAAAACGTTAGACTAGATCGACAGGATCATTTGCTCCCAGCCATCCCGCCAGTCTTGTTGATCCGGTCAGATTTCAAGCCCGTACGAAGAACCCCGCCAGCGGCTAGAGCGGTATTCGAATTGGTGTGGACGAGCGGGGAAGCGATTGGCGGCGTGGCGAGGAAGCCGAAGCAGGCAATGCGGTGCATTGTCGATGCAGGCTGACGAAGCCATGACGCCGATCGCGAGCCGAGCGTCTACACCAATGAGCAAACCGCTCTAAGATGGGCGGCACGGTGGCTAACGATTAACCGCTAAGAGCTAACCGCAGTATGCTTCGCCGACCCAAGACCACCGGACTGCTGACCATCGTCGCTCTCGTGGCGATCGGCTATGCGCTCGTCACCGTGCCTCCGAAGGTCATCGCGCAGTACAACGCCGCCATGGAGATCAGCCCCACGGTGAGCTGGTTGTACCTGGGCGTGGTGACGGCGGGCGCTCTGCTGCTCACGGGCCTCGTGGTGTGGGGCGCTTGGCGTTTATGGCGCAACACCCGCAGTCGCCGTGTCGCCGACGACCGTCGCTCGCGCGACCCGAGCCAACTCTCGCGCAACCAACGCGCCGCCGAGCTGGGCGACAACCTGTCGGCCGGGCGCGAGTACGCCGCCGAGGGCGCCGTCAACCCGATGTTGCGTTCCGAGATCGAACGCTCGATCCGCGAGCTCGAAGAGAAACGCGAGACGCGCTCGCTCGAGGTCGTGGCGTTTGGCACGATCTCCAGCGGCAAGTCGTCGCTGCTCAACGCGCTGGCGGGCCGCGAGGCGTTCCGCAGCGACGTGGTCGGCGGCACCACGACGACCGAGAGCCGCGTCCCTTGGCCCGACGACGACAGCGTGACGCTCATCGACACGCCGGGCCTGGCCGAGGTGCAGGGCGAGGGGCGCGCGGCCGCCGCTGCGCTCTCCGCCAAGGACGCCGACCTCGTGCTGTTCGTCGTCGACGGGCCGATGAAGTCGTACGAGCACGACCTGCTGGAGCGGCTCGCCACGATGGAGAAACGGATCGTGCTCTGCCTGAACAAGGAGGACTGGTACGACTCGCGGCAGCGCGAGGAGCTGCTCGGTCAAATCGCCGAGCAGTGTGAGGGGCTCGTCGCGGCGACCGACCTCGTGGCCGTGCGATCGCGGCCGACGATGCGGCCCGTGGTGCGCGTCTCGCCCGACGGGGTCGAGACCCACGACGAGGTCGAGGCGCCGCCCGACATCTCGCCGCTCGCCGAGCGGATCGCCGCGATCGTCGCCCGCGAGGGGGGCGACCTGCTGCTGGCCAACCTGCTGATGCGTTCGCGCGGCTTGGTGGACGAGGCCCGCGAGCGCGTGCTCGCCGTGCTCGACAAAGAGGCCGACCGGGTGATCGACCGCCACATGTGGGTCGCCGCCGGCGTGTCGGCCGTCAACCCGATCCCGCTGTTGGACCTGGCCGGCGGCAGCGCGGTGACGGTCAAAATGGTGCTCGACCTGGCGGGCGTTTACAAGCAGAAGGTCGACACGAACACCGTCACCGAGATGCTCGCCCAGCTGGGCAAGAACCTGATCGCGATGCTCGGCGCGTCGGCCGCCGCGCCCGCCCTGGCGGCGGGCGTCGGATCGCTTCTCAAGACCGTTCCGGGCGCCGGCACGGTGGCTGGTGGATTGCTGCAAGGTTTAGTGCAGGCGCTCGTCACCCGCTGGATCGGCCGGATTTTCAAGCAATACTATCGCAACGACATGCAGCCCCCCGCGGGCGGCTTGGCCGAACTGGCCCGCAACGAGTGGGCCGCCGTCACCAAGCCCGAAGAGCTGAGGAAGCTCGTGCGGCTGGGGCGACAGAAAGTCGTAGAAGGTGAATGACGAAATCCGAATGACGAATGACGAAAGTGCTGGGAGAAGCCGATAGTTTCGTCATTCGGGCTTCGTCATAGTCATTTCAGAAACCACTCACAGACGCCTACTTCACTAATACCGACTTCATGCCCGACACCACATCACCCACCGACGACCTCGACGCCGACTTGCAGTCGGCGCAGCGCGCCGTGGAACGCGCGATCGAGCAGATCGAGGGGGGCGACCCGGGCGAGCGCGACGCGCTGGTCGACGAGCTCCGGCAGCTGCGCGAGATGGCCGACAAGCTGCGCCACGCGCGGGTCGAGATCGTCGTGTTCGGCGAGATCAGCACCGGCAAGAGCGCCCTGATCAACGCCCTGGTGGGCGAGCAGGCGGCCGCGGTGAACGCCCGCGGCGGGTGGACCAAGGATGTCTGGCGGTTCGACTGGGGGGGCGCCGGCTACCGGCTCCCCGGGCTCGAAGACTCGGAGGTCATGCTCGTCGACACGCCGGGCCTGAACGAGGTCGACGGCGCCGCCCGGGCGGCGATGGCCAGCGAGGCGGCCGAGCGGGCCGACCTCATCTTGTTTGTCACGGACTCGGACCTGAACGAGACCGAGCACAACGCGCTGGCCGACCTGGCCGGCTGCCACAAGCCGATCTTGCTGGTGCTCAACAAGACCGACCTCTACACGCCCGACCAGCTGGCGAGCCTCAAGAAGTCACTGGCTGACCCGCGCGTCACGCGGCTCGTGCCCGAAGAGAACCACGTATACGTCTCGGCCGACCCGCGCGAGGTTGAGTACCTCGTTGAGCAAGCCGACGGCGGCGAACGCAGCGAGTGGCGCCGGCCCGCGCCCAAGGTCGAGCCCCTGCGCGAGCGGATCCTCGAGGTGCTCGACGCCGACGGCAAGGCGCTCGTCGCCCTGGCCGCTTCGCTGTTCGCCGCCGACCGCAGCGACCGCGTCGCGGCCCTGCGGGTGCAGATGCGCTCGAAGCGCGCCGATCGCACGATCTGGACCTTCGCCGTCGCCAAGGCGACAGCCGTGGCGTTCAACCCGATCGCCGTGGCCGACGTGGCCGGCGGCGTGGCGGTCGACGCGGCGATGGTCGCCACCCTGGCCAACGTTTACGGCCTTGAAATGACCACCACGAACGCCAAGAACCTGGCGCTGGCCATCCTCAAGGCGGCCGGCTGGGTGGTCCTGGCCGAGGCGGTCACGACCTACGGCGTCTCGCTCCTGAAGGCCGTGTCGTTCGGCTCGGTGACGCCGCTCACCGCGTTGCCGCAGGGCGCCGCGGCGGGCTACGGGTCGTACCTGGTGGGCCAGGCGGCGAGGTTCTACTTCGAGAACGGCGCCAGCTGGGGCGACGGCGGCGCCAAGCGGGTGGTGGCCGACATCCTCGACCACACCGACAAGCGTTCGGTCATCGAGAAGCTCAAGACCGAGATCCGCACGAAGCTCGGCGCGAACCGCCACGCCAGCAAAAAAGAGTCCCTGTAGGGAACGCCCTCCGCGGCGTTCCAGGCGCCGGGTACACGCCCGTCCGCCGGGGCTCGCAGCGCCGCGGAGGGCGATCCCTACAGGTTTCCGTCATTCGCTTCCTAGCGCCTTCTTCTCTTCGATCAGCTTCACTTGCGTGCGGATCCAATCGGCGATCCTCGTGGCGAAGGGGAACTTTATCGCCATCGACAAGAAGAGTATGGCGCCCATCGCGAGGTTGTAAGGCGAGCGCTCCATCATGTACAGGATGAGGTTGAACAGCGCGGCGCCTTCGAGAAAGGCGAGCGAGATGATCATGCCGGCCTGGTAGGCGCCGGCCAGCGCCTCGGGCTCGTCACGCGCCCGGTCGGCCATCGTTTTGATCCCGTGCGCGGTCACCAGGCGACCGACGATCGCTTGCAAGAACAGCATCACGAGGCCCCCCACCATGCCGACCGAAACGAGCAACGGGTTGGGCGGCCCCTCCTCACCGGTGGCGACGAACTTGGCGATGATCGCCAGCGCCATAGGGCAGAACACCATCGCCGCGGTCATGACTTGCATCACACGCACCTGGTCGGCGATCTTGGTTTCGAGGTCGTGGTCGTCGGTCTTCATAAGCTGATGGCTTCCTGAAAGTTAGCGAGCCGGTCCGCCTACGGCGGATCAGCCGCCGGAGTCGTAAGCAGCAATCGTAAGCGATCCCAGCGCAAAGAGCTCCGGCGTCTCACCCGCCGTAGGCGGACCGGCTCGCCAGAGGCTAGCTTAGGCCGTATTCTGGGCCGAAACCCTCCGCGCCATCAGCCCCCACACCCGACGCCGCATGCCCGACAAGCTCGAAGGCTCCCTGTACGACTACCCGAAGTACTACGACTTGGTGTTCGGTTCCGACTGGAAGGCGGAATTCGACTTCCTTGAAGAGTGCTTCGCCAAGCACGCCCGGGGGCGGGTCAAGCGGCTGTTCGAGCCGGCCTGCGGCACGGGGCGGCTGCTGATGCGGTTCGGCCGGGCCGGGTACGAGGTCGCCGGCAACGACCTGAACGCCAAGGCGATCGACTTCTGCAACGCTAGGCTGCGACGCCACCAGCTGGCCGAGTCGGCCGAGGTGGGCGACATGTGCGATTTCCGCCTAAAGCGCAAGGCGTGCGCCATGTTCAACACGATCAACAGCTTCCGCCACCTCGGGACCGAGGCCCAGGCGGTCGCCCACCTGGGGTGTGTGGCCGCGGGGCTCCGCCGGGGGGGCATTTACGTGCTGGGGCTGCACCTGACCCCCACGGCCGGCCCCCCCGAGTCGGACGAGGAATCGTGGGCCGCCCGCCGCGGGCAGCTTAGCGTGCTCTCGCGGATGTGGAGCATCGACCTCGACCGCCGGCGCCGCCGGGAGACCGTTGGCATGAGTTTTGACGTTTACACGCCGACCTCGACCCGCCAACTGTTAAGCACGATCGACTTTCGGACTTACACGGCCCGCCAAATGGCCGATTTAATAGCCAAAGTCCCGGCGCTCGAGGCGGTGGCGACTTACGATTTTGCGTACGATATCGATAAGCCGGTCTCGGTCGATCCGGAAACCGAGGATGTGGTTTTCATCCTCAAAAAACAATAAAGCGACCCCGCCGATGGAACGCCGCGGGGGAACTGGCAGGCGGACCCGTCTTGGCGACCATTGACGACAGCACGACCAACGACAGCGACTGCCCCGCCGCGCCCGGCCGCGGCGGCCGGGCCGAGTCGTGGCGTTCGTTCGTCCGCTCGGCGGCCGAGGGGCTGGGGCTCGTGCTCGAGCTGAGCGGCTCCGAGTTCCGCGCCGTGGCGCCCTCGCAGCTGAGCGAAGACGAAACGCCTTCGCGCAGCAAATCGGGCCTGTCGCGGATCTGGCCCCTGGGCCGCAGCCGCGCCGGCGCCGAACCCGAGCCGGCCGACAACGGCGGCGAACTGCTGGCCACGAGCCCCGAGGGGCTCGTCGACGCGCTCCTCACGCGGCTCGCCGAACGCGAGCCACCCGCCGGCCTCCGGCCGTTGGGCCAGCCCGACGGGGTCCACGGCCTCGCCGAGCGGCTGTTCGCCGCCTACCGGCTCGAAGAAGGGGGCCGTTGCCACGTGGCGGGCTGCTCGCTCGAAGACGCGCCGTTCCTGCGCCTCACCCGCCGCGTTGTGGCGCCGGGCGTCCCGCAGGACGAGACAACCGTCGAGCACACGTTCTACAACGAATCGGTCGCCGCGGTCGCCAGCGAGCTGATCGACCGGCTGGGGCTCGCCACGGTCGAGACCGCCGAACCGGCGCCGCACAGCGTGCCGCGCGTCCGCATGGGGCAGATCGCCGCCGCCGCTCACCGGCTGGCCGAAGCGCACGCCGACTCCGCTCTCCCCGTCGCCGTGGCGATCGTGTGGGCCAAGCGGGCCAGCGGTCGGCTGCGGTTCGAGTTCGGTGAGCGCTCGCTCGACGCGCCGTTCGACGGCTGGGCCCGCGACCTCGAGGCGCCGCCCGTGGTGTGCCCCCGCACCGGCCTGGAGACTTACTCCCTCGGCGTGCTGGAGGATGGCGACATCGTCGCCGCCGAGGCGATCCAGAAGAGCGACGTGACCGGCGCCAAGCGATTGGCCGACGAACTGCTCACCTGCGCGGTCACCGGCAAGCGGGGCGAGGCCGAGCACTACGTCGCTTGCCCGGTGCTCGAAGCGCCGGTGCTCGCGACCGAGACGACCAACTGTCCGCGCTGTGGCCAGGGCGTGGCGCGCACCGTGGCCGATGACGCCGGCTGCGACGGCTGCCGCAAGCCGGCGCCGCTGGCGGCCGACGACCCGCTGCGGGCCGAGCTCACCGAGCGTCACCCCGGCCTGGCGAAGCAGAAGTGGTCGGTTGCTGAATCTGGCGACATCGTGTTGCTGGAGCAGACCGGCTGGTTCCGCAAGACGCTCGTGGTGCTCAGCCGCGAGACGCTCGACCCGCTGCGCGTGGCGACCGCCTCACGGATGTCGAACACCTGGCGCCCGCTCGGCGCGGCCGACACCCAGCGGCTGCTCGGCGGGTGAGCTTGCCATGATCTGAGTTCACGGCAGGTCTGCCGGCACTTCTTTCGCCTTGGTGGTGAGCATGCGCAGCGTCGCTTCACCGATTGCTTCGTGGATATTTCCCACTCTTCCGTCGGCGAAAGCTGCCTCTAGAAGTATCGGGCTGGTTTGGTATCCACCGAGTTCCGGGAATGGCTTGTCGGCCGCGTAAGGGATGTCCTCGGGCTTCGTCCAGGGGATCTCGCGTTTGGCTTCGACCACAAGAAATGTCTTCGACTTGGGGCCGGTGATTTCATCGAACGCCGTTCCCTCGCTGTCGTCAAATATGGTTTCAGGACCGGTTAGGACGAAGTAGCTCGTGTTGGTCGAAAGGCCGTCAGCGTAAGGCGAACGGTACGCCGAGGGCATGTTAGCCATGACCTTCTGATTGGCCGTGCTGTCCCACGGCTCGTCGAAGCGGTACTGCTGATAGAGGTCCTGGTACTTACTGTTGTCGAGGAAGGGAAGGATCGCGACCCGCCAGCTGTGCGGGTGCTTGCTCTCTGCCGTTTGACCGGAGGCAACACTGTAGAAGCGGGTCCCCGATGCCGGGGGGAAGTGACCGTGCGTGTCCGCGTAGTTGTGCATGGCGAGGGCGATCTTTTTCAAGTTCCTCGTGCTCTCGGTGCGCCGCGCCGCCTCGCGTGAGGTGTTCACAGCGGGTAGCAGCATCCCGGTGGCTGTGGCGACTATCTCGTCCTCGTCAATTTTTCCCCGGTAAGCGAGCCGCACACGATCGCCCTCGACGACCGGCATGGCGTTGGCGGTGAAGTCATCCGCTAGGTCGTACACCGCGGTTATCAATTCCACTTGCGTCACGATGTCTTCCGGCCACTTCATCACCCGCTCTAGTGTCGCGGCGCGTTGCTCCTCGTACACGTTGCTCATGAGTGTGAGCATGGCCCGAGCCGTTCTTGCGGACTTTTTGGCGCCCTCGGCCCCGTCGCATTGAGCGACCGCTTGCAAGGCCACGCCGGCTGTCAGGTCGAGTGACGCAACCGTCCACTCGACATGCTTGATTGCCGGGGCGACCAAGTCCGAGGGGAGCCCTCCAGGCAACTCGTTACTGGCAAGTAGGTTGTCCAGGAGTTTCGGGTTCACCGCGGCGACGACCGGGCGGTCGGTCAGTCCTTCCCAAGACGCGGCCCAAGGCGGATGGGCTATCGGCTGTATCTTGACCGGTGACGGCGCGAACTCGCTTCCACTCCCGACACGGGGCTTGGAGTCCCCTACCAGCGTGCGACTGTCCAGGCGTACGATGCGGGCCGTGTGCGTCTCCCACGCTTGCAGGCCCTCGACACTGAATTCTTTGACGCCCCCCTCAACTTCTGTGATATGCCGGATGATCGCTTCGGGAACCGCTGGGTTGGTGAATCGCACGACCACTCTTGGTCGATCGACCGAGAGCACCGACCCGATGAGCATCACTTCCTCGTAATCGGTTACCGACACGCCGGGAGCAATCAAGAAGCCGCTGGCGAGATCGTCGAACGGTTTGATCAACGGTCGGTACGCCTCTTTGGAGAGCAACTCGGCCGGCCTCAGCGAGAGCACGTAGAACGAATCGGGTGGCACGACGCTCAGGTCGATCCGTTCGACCGGCTCGGCCGCCAGCGTAGCCGCCGCCGGGGTCACTTCTTCCTGCCCCGCTTCTTCCTGGCCGATGGCCTCTTGCCGCACGCCCGCCAGGCCAACGGCCAGCGCGGCGAGCAGCCCCCACGAGGTCGCGACCAGCCAACGGTGCGCGCCGGCCGGGCCGGGCGTCTTAGTCGTGCGTAGCATCTCGACTCTCCTCATCAAAAGGGAACGGCCGGGGATCAGCGTCCGCGCGGGGCCCGCCAGGCGATGGTTGGGCGTCGCCATGGCGAGCGCGGCGAGGGTTTGCAGATAGCGTTGGCGGTCGCCCACCAGGCGGACCGCTGCGGCGTCGGCCGCCAGCTCTTGCTCGAGTTGCAAGCGGCCGGCGAGCCAGTGGACCAGCGGGTGGTAGAAGTGCGCCGCCACGGCCAGTCGGGCGACGAGCCACGACGCGTAGTCGCGCGCCGCCACGTGCGCCAGCTCGTGCGACAGCACGGCGCGCATCTCTTCCTCCGACCAGTCGCGCCAAGCCGCCGCAGGCAGCAAGATCAGCGGCCGGCGCCAGCCGACGGTGGCCGGCGTGACGACGTCCGACGATTCACGCAGCAAGACCTTCTGGGGCAGAGCGAGTTTCTCGCTCAGCTCGGCGAGCACGGCAGCGGCGGCGCTTGCTTCTTCTCCGATCGGCTTGCTGCGATTCACCAGCCCGGCGACCGACCACAGCCCCCAGGCGAATCGCCCGGCGCCGAGGGCCAAGCTCAGCGCGAGCACGACCCACACGCCGCGGCGCCAATCCCAGGCTTGGCTTGCGGGGGCGTCGGCTTCTGGCGCCGCGGCGGGAGACGCCAGCGCCTCGCGGAACGCCTCCCAACCGGCGGCCCAGGGTGAGTCTTTCGCGACCGGCTCGGCGAGGGCAGGGGAGGGCACTACGCTGGCGTTCGCTTCCTGCGGGGCCGAAGCTTGGGCCGGCGCGGTGCTTGCTGCTCGGGCTGCTTCAGATGGCGAAAAATCCCAACGCGGCCAGGGACTCGCGGCTAGCAGCGTCAGCGCGAGCACCATGCCGAGGCTCGCCATCGCCGCCGACGCCCCGGCTCCGGCCCGCAGGCGGCGCACCAGCAGGTAGAACAAGGCCGCCGCGACGGCGAACAGCGTCACTCGCAAAACACAACCGAGGAGGATCGTCGTGGCGGCGGTCATGACTGGCCCTCTCCAAGGATTTGCTGAAGAGTTTCGCGTTCCTTCTGCGAGAGCTTGCGGCCGTCGAGCAGCTGGACCAGCAGCTCTTCGCGCGAGCCCTGGAACACCCGCCGCACGAGGTCCGATACCAGCCGCTTCGACACGGCGTCGAACGAGCGGATCGATTGGTAGACGAACGGCCGCTGGTCGCCGGTTTGCTTGAGGAAGCGTTTGTCGACCAAGATCTTGATGAGCGTCGCGACGGTGGTGTACGCCAGGTCGCGGCCCGACTCGGCGAGTTGCTCGCGGGCCTGGGGGGCGGTCATCGGCCCCTTTTCCCAGAAGACGTGCATCAGCTCGAGCTCACGCTCGGTCAGCTCGGGGGCTTTGGGTCGCGCCATGGCGGCGGCTCCCAGGGGATGAGTTGCCGAGGAGTAAGTTTGGTTAACTAGATTTGGTTTTATCGATACGCGGGGCGCGAGTCAAGAAGATTTTTCTCAGAAGGGCGCCGCCGAGAGCGTCGCAGCAGAAAAGCCGGCGAGCCGGCGACGTTAGTCGCCTGAGGTGTTTGCAGCGCTTTGCGTTACGGCGTACCACCGGCGGCTTACACCGCCGGCTCGCCGTTACTCGTGGATCGACGTTAGGCGTTGATCGCCGTGCGGTACATGCGGGCGTACGACTCGCGCACGCGCGTCTCGTCGAGCCAATCGAACACCGCCGCACGCGAACGCTCGCCCGCGGCGCGGGCCGCCGGCAGGTCGCCCAGCAGCGTGTCGAGCGCCTCGACGAGCTGCTGGGGGTCGTCGTCGATGATCGTCGCCTCGGCGCGCTCGAGCTCACGCCAGATGTCGACGCCGCGTGTGGTCACAACCTTGGCGCCGCACGCCATCGCCTCGGTGAGCACGATGCCGAAGTTCTCTTGGTGTGTGGGCAGCACGTAGAGGTCGCACGCCTGGTAGAGCGACAGCTTCTCACGCCCCCGGACCATGCCGAGGAAGTGGACCCGGTCGGCCACGCCGCGGCGTGTCGCTTGCTCGCGCAGCTGGGCGACGTAGGCGGTGGCGCCGGGGCCGGCGATCACCGCTTGGGTCGGCTTGCCGCGGGCCTTGAGCTGGGCCACGGCGTCGATCAGCGCGTCGACGCCCTTCTTCGGATCGACGCGGCTGAGGAACAGCAGCGTCGGCTCGGCCGCGGAGAAAGCGGCGCAGCGCTCGCGGGCGAGCTCGTCGCCCGGCAGGTCGGCGTAAGGGGTGAGGTCCATCACCAGCGGCAGCACCTCGGTGCGGCCGCGCGGGTACCAACGCTCGGCCTGGTCACGCTCGGCCTCGGCGGTGCAGTGGACCAGGGCGGCGTGCTCGAGCATCTTGCGTCCGCCCAGCGCGAGGTACACGCGTTTCTTCAGGCCGCGCTGGGCCATCGACCAGTCGTCGAGCATGCCGTGCACGCTCAGCACGTACGGCGTGCCCGCTCGTCTGGCCGCGCGGGCGACGTGGGGGTTCATCGGGTCCCAAGGCGTGTGCAGGTGCACGACGTCGGCCTCGGCCACGTGGCGCTCGATCGCCTCGCTCGAGGCGGCGCTCGGGCCGAAGAGTCCAGCCCGGCGGTCGAACCGAATCACCCGTGGGTTCGACCCCTCGGCGAGCCACTCGGGGGGGGCGTCGCCGGGGTCGCCGGTCAGCAGCGTGACGTCGATCGGCTCGGCGGTCGCCTGGGGCAACTTGGCTACCAAATCGAGGACCGCACGGACCACGCCGCCGGTCTCTTCGTTGAGCTGGTCGACGTAATGGAGGCAGCGCAAGGGGGAGGGCGTCCGTGTTAGGGGGGGCCCGGCGGGCGGGCGGCGCGCTGCGACTGGTGCTTGCGGCGAAGCTTACTTGGGCAAGCAAGCAAAGGCGCCGGCTGTAATCACCGCAACTGCGGCTGCGGCAATCAGTAAGCCATTGCGATATTTGTCCGATCTGGCGATCAGCAAATCGCGGATTTGGTTCTCTTGGTTCGTCATCGGCTGCAGGCCACTGACGGCAAGAGGCTCATAGCGCTGCTTCCACAAGGCCCATGCCTGGAGCGGCGTGAGATTGTCGATCCCTTCGGCCGCGCTTTTCTGGTAGATCGTGGCGTCGAACGGCGCCGGGGGGGCGGGCTTGGTTGTCTCAAACCAGCCCGCCAGCAGCGCCAGGCCGAGGGCCGCCAGCAGCCCGGCCGTCAGCACGCCGTGGCGGTAGCTCCAGGCCGAGGTTGGCTCCTCGGCTTGTTGAATAGGCTGTAATTCTCGTATTTTTCGCAGCGGCGGGGCCTCGACCGTGGCTCCGCAGGAGCAAGGGATCCGCTCGCCGGCCTGCCGTGTCTCGATCACGAGCATGGCGCCGCACTCGCAGGGGATTTGGTACTGGGCAGGCATCGCGGGTGAGTCAGCGGGGTGGCGCCGGCGTCGAGAGGATGGGACGGAAACGGAGGAGCGCGCGGGGCGTCTGAAAGCAGGGCGAAAGAGCGCCGGGTGCGTCTCCCCATTTTGCGCGGGGGGCACGGGAGGCCACAAGCGCCGCCCTTTTTCAAAAATAGAGGATGGACCCCGGTGTCTCGCTATTTAGAATTCTATAGACCCAGCCGACGGGCGCGCCGGGACGAGTCTGACCGCCGGCGGCGAGGTTTGCCCAGGCGTTGAGATTTTATCGACCGCTCGTTTTTGCTTTGTCGCAACTTCTTGCCAAATAAGGGGCTTGAAGGGACGCGCCGCGAATGGGTGTTAGACTTCGTTGTTCCGTGGAAGACCAGGCGTTGCTTTAGCGAGTAAGAAGGCGGCCGCTCGCGTGGCCCGAAGCCCCGGCAAGACGGGAGCGACCAACCCGAGTGGAGAGTCGCCCGCACGCCGAGACTTCCGAGTAGAGCCCCAGCGGTCATAACCCCCATTGCCTGTACGCCTTTGCCCGTGTGCCCGAGGAAGCACAATCGTTTACCACGACCCAAGCGTCAGTTAAGGCGGGGCGAACAGGAATCGCCCGCCCCGTAAGAGAGAGGCGTCGCACGCCGACCCCACCGATCGTATCGCGGCTCATTCCCACCGAATACAAGAGCGCGTCGTCGGAGGTCTTCTTGCCTCTGCTCCCGTTAAGCCGCGGACCCGTCGCCTAGGATGGCGAACCCGCCAGCATGACGCGCCCCCGCCGCGCGTCTGGCGCCTGCCTCGCCCACACCGCCCCGGTGCGACGCACGCGACGACCACGACCCCCACCGCTACCGCAGGAGAAAACGGCTTTGTACTCCACGCTCTTGGATCACGATCTCGTCGACGACAGCAACAACAGCGACGAGGCTGCGCAGACGCTCGGCGCCAACCTCGACACTGAGGACGACGACAGCGGCATTAGCACCGCCTCCACCGCGTCCGCCGACGAGACCGACAAGTCGGACGACGAAGACGGCCCGCTCGACGGCGCCGACAACGAGTCTTGGTCTGACGACCCCGTGCGGATGTACCTCACGCAGATGGGCGAGATCCCGCTGCTCACCCGCAAGGAAGAGATCTGCCTCGCCCGCCGCATCGAGCAGACCCGCACCGCCTTCCGCCGCAAGCTGCTGGCCTGCGACTACGTGATGCGCAGCGCCATCAAGGTGCTCGAGCGCGTCCACCGCGGCGAGCTGCCGTTCGACCGCACCGTGCAGGTCTCGGTGACGGACCGGCTCGAGAAGGAGCAGATCCTCGGCCGCATGCCGCACAACCTGCAAACGCTCTCGACGCTGCTCGCCCGCAACGCCGAGGACTACAAGATCGCCTCGAGCAAGAGCCAGAAGCCCGCCGCCCGCAAGGCGGCCTGGGCCCGCCTGGGGCAGCGCCGCTGCCGCGCGGTGCTGCTGGTCGAAGAGCTCGGCCTCCGCACCCAGCGGATCGAGCCGATGATCGAGCACCTGATCCAGTTCGACAAGCGTGTCCAGCAGCTGCGCAAGCAGATGGACAAGATGCGCAAGGACCGCCGCCCGATGTCGGAGCGCAAGCCCGTCATTATCGAGTACCGCACGCTCCTCCGCAGCATGCAAGAAACGCCTACGAGCCTCCACAACCGGGTCCGCCGCCTGCGTCGCGTCCACACCGAGTACCAGCGGGCCAAGCGCGGCCTGAGTGAGGGCAACCTGCGGTTGGTGGTCTCGATCGCCAAGAAGTACCGCAACCGCGGCCTGTCGTTCCTCGACCTGATCCAAGAGGGCAACGCCGGCCTGATGCGGGCCGTCGACAAGTTCGAGTACCGCCGCGGCTTCAAGTTCTGCACTTACGCCACTTGGTGGATCCGCCAGGCGATCACCCGCGCCGTGGCCGATCAGAGCCGCACGATTCGCATCCCCGTGCACATGGTCGAGACCATGAGCCGCGTGCGGAACGTCTCGCGGATGCTGCTTCAGCGTTTGGGCCGCGAGCCGACGATCGAGGAGACCGCCAAGGCGGCCGACTGCACGATCGAAGAGGCGCGTCGCGTGCTGGCCATGAGCCGCTACCCGATCAGCCTCGACCGCCCGGTCGGCAACAGCGAGGACAGCCAGTTCGGCGACCTGCTGCCCGACGCCGGCGCCGAGAGCCCCGCCCTGGGCGCCGCCCAAGAGATGCTCCGCGGCCGCATCACCAAGGTGCTCAA
The DNA here is from genome assembly GCF_007859945.1 of Pseudobythopirellula maris. Lineage (GTDB taxonomy): Bacteria > Planctomycetota > Planctomycetia > Pirellulales > Lacipirellulaceae > Pseudobythopirellula > Pseudobythopirellula maris. Next base: position 1,797,360 of record NZ_SJPQ01000001.1, on the reverse strand, counting down.
GACCCTGAGCTACCGCGAGCGCGAGATCATCAAGCTCCGCTACGGCCTGGGCGACGGCTACAGCTACACGCTCGAAGAGGTCGGCCACATCTTCAAGGTCACCCGCGAGCGGATCCGCCAGATCGAAGCGAAGGCGGTCCGCAAGCTGCAACAGCCGAGCCGCTCGGCCGAGCTGGTTGGCTTCCTCGACTGAGCCGAAGAGACTCTCCACGATGCGACCCAGACCCCGCACGCCGCCAGGCGTGCGGGGTTTTTTCATGGGGCGGGCCTCCGGGTGACAGCCGGGCGACCACCCGTTCGAAGCCAGTCGACCCCACTGTTTTCCTTAACACCGCCGCTTTGATAAACTTAGGCCGCCTCGCAGCGCGGCGAGCCTGGCCCCCCACGCGACACACGATGGCTGAACCTCTGAATGGACAACCCAACGACTGACATCAGCACTGGCAACGCCACGCTCGATGCAATCTTGGGCGGCGGCTTAACAGGCAACCGCATCTACCTTCTCGATGGCAACCCCGGCACGGGCAAGACCACCCTCGGCCTCCAGTTCCTGCTCGACGGCGCCAGCCGCGGCGAGAAGGGGCTCTACGTTTCGTTGTCAGAGACCAAGCACGAGCTCGACGCGATCGCCGACTCGCACGGCTGGTCGCTCGACGAGATCGACATCTACGAGCTGGTCGACCCCGCCGAGTCGCTCGACGCCGAGTCGCAGTACACCATGTTCCAGCCCTCGGAGGTCGAGCTCGGCGAGACCACCCGGCGGATGCTCGATCGTGTCGAGTCGCTCAACCCCCGGCGGGTGGTGCTCGATTCGCTCTCCGAGCTGCGGCTGCTGGCGCAGAATCCGCTGCGCTACCGGCGCCAGATCCTCGCCCTCAAGCAGTTCTTCGTCGGCCGCGATTGCACCGCGGTGTTTCTCGACGACAAGACCTCGCCCGACAACGACCTGCAGTTGCAGAGCATCGCGCACGGCGTGATCAGTCTCGACCGGATGCCGGCCGAGTTCGGCGACGAGCGGCGGCGGCTGCGGGTGGTGAAGTTCCGCGGGCGGAAGTTCGTCGGCGGGTGGCACGATTACGAGATCGAACGCGGCGGGGTGACGATCTACCCGCGCATCGCCGCCAGCTACAACGAGCTGCCCCCCAACGAGTTCGGCAAGCTGCTCAGCGGCAACGAGTCACTCGACCGGCTCCTGGGCGACGGCATCGAGCCCGGCACCAGCACGCTGATGCTGGGACCCGCGGGGGTCGGCAAGTCCAGCTGCTCCACGCTGTTCGCCGCCACAGCCTGCGGACGCGGCGAGCGTGCGGTGGTCTTTGTGTTCGACGAGAGCAAACGCACGCTCTGCCTCCGCTCGAAGGGCCTGGGGATGGACCTCACGAAGTTCGAGGAAGAGGGGCTCCTGGAGATCCACCAGGTGAATCCCGGCGCCGTCTCGCCCGGCCACTTCGCCGAGATGGTCCGCCAGGCGATCAAGCCAAGAGCCGACGGCAGCCGCGTGTCGCTGGTGGTGATCGACAGCCTCAACGGCTACCTCAGCTCGATGCCCGAAGAGCGGTTCCTGCAGGTCCAGATGCACGAGCTGCTCCACTACCTGGGCAGCTGCGGGGTTTCTACGTTCCTGGTCGTCGCCCAGCACGGCATGCTCGGCCACGCGATGCAGACGCCGGTCGACGCGAGCTACCTCGCCGACACGGTCATCCTGTTCCGGTACTTCGAGTCGGCCGGCTCGATCCGCCAAGCGATCTCGGTCGTCAAGAAACGCGACGGCGGCCACGAGCGATCGATCCGCGAGTTCCACATGTCCGACGGCCAGATCAAGGTCGGCGAGCCGCTGAGCAACTTCCACGGCGTGCTGGCCGGCACCCCGACCTACACCGGCGACAAGGCCGACCTGATCAAACCTCGGGACGGCGATGAGTGATCTTCAACCCCCAGGGGAGTCGCATCGGCTGTTGATGCTGTTGCCGACGACCAAGGACGGCGAGATCACCGCACGGCTGTTCGCCGAGAACGGCGTGGAGGGGGTCGTCTGCCCGGACCTCGACACGCTGTGCCGCGAGGCCCGCGCCGGGGCCGGGGCCCTGCTCGTCGCCGAGGAGCGGCTGCTCGGCGACTCGGAGCGTGCGGTCGAAACGATGCTGCGAGAGCAACCGACCTGGTCCGACCTCCCGCTGCTGATCCTCACACTCTCCAGCCAGGTCCACGCGGCCGAGCTCGAGCGGTGGCAGCAGTCGTTCAACGTGACGCTGATCGAGAGGCCGCTGAAGATCACGCCCTTCCTCAGCCTCGTGCGTTCGCGGCTCAAGGACCGCAAACGCCAGTACACGGTGCGCGACCTGCTCGAATCGCTCGACGCCCGCGGCCGCGAGTTCCGCCAGCTGGCCGACGCGATGCCCCAGATGGTGTTCGCCGCCGACGCCCGCGGACGGATGGAGTTCATCAACCAACGGGCCTTCGACCTGCTGGGACTGACCCCCCAGCGCTTGAAGGACGCCTCCTGGGCCCAGGCCATCCACCCGGAGGACATCGGCGCCGCCGAGACACGCTGGCGCCGTTCGATCGAAACGGGCGCCAGTTTCCAGGCCGAGCTGCGCGTGCGCGACGCCCGCACCGGCAAGCACCGCTGGCACCTCGTGCGGGCCGAGGCGATCCGCGGCCCCAACGGCGCCGTGCTGCACTGGTACGGCACCGGGACCGACATCCACCGCCAGAAGCTCTACGAGCGGCGGCTGGCGACCGACGCCGACCGCGCCGCCGCCGAGGGGGCCGCCAAGAGCGAGTTCCTCGCCAACATGAGCCACGAGATCCGCACGCCGATGACCGCCATCCTCGGCTACGCGGAGCTGCTCGCCGAGAAGGAGTCCGACGCCGAGAAACGCCGCTTCCTCTCGGTCATCCAGCAGAACGGCAGCTTCCTGCTCGAGATCATCAACGACATCCTCGACCTCTCCAAAATCGAAGCGGGCAAGCTCGAAACGGTCCCCGCCCGCTTCGAGCTCGGCCCGTTCGTCCACGACATCTACGCCCTGATGCGCGTGCGCGCCGACGAGTCGGGCGTCGGGTTCTCGGTCGAGTACAGCGGCGCCGCCCCCGACTGGGTCCACAGCGACCCGAAACGCCTACGCCAGGTGCTCGTCAACCTGGTTGGCAACGCGATCAAGTTCACCCACGAGGGCTCGGTCCGGCTGGCGGTCAGCGGCTCGCCCGGCGAGCTCGTCTTCGAGGTGATCGACACCGGCATCGGCATGTCCGACGACCAGATCGAGTCGCTCTTCGCGCCGTTCCACCAGGCCGACTCCTCGGTCTCGCGGCGGTTCGGCGGCACGGGCCTCGGGCTGGCGATCAGCCAGCGGCTCGCCCGCATGCTGGGCGGCGACATCACGGTCGCCAGCCGGCTCGGCGAGGGCAGCACCTTCAAGCTCACCCTCGCGCTCGCCGAGGACCAAGCGGCCCCACCCCCCGGCGCCCCGCGCGAGGGCGCCCTGGCCGCCGCCGACGACGAGCCGCCCCGCCTCGGCTGCCGGGTGCTGGTCGTCGACGACCGCCACGACATCCGGTTTCTCGCCGGCCGCATCCTCGAGAACGCCGGCGCCGATGTCGATTACGCCGAGAACGGGCTGCACGCCACGGAGCTGGTCGAGCGGATGCTCAACGCCGGCTCCCCGCCAGACATCGTGCTGATGGACATGCAGATGCCCGCGATGGACGGCTACGAGGCGACCGCCCGGCTCCGCAGCATGGGGTTCCGCCGCCCCATCATCGCGCTGACCGCCGACGCCATGCAGGGCGACATGGACCGCTGCCTGAAGAGCGGCTGCAACGCCTACCTGAGCAAGCCGATCGCCACCGCCGAGATGCTACGCATGGTGGCCGAGCACCTCGACTGACGAGCGTGGCGAGCGGCGCTAGGGCGAAGGCCCCCCGCAAGCCTAGGAAAGCCCCCGCCGTCAGCTTCCTCGATTAGGGGTATCTACCCAGTCTTGCTTTGACCCAGACCCCGCACGCCTGATGGCTTGGGGGATTTTTTCTGTGTTGGTCGTATTGTGATTCGGTTTGCGATGCTCGGGGCGGCAAGAAAGCGAAGCGTAAGCATTTTAAGTGTGGACTTCTCATGAGGGTCCCAGGGTAATAATTATTCTATTTTCTAAATAATGCTCAGAATGCTTGACCGGTAACCCCTCACCCACCTGAAGCGTTGGCGTGGGGGATGTTCGGCAGTTGGCCGGTGGCGGCGTAGTGGGCGACGGCTTGGGTGAGGGCTCCGAGCGGGTTGTGGCCGCGGCGTTTGAGCGTGCGGAAGACGGTCATCAGCACCGCCTGGGTGTGGGCGCCCGAGGGGCTGGCGTTCTGGTAGCTGTTCTTGCGCATCTGCACCGCCGGCCGCACCTCACGCTCGGCGTGGTTGTTGGTGGGGTCGACCCCGTCGTGCCACAGGAACGTGAACAGCCCGTCGGCGTGACGCGCGCAGCGGTCGGCGAGCCGGCGGGCGTCGGCCGACTCCCACTCCTCTTGCCCCAGCTCCCACGCCCGCCGCTGCAAGCGCGACACGGCCACGCCGTACGAGGGCTCGTCGAGCCGCTCACGCTCGCCTCGCAGAACGTAGGGTGCGATGAAGCGTCAGCGGAATCGCACCTTCGCGGTCACGAGCATGTCGCCCACATGCTAGCCGGCCAAGCGATTTCGACCGACCTTTACCCCCTGTGAAACCGGGAAGGTGCGATTCCGCTGCGCTCCATCGCACCCTACGGACTCCGGGCGTTGAGGGCCCGTCGTCAGCAGGTGCAGCAGACCCTCACCCAAGAGAAAAACCGCCTCGGCACGGCCCGCGACCGGGAGGCCCGCGAGTGGATCCGCCGCTCGATCGGGTTCCTCAAAGACCAGCTCCAGGAGATCGACGGTCGGCTGGCCGAGCTGACGCGTGAGGACCCCGGGTTCCGCCGCCGACGCGAGCTGCTGGTGACCGTGCCGGGGGTCGGGGCGACGACGGCCCACGGCCTGATCGCTGATCTGCCAGAGCTGGGCCGGCTGAACCGGGGCCAGGCGGCCAAGCTGGTCGGCCTGGCGCCGCCAATCCCGCGTCGGATGCCTCAGCGGCGGCCGTGGGGGTGGCTGAAAACGCGTTGGCGGGCGCAAGACAACGCAGCGAGCAGGAAAAGCAACAGGCCGCCAGGCTCGGGCGCCGCGGTCGCTTGGGCGAAGTCGGCGAGCGAGGCGCCGAAGTTCGCGACCCACAGGTCGTAGTCGGCCATATCGACGCCGCCCAGGCCGTTGCCGCTGTGGGCGATCGCCGACTCGTCGCCGTCGCCGAGGTGGTCGCGCCACACGGTGAAGTCGGCCGCGTCGACCGAGCCGTCGCCGTTGAAGTCGCCCGGCAGCAGAACCGGTTCGAGGAGGTTGAGCATCAGTACCGCACGGTTGGAAATCACGGAGTCGGACGCGGCCCCTGAAGTGTTTAGTTCGATCGAGAAGGGCGAGCCATCAAGCAGCACGCCGGAGAGCGTCTTGTTGCGGTCGGTTACCTCGATCGTTCCACCGAGGCTAAGGCCTGCGATGGGGAGCCCGTCTAACGCGAAGGCGATCCCATAAAAATTCAACCGGCTAGTGCTCAGCGCGTCGAAATCTGCGCCAAACTCGCCCCCGGCGATGTTTACTACCGAACCCAGATTCGCGTCGAAGACTTCGATCGCACCGCCTGAGATGTCCAACTCGCTGCTGGACAGCGCGACGACTTGGTCGAACTCACCACCACTCAGGTTGAGGTCGCTGTTGGACCCTGCGAACACGCTTCCGAATTGCCCCCCCGAAATATTCACTTGACTGCCGTAGTTGGCGCCGAACTGGTCGCCGAACGTGCCGCCAGAGATGTTGACCACGCTCCCGGACTCGGCGTCAAAGTACGGCTCAACAGTTCCCCCTTTGATGTTGAGCGTGCTGCCATCGTACGCGTTGGACCCGTAGCCGATAACACCGCTGGTCATCGTCACGCGGCTCCCTTGGTGAGTGCTTAGATTATAAATGTGCGTGCCTTCAATCGCGATGGTGTCGCCCGCCACGGAGTAGAGCGAACCGATCGACCCGCCGGAGAGGTGAAGGGTTGACCGGGCAGTTTCGAGCCGGCGTGTTTCTCCACCCGACATGTGGATCGTCGCGTCGACCGCCGAAAAATCGCTGCTTAGCACACCGCCAGGCAGGAGGTTCATCGTCTGCCCCGGGCGCAGGCTGGTGGGTGCGTTGGCGGAGTCGACTTGGATCGGCGTGGAATCCAACTCAGGGAGTGACGCCTGGACAATGCTCACGTCGGTCAAGGAATCGCCAAAGGTTTTCCCCCAGAAGATAAATGCGGTGCCGTCCGCGAAGACGCCGGTTAGCACGTCACCCTTGTTGACTGACGCGACCCCCTGTTGGAACGCCGAGCCGTTCAGCTGAAAATCGCCGCCGTAGATCGTCACTTGGCCGCCATCGACATTGCTGAACCTATCGCCGATGATTCCACCCGACAGATTGACCGTGCTGCCGTGATAGGCGTTGAAATCAAAAGCGATTTCTCCCCCGCTGATGTTCACAGTGCTCCCTTCATGGGCGGCGGATCTATAACCCACGCCGCCTCCCGAGATGTTGAGTACCGACCCGTAGAGTGCTCGGATACTCTCAGCCTGACCTCCGGTGACGGTCATCTCTGTGTCGATGATCGTGTAGTGATTGTGGGCGGTTCCACCTTCAACCTGAATATCCGCGCCTACCGCAACCAAATCTTTGTGATCTGATTCGTTGAGGGATCCGCCTTGCTTGACCGTCAGCGACTGCCCTTCACGCAAGCTAGTAACCACGGCGCCTGGTGCGTCAATCACAATAGGCGTCAAGTCGATGGCCGGCGTGTTTGTCTCCCCGAGGGTCACTGTCGCCGGGTAGGCGCCCGCATGAGCGAACACACCGCCGTCCTCAAGCGTGCCCGATAGTAGATCCCCGCTACCGATGGTCAGGGGGCCACCGCCGACTGGAACGCCATTGAAACGGAACTCCCCCCCCAAGAATGTCATCGCCGAGTTGAGACGCGTATCACCGATCAAGCCGCCTGAAATATTGACTTGGCTGCCACTAGACATCTGGATCGTTGACACGCCCCCACCCGCAAGATTGAACACCCCACCGCTATCGACATACACAGCTGTCGCGGCGCCGTCAAAAAGGTTCAGCCTCGCGCCGCTCTTGACGTAAATCGTGTCCGCCTGACCGTCGAAAAGATTGACGACGCTGTTGCCGTTGGCGACTAACCCGTAACCGATCTCGCCCCCGTCAATATTCACCTCGACATCGGTGTCGTTGCCATCCACAGCGCCGGCGGTAAACCCAGAACCGACGGACCCTCCGGATAAAATGTTGACGGTCGTGTTCGAGCCGATGGATTGGTTGTCACCAATTTGCGACGGGGGGACGTTGATAATGCCCGACGGAATCGTCTGCGCGTCGGCTAGGAGCGGCATCGCTAAGATGATCCCGCAAGCCGATCTCGCCAGCAGCAAGCAGACGCCGTGGAGGCGTGAGTTCGACGATAAAGGCTGGGTGGAAATCGTCATGCTGGAAATACTCCTGCCATCGGAGCCTCATCGAGATTGGCGTATAGCCGCATATTGTATCCACGGAGGATTTCCCCACAAGCTTCGTAACATCACGCAGAACGTAGGGTGCGATGAAGCGTCAGCGGAATCGCACCTTCCCGGCGTCTCGTGCATGGCCGCTCGGCCGGAAATGAGTTGGCGTCCCCAACCTTAGCCGTTCACTCAAATTCAAGCCACTCGTCGCCAAAGAACTCTCCCGACCCGCCCCATTCGGCGTTGTATTCCCCCAGTCGGCAGTAGCGGTGAAACGAGGACCACGGCCAATCCTTTGCGCGGGCAACGAGCCCGTGTTTGACCGGGTTGATGTGAATGTAGTCCATCGTGCGTCGCAGGTGCGTTTCGTCTCGAATCGCGCGCTCGTAGAACCTCCGCTGCCAGACGCCACGCTCGCCGCGCACGCCACGGCTTATCGTGGTTGGCGCCTCGACGCCACCGGCCGCTAGATAACGCCGCGTGAAACCCGCCTTGATCCGACTCCAGCGCTGTGAGAAGTCGTGATCGCCGCGCGGCAACGCCCAGAGGCAATGCAGGTGATCGGGCAATAGCACGATCGCGACAAGATCGAATGGCCGTCGTGTGCGGACTTCTCGGAATGATTCTCGCAGCGCTCTACGGGCGATCGCCGTGGTAAGCAAGTCGCGCCGCCCTTGGGTGGTCAGCGTGAAGAAGAAGGTTCCTCCTTCGATCGATGCTCGGCGGTAATTGGGCATCGGCTGTATCGCCGTGTCGAATGGCTAGGGTGCCGGCCGTTTGGGGTCGGGTCGAGGAGGTGCGATTGCGCTTCGCTTCATCACACCCTACACAGCGTTCAAACCAGTGGCCAAGAATAATTATGCGCGACTTGCGTCGATTCCGCGCGGCCGAATCCTCGCTGTAACTCGTTCGCAGCTCCCAACCTACAACAAAATCGCCGTGGCCCAAAAATCGCTGCTGCGCGCGCGGCCAAAAGCGATTGTCGAAATTAGGTGAAACGCCCGTTACAAATATAATTGGGCGCCGCAGGGTGGGCGCGCCGCTGCGTTCGTGCGGCGGTTCCTCTCGGTTGGCGGCGCCGGGCTGCGTTTTTCGGGCGTTGCCGGGGGCGTTCAGCGCGGCGAACTATGCTGGCGCAATCGCGGCGGCGAGTATTTCAAATACTTTTGGCCGCGCCGCTCGGCTCTCACTCGACCGTCACGATGACCCGCTGGTAGCGCGTTAGCGCGGGCGAGCCGTTGTCGGTCACCGCCAGGATGATGTGCATGTCGCCCACGCCCGGCGGCATGACGCGGCCGCTGGGAACGGTCAGCGAGGCCTGCGGCTGGTTGTGGTTGTCGATCTCGACCGGCTGCCCGGTCCGCGCGCTCGAGGTGGTGAAGGCGCCGACCTCGCCGTAGTAGAACCACTCGTAAGAGAGCTCGTCGCCGTCCGGGTCGCTGCTGCCCTCGGCGCTCAACTGGATCGTGTCGCCCTGCTTGGCGGTGACCGCGGCGGGGCTGGCGAGCTTGGCGACCGGCGGGTGGTTCGCCTCGTCGTACGGCTGGGTGGTCCAGTCGATGCGGGCGGCGAAGTCGTTCTGGTAGGCCGACCGCCAACGCCAGATCGTGGCGTGGTTCGTGGTGTGCCAGTTGCCGTCGACGCCGCGGACCTCGTCGACGGCGTTGGTCCAGAACGGGCGGGTCTCGGGCTCCTGGAACCACTTCTGCGTGCGCGGCGCGTAGAACTCGTAACGGCCGCCCCAGCCGCCCCAGTTGGGGTGCTCGGGTTGGTTGAGCCCGTTGCGGACCAGGCCGAGGAAGCTGGGCGTGTCGCCCTCCATGAGGTACTCGGTGTGCGGGTGCTGCGCGCCGAGCGGGCCGTGGTTCTGGCGGATGTTGCGGTCGAGCCAGTCGTTGTTCACCAGGCCGAAATCGGCGCCGGTGAAGCGGGCGTGGAACTTGTCGCCGCTGATGCCGCTCCAGGTAGCGAAGTGGTAGGCCCCGCCGGCGTGCATGCCGGGGCTGGCGATGAAGAACAGCTCGGGGAAGTTCTTGCGGATCCACGGGCCGCTGTTGTCCTGGTCCGAGATGGTGTAGACGCGCAGCTTCGCGACGAACCGCGCCAGCTCCTCGGGCGACCGCGTGTCGCGGACCTTCCACAAGGCCTGGGCGAGCACGTTGGGGCCGCCCCAAACCGGCACCCAGAGCGGCCGCGGGTCGTCGCGGTCGGCGGCGGCGATGAGCATCTCCGAGCCCTGGGAGTCTTGGCCCTCGCCGACGGCGTTCATGCCGTAGTCGGGCCTCCCCTCGCCGATGACCGACTCGAGTTGCTCGACCGCCGGATAGCCGGGCTCGTGCTTCTCCAGGTTGGACTGGACCTCGCCGTAGGCGGCGACGATCTCCTTGATCCGCCAGGCGGCGGTTTGGTTGCGTTGGTGGATCGAGGTCGTGGCGATCAGCCCCTCGATGTCGAAGTGGTTCGCGTAGGTGAGGAAGCGAACGAGCGACTGCGCGTCGTCGGGTTCGTTCTCGATGTCGGTCAGGACAAAGACGCGCCGCTTCGTTTCGTCCGCCGCGGCGCCCGAGGCGAGACCAAGCAGGAGGGAAGCGAGCAGGCCGAGGGTCGTGAGGCTTTTCATAGCTGGAGCCCGGTGGGTGCTAGGAAGAGGATTCGCAGAGGAGCCCGCCGAGGGGCGGTCGTTGAGCTGTCTATTCTTGCATACCGGCGGGCCGGTGTCTCTTGGGGCGCCGGTCTCTTGGTCGAGTGGGGGCCACCGGCGCCGCTACGGGGCCGGCGCGCCTTGGCAGCGATCCATCCGCTCGGCGAAGTCGCGGAGGTAATCGACCCGCCAGCGGTTGACGCTCTTGGCGCCGGGGTGCACCCCCTCGGCCGTCGCGGGGTCGGGGTCGTCGGTCCACCAGTGGGGGTGCGATTCGGAGGGCTTGCTCGTCCGTTCGGGCGGCGGCGGGGTCGCGTCGAACTTCCCATTCTGCCCATGGAGGGCGGGGGAGTCGCTCTTGATCTCGTACGACCAAACCTTCGCGTCGCGGGGCGAGAAGCGGAAGCGGAGCGACTCGCCTTCGTCGACGCCCACGGAGGCGGGCCGGCCGTGGCTGAAGACCATCGAGGCGGAGTGCTCGGCGGTGTAGCCCGTGGGCTTGGGCAGCACGAACTCGACGACGCCAAACGCCTCGGCCTTGTCGTCCGCGGTGGTGTGGCGATCGAAGACGGTCTTTCTGCCATCCCAGATCCGAGCGTACTTGCCGCCCCAGCTGGGGCTGGCGGGGTCGTCCGAAACGCCGCGGAGTAAGCGGGCGACCGAGGGGGTGTCGCCCATCTTGATGTCGTCTTTGGCTCGGACAAAGCAAGCGCCGAGCGCGCCGTGCCCCGCGATGTGCTTATCGACGAAGCCGTGGTTGCTCCATTGCCCCTGCTGCTCGCCGCCGACAAACCAGCCGCGGTAGGTGGCGTTCGATTCGATCATCCACAGTTGCGGGTGGTTCTGCTCGACGTAGTTGTAGGCGTCGACGCTCCATTTCTTGTTCGGCCCGCCGATGTAATAGACCCGCAGCTTGGGCAGGATGTCGGGGGCGTCGTGGAGCGCTTGGGCCAGGTCCTCGATGCCTCCCCACACGAGCACGTGCAGGGGACGCGGGTCGTCGCGACGGGCGCATTCGATGAGCCACCGCGAGCCCTCGGTCGGCTCGCCCACGCCCGAGTGGTCGGGCGTGTGGAGCGCGCCTTGCTTGCAGATGGCGCGCAGGGCGTCGGGCTCGGGGTAGTCGGCGGAGTGAGAACGCAGGCTCGGGTAGTCTTGCTCGTAGGCGTCGATCACTTCGCCGATGCTCTCGGTGCGGCCTTCGCCGTACGGCGACGAAATCAGCCCCTCGAGATCGAGCACGTCGGCGTAAACCAGCAGGTGAACCATCGACTGGAAGTCGTCCGGGTCGGTGCCGCCGATGTCGGTGGAGACCACCACCCGATGCCGCCCGCCGCTGAGGGCCCCGTCGCCGGCAGCGGCGATCGCGGCCCCTCCTGCGAGCATGCCCATCAGGCCGAAGAAGCTGACAGCGTGTTTCCTTTGACGCGAAAGCATCTCACCTCCGTTTCGGCGAAGCGTAGGGTTGGGGGCGTAGAGCGGGGCGATTGCCGCTTGGAATCGAAGGCGGCGGCGCAATCACGCGGCCCGTAAACGACTGCAGGCCCTTGCCATTCCGCAAGGGCCTGCAGCTTGAGTGATCGGGTGATCGCCTAATCAGATTAGGCCCCGAACAGGTTTTCAAGAGACGCGGCGGTCGGTACTGCCCGCCACGTCTCATGGGCTTCCGGGTCGATTACTTCTTCGCTCCGCGTCCGAAGCAGACCGAGAGAAGTGCGATCAGGCCGAGGGCCACGGCGGCGGGCTCGGGGACCGCAACCGACATCTCCGGCATCTCGATGGGCACGACTTCGGTGCTGCCGAAGTTCTCAACCCACTGGTCGTAGTGAACGGCGCCGACCACCCCGCCGAGGAAGTCGTTTATGAGCGTGCCTTCGGCGGCGCCCAGGTTGTCGCGGAACACCGTGAAGTCAGCGGCGTCAACAACGCCGTTGTTGTTGTAGTCGCCGGCGACGCGTGTTTCAATCTGCAGGGTGACCTCCAAGATGCCCGTTCCCGAGAAGTAGTCACTCTCGTAATCGGCGCCCGTGCCGAAGGCTCCGTAAGTGCCTGCCGGAACCGAGGCATCGTCAAGGAACAGGCTGCTGACCGTGTCGATGCCGGCAAAGTCGAGATCGAACACCGCGTTGTCATCCACCCTCACATCGGCGGTGTCGGCCAAGTAAGCGTTGGTGATGCTGAGGATGCCTTCGTCAACAGAAGTGTCGCCCGTGTAGGTGTTGGGGGCGGTCAGGATCCACTTGCCGGAGCCTTCCTTCTCGAGATTGACAAGGTTGGTGACCGAGTCGCCGATCACCGACGCCAGCGTGTTGTCGCCGGTGTTGTCGCCCGTGAGGGTGAACGTCCTCTGGACGTCGATGAAGGACCAAGTCGATGGGGTTTCTTCATAGTTGACGAAAAGGTTCTGCTGATCGCTGATTACGAAGCGGGTCGGGCTCTGGATGCCGGTGACTGTGATAATGTCATCGTCATCAAGTTCGCTTTCCTCCATGTGGTTTCCGTCTTCGCTAACGATCATGCCGCGGACCAGGTCACTGGTGTCTTCGAAGCCGAACGGGATCCATTCACCCGATTGCGTAATGCCCGTTTCGTGGTCGAAAGCGTTGCTCACGGTTCCGACACGATCGGATGCTGTCATGATCTTCAAGGCGCCGGTGTTGTTGAACACGATTGCTCCCGAGCCAGACGAATCGAGCGTGGCGCCGTGGGTGCCGATCGTGAAGAGACGATCGGTCGTGTCGCCGTCGCCCTCGTAACGCAGGGTGCTGCCCTGAATGACGAGGTTGTCGGCGCTGCTGCTCGAAGCGCCGATGCTGCTGCTGACGCCGCCGTTGGCCATCTCCGTGACGATGAGCGTGGTGCCGTTGTAGGAGTTATTGGCCATGCCAACTCCGCCCGCACTCGACGAGAGGCTTCGGAGGTACTTGCCTTGGATGCGGGTCTCGCCGGTGTAGTCGTTCACGCCGGTGATACGCACGCCGCCCAGCCCGCTGACGCTGCCTGAGTCGAGACCGTTGGTGGCCAGCAGCTTGTTGTTGCCCGTCAGCTGGTTGGTCCCGGGCAGGGTGATCACTCCGGTGCCGCCGCCGAAGCGGTAAGTCGAATCGGCGGGGGTCACCGAACCGGTGTAGGTGATTCCTTCCGCCGGACCCGACAGCGACATCGACTCGGCGTTGCGGAGCATGCCTGAGGTGAAGTCGAAGTCGGCGTCGGTCTCGTGGGAAGAGAGCATCAGGCCGCCGGTGTCGTAATCCATGAAAGACTCAACATCGTCCATGAACGTAGCGGTTTGCTGCGAACGGTTGTTAAGGCGGATGAGGAAGTCGGTGTTGACGTTTGCGGGGTTGCCGCCCACGTAAATCGTTCCCGTGTCGACACCGATGGTACCGCCGCCGGTGGCTTGGATCACGGCAGGCGACATGGCGTCATTGGTGGCGTAATGCCAGTTGCCGCCTTGGATTCTGGTGTAGGCCGAGTAGGTGTTGTCCGTGCCAGTGACGTGCACCGAGCCGATTCCACGAAGGCCGAACGATTGGGGCTGATCGTTTTCCGGCAACGGGTAATCCTCGCTGTCGAGGCGGTTTACCATCTTGCCTGAGATGTTCCAGTCGCCCGTGCCGTCAAAGTAGAATTCACGCTCGTTCGGAATGTCCTCTGGCGGGTCCTCGTCGGCGGCGATCGTGCCGGCGATGTTGAACGTTTTGCCCTTGGCGATGTGGTTGACCCAGCCACGCGAGTTGCGCTGGGTGATGTCGCCCAGCCAAGTCAGGCTGTGGTCGCCGGCGACGAGCGGGTAGTTCGACAGAACCATGGAGGCCGACACGGTGCGGGCGTCGTTGTCCGACGTGATCGCAGCTCCGAGGCCGCCCGAGCCGATGCGGGTGTCGAGGCCCATGGCCTGGTCGTTGGCAAGCACGAGGGTGCCACTTCCGTACGAGAAGTTGCTGACCGTGTTGGCGGCGCTGATGATGGTGGTGCCGCCGCCGCCGCCAACCCGCAGCGTGCCGGGGCCGGAGATCACGCTTTGTAGATGGACCGTGCCCCGCGAGTCGCTGTTCGCGTTGAATCGAGCCGTGGTGGTGGCGTCGGGGTTCTCCGTGGTGGGAGCGGCTTCGGTAACGACGGGGCCCGTCACGTAGATCGAGTTCGAAGAGAGCGCGTTGATGCTACTGTTGCCCGAAAAAGTCAGCTGCCCGGAGAGGGTGAGGTCTTTCGTGGTCCTGAACTTCGTGACCCCGTCATCGTAAGTCCCGACATCGACGATGTCGTTGAACTGCACCGGGGCGCTGATCTCGTTGGTCGAACCTGCGGAGCCGCCGCTGACAAGCAGCGCCCTGCCCGAATTCCATGGCTGAATGACATCATCCTCATCGGTCGTGTCGGGCAGTTCGTAGTTCTCGAACACCAAACGTCCCCCCGAGGAGGAGACCGTTGTCGAGACCGGGCCGGCGGAGCCACCCATACGGAGGCCGGCGACCGCGACATCGGTCGCACCGACGTTGACGTTCAGATCGGCGCCCAGGCCAACCGAGAGATTCGCCCCGATCACGGGAGTGAAGACGGTCATGTCCGGGTCCATTCGGTCCGGATCATTAGGGAACGTGGGGGTGCTCCAGTTAGCGTCGACTTGCCAATCTTGGGAGCCGGTCAGCGAGCTGTCCCAGTTGGATTCCGCCAATTGCGCGACCGCCGTGGTCGACAGCAACATGGTTCCTAACAGCGCAACGCAAGGCCAGGTATTCGATCTATGGAGCACGATGTTCAGCCCTAGAAGGTCGTGTGAAAAGAGTCCCGTCAGAGTAGACGTGGCAGGAGGGGCCGGTGTGATAAGCGTGAGCCCGCAGGCTCGGCTCCTCGACATGGACCAGTCTCTCTCGATTCTAACGATGAACCTGGAAAGGTGGACAAGGGAATGGTGCTTATTTTCGGACAATAATCCTTGATTGCGTTCGCGGATCGGGCAATACGCTCTGCGGTTTATGGTCCCAAAGCGGCTGCTGTCGATGGAGGGCTGAGGGCTCTTGGTGATTAGGTTGCGATCACTCAACGCTAGGAGTTTTCGAGGCTCGTTGTCGAGCTTGCCGGGGCATGCTCGGCCATGCGTGGATAATCAAAATGGGGTTTAGCAAAATGCCCGACCTTCTGGCACACGGGGGTCGTAAAAAGATTGCGAAGCGAAAGCTCCTGGCGAAAGAAAGCGGCTTCGGCTATCCGCGGTTTGCTCAGCAGCTCGGCGGGTCATCTCTGGCGTGCCGATGGAGAAGTGCGGCCCTTGAAAAGCCGATAAACCCCCTTCGTCCGACAGACCGTCGCAAGTGCTAGAAGTGGCGACGGAATCGGGAATCTGTCTGAAAATAAGGGCTTACGGCGCGAGGGGATTTTTGTGCTTCTGCTATAAAAGGGTGAAGGGCTCGCAAGGATGGTACGGGCGAGCCCACGACCTTCTCACCAACTCTCGTTCTTGGATTCATCGAATATGAATGCACCATCTAATCGTCGGCTCGCACGCGAGGCGTTCACGCTCGTGGAGCTTTTGGTCGTGATTGCGATCATTGGCATCCTAGTCGCGTTGTTGCTGCCAGCGGTTCAATCCGCGCGTGAAGCGGCGCGTCGGAATCAGTGCAAGAACAACCTGAAACAACTTGCGCTAGGCTGTATCAATTTCGAATCCGCCCATCGCTTCTTCCCGCATGGCGGCTGGGGATACCAATGGGTCGGCGACCCCGACTGGGGTGTCGGTGAGAAGCAGCCCGGCGGTTGGATCTTTCAGGTTTCGCCGTTTATTGAAGAGACCTCCAACCAGCAGATCGGCTCCGGTTTAGGAAACGCAATTCGAGCCCCGGTGACCCCTAAGAAGGAAGCGCTCACCAAGCTGATCTCGCACCCGATCGCTAGTCTGATTTGCCCTTCGCGACGCGCGGCGATTCTCTACCCGTCATCGATTAATAACAGTGGCGGCGCAAAGAATAAACTTCACAACGCCATCCAGAACGAAACGGGCACCTACGCCAAGACCGACTACGGCGCTAACGGCTCTTCGTCGCCTAAGGGGCCGGGTGTTAACTGCTACCGGGATTACCCCCGTTGCGACAATTTCGACCCTGTCCCGTCAAGCGGAGGCATCGTCGGATTCCGTTGGGGAGCGACTTTCCGACAGATCACCGACGGCACTTCCAAGACGGCGATGATTGGTGAGAAGTACTTGCCGATTCCGCACTACACCACTGGCCTGTACGACGGTGACGACAACACGTGCTACCACGGCCAAGACGTCGACTTGGTTCGCAGTTACGGCTCTAAGCCATTGCAGGATAGCGACTATCCCGCCAACTCCACTTTGGATTCTCTCCGGGGCCACGCGAAAACCACGTTAGGCTCGGCTCACCCGGGCGTGGTCCAGGTCGCTCTTTGCGATGGCTCGGTCCACTCTTACTCGCTCAGCGTCGAGAAGTACGTGTGGGTCGACCTCGGTGGCCGTGACAACGGGGATGAAATCGTTCGCTCAGATACCTGGTGAGGCGCGACCGGGTCGCAGCCTCCTTTGCTGCTGTATGCAGTAACCGAGCTCTGACCGACGTTTCCTTCAGACAACGCAACGCAGCTAGCCCTTTCTGAGAAGGGGCTAGCTGTTTTTATGCGCCTGCACTGTTTTTCGGTACTGTGTGTAGGTACTGTGTGTCCTGCACGCATAAGATCGGCGGGGCTTCGTGAGTGGTGTGTACGTCACTTTGAGCGGCGACGCTTATGTCAGCTCTAATTTGAGGGACCGCGTGTCGTTATTCAGCAATACGCGTTAGCGCACTGTGCTATGATGGGCGTCTCTCTTGAGTTACTTCACGCCTGTAGACAAAGCCCACCAGATGCCGCACTCACGAGCTCTTCTTATCTTGCTGCTGTGCGGTATGGCTCCTAGCACCGCCGTGCTGGCCGGGGCGGTAATCATCGAGCCGGACGATTACGCCGAAGACACGGTCCTCAACGACATCCATCCGTCGGTCGAGCTCCGCATTTATGACGCGTTTATCAACGAGAATTTCCCCGAGAGGTTCGGCGAGTTCCCCGCACCGCACGTGATCGATGTCCGCGCCACCACCAGCGAAGACATCTTCGGCGGCTACTTCACGTCGACCGGCGTGAAGGGCTTCTCGCATGCGGGGATTGATTACTTTAGCGAGTCGAGACAGCTCGCCATGCGTTTTGTGGCGGCCGCCAGTTCGGTCACCATCGATTTCATCGGCACGAGTTCGCTTTCGGCGCAGGTGGGGGTGCTGGAGGTTTATTCGCCCACCGGCGCGTTTCTGCAGCGCGTCGAAACGGCGCAGCTTTATGCGCACGAAGTGGAGCCGCTGTCGATCACCCGACCGGGCCACGAGATCGGTTACGCCCGGGCCTTCTCGCACGACGATTTCAGCCCGTTCGGCAACCTCGATCGCTTGCGATTCAACACCCCCACGCCGGGGGACGGCAACGGCGACGGGCGGGTCGACGCGGCCGACTTCACGGTGTGGCGCGACCATCTAGACCAGCAGGTTACGCCCTACACGTTGGGCGACTTCGATGGCAGCGGGGTAGTGACGACTGCCGACTACGACTTGTGGGTGCATAACTTCAGCGCTGGCGGCTCAAGTCCCGCTGCCGCTTCGGCGCCAGAGCCTTCGGGGCTGCTGATCGCCGCCGCATTGGCGATCGCCACACAGCTCAGTTCCCGCCGCCGGGTTTGACCGCTCTGGTGGCTATGAACGTGTCCATCAGCCGCGAGACCGGATCGCCCTCGGGGTCTTGAAACCGGCTCTCCATCATGGCGGTGAGCAGGAAGCCCGCGTCGAGCTGGCCGCCGATCTGGTCGGTGAGTGTGTGACCGAATTCAAGGACATCGCCCGCGTCGATTTGCGCTTTGATCTTGGGGTCGGTGAGGTCGGCGGCGTCGGACGTCGGCACGGGGAACCTCAGCAGCAGCGAGCCGTTGTCGTAGCGGCCGTCTTCGACCGCGAAACGGACCGGGTTGCAGAACCCAGCTAGCAGGACCCCGCCGGGCCGCAGCACGCGCCAGCATTCGCGCCACACCGGCCGCACACTCTCGGCAAAGCAGTTCGCGCAGGGGTGAAAGACAAGGCCGAAGCTCTCGTCGGCGAAGGCCGACAGGTCGGCCATGTCGCCTTGGGAGGTCGTCAGCTCAAGCCCGTCGCGCTCGGCGACCGCGCGGTCTTGCCCGAGCTGCTTGGGCGAGGCGTCGAGCACGGTGACCACAGCGCCGGCCGCGGCGAGCGGCGGCCCCTGCTGCCCGCCGCCCGAGGCGAGGCAGAGCGTCGGCGTGCCAGCGAGCGGCGGGTACCACTCCATCGGGACCGGCTTGTCAGGGATGAGCAGCAGTTCCAGCTCGCCGACGCGGGCGCGCTCGATAACGGCCGGATCCGCGGGCCGGGTCCACTCGTTGCCCGCCTCGACGAGACGGTCCCAGGCCCGGGCGTTGTGGGAGAAGGGGTTCATAGAGTTGAAGGCGATCGGTCGATTAGCGGCCGAGGCGGCTGAAAGAGAATGTGCTGCTCTGGCAGCAAGCCAACCAGCAACGCTCTTCTAGGAAGAATGGGGGGAACGGTGGAACGCGGGAGCGGCTCCGGGGCCCGCGCGGGTGGTCTGGATCGCGCCGGGTAGGGCGGGCGGCGTCCGTCGGGCGTGGTCAGTCTACGGCCAAGTTCGCTCATTGGGAGGAGATATTCGCATTGGCAAGCCGTTTGCACTAGCGGCGGGGCACGCGAGCCAACCTATGGCGTTTTCCTCTCACCTTCACTTTCGACACCTTCTATCCCAAGGCGAAACCATGAACGAGCACGAGCACCACCACCACGAAACCCACCACGAAACCCACCACGGGGCCCCCGCCCCCGCCTACTGCTCCCCGGCCATCAGTTGGGGCGCGATCATTGCCGGCCTGTTCGCCGTGCTGTCGATCAGCTGGCTGCTGAACTTGTTCGGCCTGTCGCTCGGTGTCAGTGTGACCGATGCGAGCGACGACACCCTGATGGACGACGGCCTGCCTCAGGTCGGCGCCTTATGGATGGTTATATCGGTCATCATCGCCTTCTTCATCGGCGGCGCCGTGGCGGCCCGGATGTCGCGTGACCCGGACGAGACCAACGGCATGATCCACGGCTTCTTGCTGTGGGCCGTCTCGACGACGATCCTGCTGGGGCTCGGCTACCTCGGATTCAGCTCGCTCGTGCAGACGGGGCAGTCGTACGTGTCGGCCGCGGGCACGGGCGTCGCCACGGTTGTCAGTACCACGGCGCAGGGCGCCGCTCAGGGCGCCAGCGGCTTGGCCGAGATGGGCTCGGCGGCGGCCAGCACCGACCTGGCGGCCACGCTCCGTGAGCGGCTTCAGCAGCAGGCGGCCGAGGCGATCGCCGCGGTCGACGCCGAGGGAGGGCCCGAGGTGACCGAAGAAGACGTCCGCGCTTCGATCGAGGAGCTCGACGACGAGACGATCGATCAGCTCGTCACGCAGCTGATGGACGACGACCGCGAGTCGGCCGCCCAACTGATCGCATCGCAGACCGACCTGACCGAGGAGCAGTCCAACGACCTCATCGAGGGCGCTTACCAGGCGCTCAAAGAGCGGTTCGGTAACCCCGGCAACAACCAGAGCCTAGCCGACGACCTCCGTTCGCAGATGGCCGATCGTTCGGCCGCGGTCGTCGCGTCGCTCGACGCCGAAGGGGGCCCTGAAGTGACCAAGCAGGCGGTGCGCGAAGCGATCAATGATCTCGACGCCGAGCAGTTCAACCAGGCCGCCATGCTGATGATCGAGGGCCGCGACGAGGAGGCGGTCGACTTGCTAGCGAGCGAGACCGACCTCAGCGAGGAGCAGCTCAACGACATCGCCAACGGAGTGGTCGAGCCCCTGCAGGAGCGGATCGAAGCGGTCAAGCGGATGGCCAACGAGGCCGTCGAGACCGCGTCGACCTACGCCCAACAGGTGCTGTGGGCCGCCTTCGCCACCACGGCGTTGGGGCTGGCTGTCGCGGTGCTGGGCGGCTGGTGCGGGGCGGACGCCTCGCGTCGCTACTACGAAACGAACCGCGTCAACACGGTCTGAGCCGCGACGGCAGCTCGCCGTCGCCGCCCAGCCATTCCCTTTCTCAATCCACTCCAATCAACCGAGGATAATGTCATGCGTTACGGACTCTTAGGCACCGTGCTGGTGGTCTTGCTGATCGCCGCCCTGTTGCAGAACGTCGCCCTGGGCGGCATCGGCGGGCTCGTCCTGCTGATCGTGATCGTCTTGCTCGTGCTGGGCCGGATCTGATCGTCGACCATCAGCCCGTATCGGGTTCGATCGAGGAGACCAATCGAGGGCTCGGCCACACGGCCGGGCCCTCTTTTTTGTAAGGCTCTGGGCCGGTTACGCGATGCGTGGCGGCTCGCAGGTCGGCGCGTGCGATAGCGTGCGAGCGTTGGGCGTCTTGCTTGAAGAGGGCAAGGAGATGATGGAGCAGGACGCCGATCCCGGCGTGTAGGACGTCCTGCTGATCGCCGCCGCCCACAAGTCCTAGAGCGGTTTGTTCATTGGTGTAGACGCTCGGCTCGCGATCGGCGTCATGGCTTCGTCAGCCTGCATCGACAATGCACCGCATTGCCTGCTTCGGCTTCCTCGCCACGCCGCCAATCGCTTCCCCCCTCGTCCACACCTATTCGAAAAACGCTCTAGCTGAGCGGCTCAGTCCTCTTCGAGCTCTTCCTCCTCCACCGCTCCCACGCGATTAATCGCCGCCTCGTGTTGCGCGGGATCGACGATCAGCACGTTGTCGCCCAGGTTCAGCTCGGTCGGGTCTTCTTCGATCGGCCGGCCGCGGTCGTCGAGCTTCATGTCGGCCTCGGCGGTTCGCTTCTCGGCGACCTTCACGAGCTGGTCGTACAGCTCGCGCTCCTCGGCGGCGTTGATCTCGCTGACGGCCGTGGCCACTTCCTTGAGGTAACGCAAGAAGACCTCGCGGCGGTCGGACTGCTGCTTCACCTTCAGGCGGCGGCGGAGGTACATGCCGAGCTTGCGGCCGACGGCCTGCAGGCCGAGGCGGATCTCCTTCTGGATCTCCGGGTAGGAAGCGATCGCCTCCTTCGACTCGCTGGTGAAGGGAACCCACACGCTGGCGATGTGCACCATCAGGCTCACCGGGCCCTTGGGCATGCTGCCGCGCGACTGGCTCAGGCCGTAGCCGCGCCAGTTCATACCGCTCACGCTCTGTGTCACGCAGCAGGCGGCTTGCTGGAACTGCAGCGGCACGCGGTTGGCGTAGCGCATCACCTCCATCTGTTGCCCCTCGGCCACGTTCACGTTCTTCATCGCCTCGAACAGCTTCTGGCGTTCCTTGGGCTTGAGGCCCGAGGGGTTCTGGCGTGTCTTGAGCGTGGCGGCCTTGACGATCTTGTCGGCGGCGTCGGACCCCAGGCCGTTGAACGTGTGGATGAGGAACTGGCGGATCGTCCTGGTGTCGGTCTCTTCGAGCAGGTCGAGCAGCAACTCCATCGTGATGTTCTGCGTCGGCGCCGAGCCGCCGTAGGCGAGGCCCACTTCCACCTGGAAGGGGTTGCCGCGGTAAACGGAGGGGGGGCGGGTGGCGGCGGCGTAGAACTCGCCCGGCACGACCTGGTGCAGCCCCTTGAGGATCAGCCCCTCGCCGATCGGGCAGATGCAGTCGGTCGCCGGCGGCGAGATCTTGGTCTCCTGGATCGCCGCGTAGAGCTGGTCGATCTGCGGGCGGTCGACCTTGTGGACGTTCGTGCGCGACGACACCTTGGCCGTCTCGCAGAGCCGCTTGGCCACGGCCGGCGTGACGCGTGAGAACCGGGTGCGGAAGAACTCCGAGACGCTCTGCGCCTCGGCCTCCTCGATCATCGTGGCGAGCCGGCCGACCTCCACGCCGTAAGGGTGCGGCTTGATCTCCTTGGCCTCGGGGGGCAGCACCTCGGCGCTGCGCAGGTAGTCGTACTGGTAATCCTCGGGGTCGAGGTAATGCAGTGTCACGTGCGGGTTGGCGATGGCGGTCTGCTGCAGGTACTCGTCGACGCTGCCGCGGCCGCGGACGAATTTGGCCTCGAGCTCGATCGTCACCCGCGTGCCGTGCGGCTGGTCAACCCACTCGATGCCGTGCTTCTCGATGTAGGCGGCGCCCTTCTCGCCGGGCGGGATGTCGACCCCTTCGCCCTTGCCGTTGAGGATCTTGGGCTCGTTGCGCCGGGTGTCGATCTGGATCTCGTAGTAATGGGCCGGCTTGCGGACGGAGACCTTCGAGATGATTTTGACCGGCTTGCCCGTGGTCTGCACGCCGTACATGCCGGCGGCGGAGATGCCGATGCCCTGCTGGCCGCGGCTCTGGCGCAGGCGGTGGAACTTCGAGCCGTAGAGCAGCTTGCCGAAGATCAGCGGGATCTGCTTCTTGAGGATGCCGGGGCCGTTGTCTTGGATGCCGACCTTGTAGCGGCCGGTGGTGGTCGGCTCGATGTGGACCCAGATTTCGGGCAGGATGCCGGCCTCTTCGCAGGCGTCGAGCGAGTTGTCGACCGCCTCCTTCACGGTGGTGAGCAGCGACTTGCGCGGGTTGTCGAAACCCAGCAGGTGGCGGTTCTTGGCGAAGAACTCCGAGACGGAGATCTCCTTCTGCGAGGCGGCCATCGCCTGGGCGGTGCTGCGTCGAGCGGAGGCGGGTTTGGGGGCCCGTGTCGCGACGCCGGTCTTGGTGCTGCTCTTAGCCAACGATCAACTCTTCGGGGCTCGAATCGGGGGTGGTAGTACTCGCCGCGGCGGGCCCTCGGGTGGAAGACCTTGCCGGTTGTACGGGGCGTAGCGGCGGTTCGAATCAGGCATTCTAACGGCCCCGCGGCCCCCCTCCCAGGCGGTCCGCCGCCCGCCTCGGCAGTCCGCGGGCCGTGCAATCGCTACAGCCGGACCAACCCGAGCGGCGCCACGCGCAAGGCGGCTGCGACGGGCGTAGAAAGGCTCACCCGGGCGACCGCCCCGCGACGATTCCTCGTTAAGACCCGCATGGCCGGCACGGGAGGGACCCCGTGAGCCAGCCAAGCCGGGGGGGAATCGGACCGGCCACGCGGCCGGCGGCACACCGCGGAGCAAGGAGGCCTGCGATGACTCGGCTTACGACTTACACGGCCCTGGCGGGCATTCTCTCTCTCCTCCCCTCGCTGGCGATCGCCGGCCACGGCTGGGAGGGAAAACGGATTGTCAGCCACCAGCGGCCCAACGACCTATTCTACAACGAGTACGTCGCCCCCGGACCGGGCGGCGGCCCCCCGGCCGAGATGTACGTGGCGCCCGGCCCCGTGCCGGCGCACGTGGGCCACACTTACACGACCTACCAGCCGTTCATGCCACACGAGTACCTCTACGGCCACATGCGGTCGTACCAAACGCACCACGCCGGCTCGGGGTGGACGCGGACCAACGTCCGCTACGGCACGTGGGGTTTGAAGAAGCCGTTCTCGTTCCACGGCGCCCGCCCGTGGCACACCTACCGCTCGATGGACGCCTATTGAGACGCCGCGAGGCGGACCATCGCCGCGTGATGACCGATAGGCTGACCCCCACAGTCTCCGCAGAAGTCAGAAAAGGACTCCCCATGCGTGATCTCAAAAGTATCCTTGCCGTCGCGGTCGTGACCGCCGCGGTTTGCTCGGCGGCGGCGAGCGCCGAGGCCCACAATTATATGAAGCCGCTCTACCGGGCGTCGAGCTACAGCTGGAACGGCAATTACGCCCACACCCAGTACGGCCAGCCGGTGGCGATGGTCGTGCCGCCGACCGCCCAGCTGCAGACCAACTGGGGCTGGGGCGTGGGGAGCAGCCGCGTCTCACGCGCCGACCACCAGTTCGGCCGCAACTACCCCGGCGCCATTGGCGGAGGCGGCGGATACCGCACCACGCCGGTCTGGCCGCAGGACACGATGCAATTCGGCGTGTACAACGTTCGCGGCCCCTGGTGAGCCGTGCAGTCGTACCTGATCGACCATTCCAAGCCGTCAGTCCCCCCCGACGGCGAGCCGCCGGCCCTGCAAAAGGGCCGGCGGTTTTTTTGTGCGTTACGGCTCCGGCAGCAAGGCCTCGATCGCGTCGAGGCTCGCGTTCGCCTTGGCGTCGAGCGAGTTGCCCGCCAGCAACCGCGTGAGGCGCAACAACTTGGCGGCTTCTTCCGTGCGGCCGAGGGCCACCAGCAGCCGCAGCCTCGCGACCCGCGCCTCAACCCACCCCGCGCCACCACGGCGGCTGCGGGCCTCGATCTTGCGCCACAAGCCGAGGGCCCGCTCTCGGCTCGCGGCCGACGCGGAGCGGGCGAGCTGCGCGGCGAGCGCCCGCTGGGTGGCGCCGTCGTCGGGCCGCTCGGCGGCGAGTGTCTCGAGCTGGGCGACCGCTTCGCCTTCTCGCCCGAGCGCCCCCAAGGCGACCGCACGGCCGCGACGCAGCGACTGATTCTCGTCTGTCGCCGCTTCTTGCAGCGATTCGTCCTCCAGCAACGGATCAACAACCGAAAGCAAGAGCTCGGCAACCTCGCGCCGCTGCTCACTCCTATCGGCCACGCCCCCGTCCGCCATAGCGAGCCGCGCGACGAGCGACTCGACAAGCCGTGGAGCGGCAAAACCTTCACGGCCGCTTATCCGTGAGAGCGTGGTGCGGGCCTCGCCGATTTGGCCGAGCGTCACCTGGGCCTGGGCGAGCACCGGCAGCGCTTCGGCCAGCCACGCGGCAGAAGGCTTGGGCGACCCCGCCACGGCAACCCCGAGCAGTTGGGCGGCGTACTCGGCGCCCGCCGCGCCGCGGGCGAGGTGGATCCGGCCCAAGGCCAACGCGCAGCGGCGTTGCGAGTCGCTCCACGAGGGCGGCCAGCTGTTCGCCTTGCCGGTGATGACCGGCTGCAGCGTTGCGGTCGCCTCGGCGATCAGGGCGATCGATTCGGCGGCCGCCGCGCCAGCCACCTTGCCCTCGTACGCGCGGGCGGTGAGTTCGATGGTCGCGGGCGTCGCGGCCTCGTCGGCTGGCAGACGCCCGAGCGCGGCGAGCAACTGGTCCCAGCGGGAGAGCCCGGCGAGCAGCCCGAGCCGCAACCGCGCCGCGTCCGCGGCGCTCGGCGATTCGGGCCAGGCGCCGGTGTGCTCCTCGAGCAGCGCGAGGCAGCGCTCGGCGACCGGCTTGTCGCCGGGCTTGGCTCGCAGCCCCTGCATGGCGGCGAGCCAGGCCGCACGGTGCGCCTCGGCGGCGCGTGGGTGGTCGGAGTTCGACAACGCGGCGCGGCGGAACCGCTCGGCGGCGTGGGCGTGTTCGCCCCGCTGGGCGGTGATGGCCGCGGCGGCGATCGCGAGCTCGAACGCTCGGCCGCGTCCCCCCGCGTTGTAGGCGGCGGACGCCGCGCGGTCGTATCGCTCGACCGCCTCGGCCGAGCGGCCCATCCGGTACAGGTAGGCGGCGGCCACCGAGAGCGATTCGGCGTCGCCGGCCGTCATGTCGAGCAACGCCTCGCCGGCCAGTCGCTCGGCTCGCCGCGCCCACGATCCTCCGTGCCGCGATTCGCCTTGAGCGAGCGCCTCGCGGATCGTCTCGGCGTGTCGCCGTCGGGCGGCGCCCTCGGCCTCGCGCCACACGGCGGCGAGGGCCTCGACTTCGGCCAGGTCGAACTCGTCGTGCGGTGGAGCTTGCGACCGCTTGCGCTCCTCGATCGCTTGCAAGGCTTGCTCACGCTCTCCGCCGGCCAGCAGCAGGCGAACCCGCTCGGCGTTGAGCGCCGAGCGGGCCGCGGGCTCGGCGTGCGCCTGAAGCCAGCGGGCGAGCTGCTCGGTCGCCACGGCGAGGCGGCCCAGCAGGCGCCGGCTACGCAGCTCGGCGAGTTGCGCCCGCAATAGCACGGGCGCGGGCAGCCGTTTCTTGCTGAGCGGCTCGACGGTCATCAGCGCACGCAGCAGCGCGTCGTCGCGATCGGCCGAGTCGGCCGGCAGTCGCTCGCCGACGGCGAGCAGTGTCTCGCCCTGAGTCAGGGCGACCCGATTGGCGAGCGACTCGATTTCGGATTGGCTGAATCCACCCGCCTCGTCCCCCACGCGGCGGAGCCGCTCGATCGCGTCGGCCGTCCGGCCCATGGCGTCGGCCGCCTCTCGGAGCAAATCGAGGTCGTCGAGCGCGGCGCCCTCGGCGGCGGCGTTCAGCGCCAGTTGCAACCGGGCGATGAGCAGCCGCGGCGCCTCGGGCCGTTCGGACGCAAGCCTTGCGAGCGGCTCGTTCGCGCGATCCCAGGCGCGCGAGGCGTCGGCGCCAGGGGGCGTGGCCAGGGCCTCGTCGGCGCGCAGGGCGGACCAGGCGAGCGCCGTCTCAAGCGCTTCGGCGTCGGTCAGGTCGTCGCGTTGCGATTCGCGCCGAAGGTGCGACTCGGCGAGTCGGCCTAGCCCACGCGTGCGGAGCCAATCGGCGTACGCATCGACGCGTCCCGCCGGCGCCGCCGCGGGCGAGAGGGCGACGAGCAACGCCGCCAAAGCAAGCAGCCGCGGCGTCGATGAGGCCGGCCTCGTCATCGGGCGCCCCCGTCGGTGAGCGTGTCGGCCGAGGCGGCGAACTGCACCGTGTCGAAGCCGGCAAGCCGGGCGGCGTCGTACGCGGAGATCGCCTCACCGAACGGCACGGCGCCCTCGGCGTCGACGATCACCGGCAGCGAGCCGTCGACCTCGGCGAGCGCGGCCAAGAGCTGCAGCAGTTCCTGGCGGGTCTCGCAGCGGCGGTCGTCGTTGAAAGTCCACACGGCCACGCCCTCGTCGCCCGGCTCGCCGTGGAGCACGACCTCGTCGAGCTCCGGCAGGTCGTCGAGCTCGATCGTTGCGGCGCCCTGCGAGTTTTGCACCAAGAGATCGGCCAGCAACGCCTGCTCGGGGATTTTGAAGCTCGAGGTGCAGACGAAGAAGATCAGCAGCAGGAACACCACATCGATCATCGGCGTCATCGACGCCCCGAGCGTCGAGTCGCGCGATCGTTCGGTTCGCCAGGCGAGACGCATACGGGGAGGGGCTAGGGGTTAGGGATGAGGGGATAGGGGGGGGATGACCAATGACCAAGCCTCAATGACCAAGGAAGCTTGGCACGCAAGAATTGGTCATTGAGGCTTGGTGATTGGTCATTCACTTACTGTTTGTCTTCGTAAACCGCGAAGACAACGTTCCAAACCTCCGCCTCGGCGCAGGCGGCGAGCACCGGCTCGACCGACGCGTAGTCGGCCGCGCGGTCCGATCGCACCCGCACGGTGATCCCTTCCTCGTGCCGCTCCGACTCCGCCCGGAGGCGCGCGAGCAACTCGGCCGGCTGCACGGGCGAGCCGGCCAGGAGCACCACGCCGCTGGCGTCGACGTTCACCGTGACGTGCGGCGTGCTGTCGGCTTGGCTGTCGCGGCCGCTTGCGGCGGTCGGCAGGTCGAGGTCGAGCAATGTCTCCCGCTTGGCCAGCGTGCTGCTCACCAGGAAGAAGATGATCAGCAAGAACACGACGTCGATCATCGGCGTCATGCTGATGCTGAGCGATCGCGTTGTGGGGGTGTGAGGGAGACGCACGGCGAGTGGCGAGGGAGTAGGGCTTAATGGGAGTATTGCAAAATTTCAAATTGCAAATTTGCAATCATTGCCGCGCAGGTTGTTGGTCTTTCGGCCGCATGACGCCGCCGCGCTTCAGCGGCTTGAGCAACTGCAGCGCCCTGTGCGCCGTTTCCGACGCCAGCCCGTCCACCCGGTTGCGGAACACGGCAAAGGCGCCGAGCGCCGGGATCGCCACCAGCAGGCCGGCCACCGTGGTGACGAGCGCCTGGTAGATGCCCGAGGCGAGCTGCGAGGCGGTCGCCGCGCCGTCGGTCTGGGCGACCTCGCGGAAGGCGAGCAACATGCCGACCACTGTGCCCAAGAGGCCGACCATCGGGGCGATGTTGCCGATCACCGAGAGGTACTCGATCTTGCGCAGCAGGCGGGCGGTCTGGTCGCCGGCGGCGTCTTCCATCCCTTTCTCCACGGCGGGCCAGCCGGCGTCGGCCTCCGACAGCCCGGCGCGGGTGACGGCCGACAGGAAGCAGGGCTGGCTGTCGCAAGCCCGCGCGGCGGCGGCGAGGTCGCCCGCGCGCATCGCGCGGACCAGCTCGTCGTCGACCCCGGGCGGGGCGAGCACGCCGCGGCGGATGGTGAGCGCGTGCTCGACGACCAGCGCGAGCGCGGTCATCGACAGCGCCGCCAAGAGCGCCATGATCGCCATGCCGACCGGCCCGCCGGCCAGCACGATGTCGAGCAGGCCGTCGTCCGACGCTTGGGCGAGGGGGAGAGGAGGAACCATTGAATCTAGGGGCACGATGATCGTTTAAGGGGTGGCTTCGTGGCTTGTCAGTTGCTTTGCTGCGGCGGTTTCGGGGTAGTTCTCTTGGAGCTCCGCGACAAGCCGCCGCAACTCGCCGGGGTGGCCGGCGGCATCGGTCGCCTTCACGCCGACGAGCAACCCGGCCGCCGCCAGCGGGCGATTGTCTCCGTAGAACGCCGGCAGACGCAATGCCGCCGTGGCGGCTTCGTCCCAGCGCTCGGCGGCCAGCAGGCCGCGGGAGACAACGAGCCACGGCCCGGCGCGGACCGGCTCGGGCGTTTCACGCGTCTTCTCTTCCCACAGCGCGAGTTGGTCGGGGCGGGCGTCGCGTGTCCGCAGCCGCCAGAGCTGCGCCGTGGCGAGCGGCGCCACACGCGGGTTGTCGCTCTCGGCCAACCGCAGCAGCTCGGCCTCGGCCGCCGCCGAGGCGCGGTCGCCCAAGAGCCAGCTCGCGCCCAGCAGCCGGGCGACGGGGTCGTTCGCCGCGCCGAGCCACCTGAGGGCGACTCGGCGTCCAACGCCGCCGCTGGTCGTGGCGGTGGGAGGCTCCCACGCCAGCGGCGCCAGCCGCCAGGCGGGCGTAGCCGGGTCGCTCGCCGCGAGGGCGAGGAACAGCTCGCCGGCCGACTCGTTCGCGCCGAGCGCGACGCGCACCACGATCAGGTCTTCGACCACTCGGCGTTTGGCCCAGGGCCGCTTCTCGCTGCGCACCGCGTCGGCCAACAGCGCGTCGGCGGCCGACCACTCGCCGACGACCATCGCCGCGCGGCTGCGCTCGTAGCTGACCTCCCAAACGGTCTTGAGGTCGAGCAGCCGGTCGGCGGGCGCTCGCAGCTCCGCGCCGTTCTCGCGCCGCAGCGTGAGCCGCTCGCCCGTCAGATCGAGGATCTCACCGACGACCGACCGTTTGGCCCCACCGGGTGTGCTGGGGGAGAGTAGCACCTCGTCGCCGCGAACGTCTGTCGGAAGAACGAACCACGAAGACACGACGCTTAAGACGAAAGCACGCGCAGCTATCTGGCTGCGCGTCTTAGTGCCCGTCGTGTTGCCACGGCTTGTTATCACTTGGTGAGCCTCTGCGTGTCGACATAGCCGTACTGCCCGCTGGTCGCCTCGGCGAGCGCCACCAGGAAGTTGCGCCGCCTGGGGCTCGGGCCGCGGCCGAACTCGATGGTGTTGATCGTCACGGCGCCGGCCGCACGCGACCCCAAGACGAGCTTCATCTCGCGCGGCGTCATCGGGTCGTCGGCGTCGGTGAGGAAGAACAACGCGTCGGGCCGCATCCTCAGGGCGAGCGTGAGCGCCTCGTAGCGGTCGGTGCCGCCGCTGGCCGTGACGCCGCTGACGAAGTCGGCGGCCAGTTGCTTGTTGGGATCGGTGGCGAACGCCACGCGTTTCTGCCCGCCCGACAGGTCGAAGACCGACTGGCTCTGGTTGAAGAAGATGATCTGGAACTGGTGGATCGATTCGAGCGGCCCGAGGCTGCGGATGAGCTCGTTCTGCGCGGCGCGGAGCGGGGCGCCGGCCATGCTGATCGAGCGGTCGAACAGGTAGACGAAGCGGCTCCCCTCGCCCTCGACGCCGAAGACCGACACGCGGGCCTGCCCCGGCTTGAGCACACCGCCACGCGGCGCCCCGCCCGAGGCGAGCGAGGCGGCCTGGGCGGCCGCGGCCGGCGCGGGGCCCGTCTCTTGCTTGCTCGGCAGCAACTCGGCCAGGCCGGCCGTGTCGGCCGGCGGCAGGGCGTCGAGCAGCGCCTGCTGGCTCTCTTCCGAGATCGAATCCGAGGGCGAGTCGGCCGGCTCGGGGCGCTGGCCCTCGAACAGCGTCGCCTCGTTGCTGGTGGTGCGGAGCACGATGCCCGCCTCGCGCGGGGCCTCGTCGCCGCCGCGCGGAGCGCCGCTGAGCAGCCACACCGCTAGCAGCAGGAGCAGGCCGTGGACCACGGCCGAGGCGATCCACGACGGCAAGCCGGCCCGCGAGCGGGGGCGGTTGTTCGGCGGGGCGAGATCGGCCGGGGGCATGCCGTCTTTCTTAGCAGTTTCTGCGGGCGGCGGCCAACGCGGTATGGGCGGATGACCGGGCCGCCGTGGCCCCCTATACTGCCCTAAAGGCCCCCGTCTTGTCGGGGGCTGCTAGCTCCGCCTCTAAGCAACCGCGCACCGGGAAGGCCAAGACGTTGTCGCTCGAAGTGATCCACTACCCGCACCCCACGCTGCGGCACAAATCCAAGCCGCTCGCGCGGGTCGACGCCCAGCTCAAGATGTGGGTCGAAGAGATGTTCGACCTGATGTACGAGCACGAGGGCATCGGCCTGGCGGCCAATCAGGTCGACCTGCCGTACCGGCTGTTCGTGATGAACGTCGAGGGCGACCCCGACCGACCGGAGCTCGAACGGGTGTTCATCAATCCCGTGATCTCGCAGGGCAAGGGCCAGAGCGCGATGGACGAGGGCTGTCTGAGCCTGCCCGGCGTGCGGGCGCCCGTGACGCGTAACGCCCAGATCCGCGTGCAGGCGTACGACCTCCAGGGCAACGAGATCGACGAGCAGCTCACAGGCATGGAGGCGCGCGTCGTTCTGCACGAGACCGACCACCTCGACGGCGTGCTGTTCACCGACAAGCTGCAACAGGCCGAGCTGGCTGAGGTGCGCGACCTCTTGGAAGAGTTCGAGATCGCTTTCCAGAGCCAACAAGAAAGCGGCGAAGCCCCAACCGACACCGTGGTGGCGGCAAAGATCGCAGAGCTCGAAGCGGCGCGCGTCTGACAGCTCGCCCGGGTCAATCGAATCCTAGTTTGAGTTGCCCGTCGCTTGGCGCGTACTCGTCGATGTAGCCATCGACGCTGCACTTCCGCCGGGTGTTGTCGCAGGTCATGTAGCGGATCTTGCCGAAGATCTCGCGCTCCGGGCCCCAGGCGCGGTCGTAGCGGCCCAGGACCCAGAAGATGCCGCTGTAGGAGTTCGGGTCGCGGCCGTCGAGGGCGTACTTGTTGTTGAGCTCCAGCATGATGTCGAGCGCCGCGCGCGGCGACTCGCTCCAGTGCAAGATCTTCTTGCCCCACAGCATCCGCAGGTAGTTGTGGATGTAGCCCTCCCGCACGAGCTGGCCCTGGGCGGCGTTCCAGAGGTCGTCGTGCGTGGCGCCGCGCTCGAACTCTTCGAGCGTGTAGACGTGCTCGCGCTCGTCGTCCTCGTGCTCGGCCAAGGTCTTCTGGGCCCAGTCGGGGAGCGACTCGTAGCGGTCGTGGCGCGTCTCGCGTGAGCACATGTTGAAACCGAGCTCGCGCCAAGTCACCAGCTCGTCGAGGAACGACTCGGCCGCCGGGCTCATGCCCCACCACCCTTCGCGTTGGCCGGCCGTCTTGCTCGAGACCTTCTTGGGGCTCCACTGCTCGCGGTCGGCGATCTCGTCGAACGCTTGGTGCGCGGAGACGCAGCCGAAATGCAGGTAGGGCGACAGCCGACTGGTGGCGTCGCGCTCGGGCTGGTTGCGTTGGTCGCCGTACGCCTCGAGCTTCTCCTCGACGAACGCTAGCAGCGTCTCCTCGCCGGCGACGTGGCCGCCGAGCGTTTCGACCGTCGGCACTTCGTTCTCGAACGGGAATCGTGCGAAGCCGTCTTTCTCGTCGAGCAGACGCCGCGGCTCGGCCGCCGGCCAGCGCTCGGCGATCTCATCGGGCACGGGCTTGGAACGCGGCGGCTCGGTCTCGTCGAGCGGGTCGCTCTCGGGCGCCTCGGCGAGGTGCTCCAGCAAGTTCTTCTGCAGGAACCGCCGCAGGTCGTAAGCCCGCGCGAAGGTCCTGTCGGCCGCCCGCATCGGCAACAGGCCGTTCGAGTCGACCACTTCGAGCCGCACGTCGATCTGTCGCGCCGCCGCGCGGGGCAGATGCCGCAGGAAGTAGGCCGGGTAATCGTCGCCCACGACCACGCAGGCCCGCTCGGCCCAAGCGGCCAAGAGCCCCCGGCCGGCGCCCGGCTCGGGCTCGAGGTAGGGGTAGTGCGTCACGCCCTTGCGGTCCATCGCCCGGGCGTTGTCGGCCATCCCTTGGACTACAAACCGGTGGAACCGCTCGCACGACCATGGGTAGTCGCACCTGAGGGGCTCGAGCACTACGAGCGGCTTGCCGAGCTCCTCGCACCAATGAAGGGCGTGCTGGAGGGCGAAATTGTACCGCGGGCGTCGCTGGGCGGTCATCCAGTAGAGGACCCAATCGCCGTCGCGGCGGACCGGGGCCTCTTTGACGGTGCGCAGGCGGATTGCGGGGACTTGGCTCATGCAGGCATGATAGTGGATCGAGCCAATTCGACACCTAGGGAATCGTTATGCGACTCGTTGTCATGGGAACCGGCCCCTTCGCCGTGCCGACCTTGCGCGCCCTCCAGGCGAGCGAGCACGAGGTGCTCGTGGTAGTGGCCCGACCGCCGCGAGGCCGGCGGCGCGAGCCCGCGCCGCCGATGGTCGCGGCCGCCGAGGAGCTCGGCCTGCCGGTCTGGCGGCCCGAGAGCGCCAATCTGAGCGAGTCGCAAGAGCGGCTGCGCGGCTACGAGGCCGACCTGATGGTCGTGTGCGACTACGGCGAGATCCTCAAAGACGCCACGCTCGGCGTCACGCGCCTGGGGGGCGTGAACCTGCACGGCTCGCTGCTGCCGAAGTACCGCGGCGCGGCGCCGGTGCAGTGGGCCGTTCTCAATGGCGACGCCGAGTCGGGCAGCACGGTGATCCAGATGACGCCGGGCCTCGACGCCGGGCCCTCGCTCGGCCAGTCGCGGCTGGCGATCGATCCCCACGAAACCGCCGGCGAGCTCGAAGAGCGTTTGTCCGAAGCGGGCGCGCCGCTGGTGCTGCGCGTCATCGGCGAGCTGGCCGCCGGCACGGCGACGCCGGAGCTGCAAGACAAATCGCAAGCGACCAAGGCGCCGCGGCTGAGCAAAGAGCAGGGCCTCGTCGATTGGTCGCGTAGCGCTCAAAAGATCAAGAACCACATCCGCGGCATGGCCCCCTGGCCGCGGGCGTTCACATTCGTGCCGATGGAGAAGGGCGAGCCGTTGCGGCTGGTGATCGACCGCGTCGACGTGGTCGAAGGGGCAGGGGCGCCGGGCCCCGTCGCTCCGGGAACCGTGCTTGAGGCTAAGGAGCGGCTCGTCGTTGCTTGTGGTGAAGGGGCGTTGGAGCTGCTCGATGTGCAGCCGGCTGGCAAGCGAAGGATGGCGGCGACGGATTTTCTGCGCGGGGCTGCGATAAAGCCAGGCAATTCAATGAGGACAGACTTGTGAAAGACCCGTGGGGATTCGTCGCAGGTCTGGCATGGCTTTTGGGACCGTACCTTGTGGTTGGCCTCGCGTGGCTTGTCGCATGGAAGATGTTGGCGCCCGATCACCGCTGGAGGGCCAACCATTTCTTCTTCGGGTGCCTCTTGATCCATTCGGGGCTGAGCATGGCCCTGCACGGCGATCGCAGCGGCGACTTGGCTTGGGTCAATCCGTTCTCTCGATCCCTCGTTACGTTCTACGCCGCGCATTCCATCACTCAGTCGTTTGCGGTTATGAAGCCCGAGGAAGGATGGCATTTTCCCCGGTTTGGAGTGAGGGCGGTGCTGATCTTCACTACCATCTTGGCGTTGCAGCTTGGGTTGCAACGTCTTATCGCGGGGTGATGCTTCTTGGCGGGGCCGTCCGATCAGCCGTAGGCTGAAAGCTCGTCGGCTACCGCCGTTGATAAGGGCTGAAATAGCCGACGACCCAGGGTCGTCGGACAGTCGTCGGACAATGGTGTGCTGACGCCGGCCCCGTTTTGCCCTCGCGGGGCCCCGCCGTGGCTTGCTACCATAGCGGGTCGCGCTCCCCCCACGCCCCGTCAGGCATGCTAGCATGAGTACCCACGATATCGTGCTGTTCGCCTTCGCCGTGCTGGTGGCCGTTTCCACGCTCATGAAATTGATGCGGCGGCGCCGCGACTTGATCGTTACCTCGGTCCAAAAGCAGATCGACGACGCCCGCGAAAAGGCCGAGGCCGAGGCGCAACGCAGAAAAGATCAGGCCGCGTGAGCCCAACCGCCACGTGGCTGTGCTGTGCTGCCGTGTTGCCCCAGCCGCCGACGGGAGTCGGCGGTATGAATCCCGCGTGGCGCCGACCGCCGACTCCCGCCGGCGGCTGAGACGTCCCCCCGCGAGTGGCTGATTATTTTATGACCATGAAAAAACTCTACATCGAGACCGTCGGCTGCCAGATGAACCTGCTCGACTCGGAGCTGGTCGTGGCGAGCCTGCGCAAAGAGGGGTACGAGCTCACCCCGTCGACCGCCGACGCCGACACGGTGCTGTTCAACACCTGCAGCGTGCGGCAGCACGCCGAGGATAAGATCTACAGCGCGCTGGGGCGGCTGAAGAACGCCAAGCGCGAGATGCCCGACAAGGTGATCGGCGTGATGGGCTGCATGGCCCAGAAGGACCAGCGGCTCATCTTCCAGCGGGCGCCCTACGTCGACCTGGTCGTCGGCCCCGGCCAGCTGCACCAGGTGCCCGAGCTGGTGCGCCAGGCGCGCGAGAACCCGGGCGAGCAACGCCTGGAGGTGAGCCTCGGCCGCAAGGACGGCGCCGTCGACTCGATCAAGCGGAGCCACGAGTCCTTCGACCCGTTGCGCGACCCGTCGATGCGGCCCACGCCGTTCCAGGCTTACGTGCGGATCCAGATCGGCTGCGACAAGTTCTGCACCTACTGCATCGTCCCCTCGGTGCGCGGCCCGGAGCAGAGCCGCCCGCCGAGCCAGATCGTCGCCGAGGCGCGGCAGCTGGTGAGCGAGGGCTGCAAAGAGATCACGCTGTTGGGCCAAACGGTCAACAGCTGGCGCCACACCGAAGACGGCCGTGCGTGGCGGTTCAGCGACCTGCTCTACGCCCTGCACGAAGTCGACGGCCTGGAGCGGCTCAGGTTCGTCACGAGCTACCCCAAGGACATGACCGACGACGTGCTCGAGGCGATCCGCGACCTGCCCAAGTGCGTCAAATACCTGCACGTGCCCGCCCAGCACGGCAGCGACGAACAACTCAAGCTCATGAAGCGCGGCTACACGATCGCCGAGTACCGCGAGATGCACGACCGCGCGAAGCGCTGGATGCCCGACGTCGCGGTGACCAGCGATTTTATCGTCGGCTTCTCCGGCGAGACCGAAGAGCAGTTCCAGATGACGATGGACCTGGTGCGCGAGTGCCGGTTCAAGAACAGCTTTATCTTTAAGTACAGCGAGCGACCCGGCACGAAGTCGGCCGACCGGCTGCCGGACGACGTGCCCGACGAGGTCAAGAAACGCCGCAACAACGAGCTGTTGGCCCTGCAGAACGAGATCAGCGAAGAGGACAACCAGCGGTTCCTCGGCCAAAGGGTCGAGGTGCTTGTCGAGGGCCCCAGCAAGAAGCAGCCGCAGCGCGAAGAGGGCGACCCGGCCGTCCAGCTGATGGGCCGCACGATGTGCGACCGCATCGTCGTGTTCGACGGCAACCCGCGGCAGATCGGCCAGACGATGCCGATCGCTATCTACGACGCGAACGCCCACACGATGTTCGGCGCCGTAGTGACGGAGCACGTCACCCCCGAGGTGGTGCCGCTCGCCGTGCCCACCCAGGCATAACGAGGGAACTCCTATGCAGGGCTACACGATCGCATTCGCTGTCGCCGGCGGCGCTACGCTGGCGGCTCTCCTGCTCGTTTGTGTGCTGTTCTGGGTTCGTTCCCGCTACGCCCGGGCCGCTTGTTGGTCTCTCTCGCCGGCCGTTATTGGGTGGGCCATCTTTCTAGGCTGCGAGGCGTCGGCAGCGGGCCCTATCCGGGTTGATGTGCTGCTTCTGTATCCCTTTGCTTTGGTGGCGATGGCACTTTCGTTCTGGCTCGTGTTTGGGTTCTCCGTAAGCGCTCTGATCGAGGCTTGGCGAGGCAGGCGGCCGTGCACGAATGCCTAGTGCGCCAATACTAGGGGCTGGCTCCCATTGGGCCGAGTTCCGCGGATCCTTCCTCCTACGCCTCGCCGGCTTGGGGCTGGTGAAGTAGAATAAAAACACGACGCGCCGCGGGTTGGGCGGACACTCCGGCGGTCACCCAGGCCGTCTCTCCGTCTGCCCGAAGCCCCTACTCGCCGGAACATGGACCCTCTGCTCAAGCGTCGTTCGCTCGACGCGTCTCACGAACGCGGCCGCACGGGCGGATCCGAGATGCGGATCCCCGGCGATCCGGAGGGGGCGGTCGATCTAAGTCGACTCGCGCAGGCGGGCGTGGGTGACGATCAGCTGGCGGAGATTTGCAAGCGCTTCACCGCCGCCGCCCCAACGCTGGCCGACCCCGAACTGGCCTGGACCACGCTCGAGCGTTTTTTCGATGCCCACCGAGGCCGGGTGTCGGCGACCGACCTGCTGCGTGAAGACCCCACGGGCGCCGACGCGCTGACGCCGCTCTTGCAGCTGTTCGCCGCGAGCAAGCACCTGGGCGACGCCTTGGTGAGCGACCCGCGTTGCTACGCCTTGCTGCTCGAGAGCCAGGGCCGGCCGTCGACGCGGCGGGCGCTGGTCGAGAGCCTGCTGAGCGAGTCCGCCGGCCTGCGGGGCAAAGGCGAGGTGTCGGACGCCCTGCGCCGCGCCAAGCGACGCGAGACGGTCCGCATCGCCTTTGGCGACATCGTCCGCGGGCAGTCGGTCGAAGCGGTCGCCGAGCAGATCTCGTACCTGGCCGACGCGATCGTAGAGGCCGCCCTGGCGTTCTTGCGGCGCGAGCTCGAAGAGAAGCACGGCGCCCCCCGTGGCCGCTACGGCCGCCCGCCGCGGTTCTGTGTGCTCGCGCTCGGCAAGCTCGGCGGGGTGGAGCTCAACTACTCGAGCGACATCGACCTCGTGTTCCTCTACGACGCCGAGGGGCACGCCGACAAGACCCGCGCGATCCACGTCACCGAGTATTACGACCGGCTGTCGAAGGACCTGATCCGCCTCTTGAGCGAGTCGAGCGGCGCCGGCCCGTGCTACCGGGTCGACATGCGGCTGCGGCCCGAGGGCTCGCGCGGGCCGCTGGCGATGAGCCTCGAGGCGATGCTCGCCTACTACGACACGAAGGGCCGCACCTGGGAGCGGCAGGCGCTGATCAAGGCCCGCCCGATCGCCGGCGACGCCGAGCTCGGCGGCGAGCTCTTGGCCGCCATCAAGCCGTGGGTCTACCGCCGCTACCTGAGCCAGACCGACATCGCGGGCGTCAAGGCGCTCAAGCGTCGCATCGAACGCCGCGCCCACAACGAGGGGGCGAACTACAGCAACGTGAAGACGGGGCAGGGGGGGCTGCGCGACATCGAGTTCGTGATCCAGTTCTTGCAGCTCCTGAACGGCGGCTCGCAGCCCGAGCTGCGCACCGGCAACACGCTCGAGGCGATCGGCCTCTTGGAGAAGAGCGGCTGCCTCACGAACCAGGAACGCACGCTGCTCGAACAAAACTACATCTTCCTGCGTCGGCTAGAGCACCGCTTGCAGATCATGCTCGACCTGCAGACGCACACGATTCCCTCGAGCGACGAGGAACAGCACAAGGTGGCGATCCGCATGGGGTTCGTCGCCACGCCCCACCAGACGCCGCTCGAGGCGTTCCGCGCCGACTACAAGCAGCGGACCGACGAGAACCGCAAGATCCTCGACCACCTGCTGCACGACGCCTTCGGCGACGAGGCGGCCCAGGAGCCGGAGGTCGACCTGGTGAACGACCCGGCGCCCGAGCCCGAGCGGATCGCCAAGGTCTTGGGCCGCTACCCGTTCGACGACGTGCCGGCCGCCTACGACAACCTGATGGACCTGGCGACCGAGAAGATCCGCTTCCTGTCGACCCGCCGCAGCCGGCACTTCCTCGCCTCGATCGCCCCCCGGCTGCTCGCCGCGATCGCCGAGAGCCCCGAGCCCGACGCCACGCTCACCACGCTCAGCCGGGTGAGCGACTCGCTCGGCGGCAAGGCGGCGTTGTGGGAGCTGTTGCACCAGAACCGCCCGTCGCTCGACCTGTACGTCAGGCTGTGCGCGGCGTGCCCTTACCTGTCGGGCATCCTCACCAGCAACCCGGGCATGATCGACGAGCTGATGGACAGCCTGCTTGTCAGCAAGCTCCCCACGCTCGCGATGCTCGACAGCGCGCTCGACGATCTGACCCGCGGCGCCGAAGACCTCGACCCGATCTTGCACAGCTTCCAGAGCGCCCAGCACCTGCGGGTCGGCGTGCGTGACATCCTCGGCAAGGACGACGTGCGCGACACCCACGCGGCGCTGTCCGACACGGCCGAGAGCTGCCTGAAGCAGATCGTCCGCCGCGAGCACGCCGCGCTGGTGGAGAAATACGGCGAGCCGCGCATCGGGCCGTCGCCCTCGGGCATGAGCGGCGAAGAGGCCCTCCGGCACGAGGCCCGTTTCGGCGAACGCGTGGGCGAGCCGTGCGAGCTGATCGTGCTGGCGCTCGGCAAGTTCGGCGGCCGCGAGCCGAACTACCACAGCGACCTCGACATCGTCTTCCTGTACGAGGCGGAGGGCATGACGCGCGCCCGACGCCGCAGCGAGACCACGACCAACGGCCACTTCTTCAGCGAGCTCGGCCAGCGGATCATCAAGGTCGCCAGCCAGATGGGCCCCAACGGGCGGCTGTACGAGGTCGATCCGCGGCTCCGACCCACCGGGCGCAGCGGCTCGTTGGCCGTATCGCTCGGCGCGTTCGATCGCTATTACGATACGGGCCCCGGCCAGCTGTGGGAGCGCCAGGCGCTCTGCAAGGGCCGCGTGCTCTTCGGCTCGCCGCGGGCGGCGACGATGGCCGAGGACTCGCTCGCGCGGTCGGCCTACGGACCGGCGTGGCGGAGCGAGCACGCCGACGAGATCCGCGACATGCGCAGGCGGCTCGAGGCGTCGGCCAGCGAGCACAACCTCAAACGCGGCCCCGGCGGCACGGTCGACACGGAGTTCCTGGTCCAGACACTCCAGCTCCGCCACGGCGGCGACGACCCCACGGTGCGGGTGCCCGGCACGATCGACGCGCTCTCGGCCCTGGAACGCGGCGGCTACCTCGGCGCCGACGACGCCGCCTTCTTCCGCGGCAGCTACCGCACGCTGCGCAACGTCGAGGCGCGGATCCGGCTGATGAACTCGGTCGGACGCCACGAGTTCCCCACCGAAGCGGTGGAGCAACGCCGGCTGGCGTTTTTACTCGGCAACCACAGCGCCGAGGAGCTCAAACGCGAGGTGCTCGAACTGCTGCACGAAACACGTGAGCGGTTCAACCGGCTGATGGCTTCGGCCGCCCGCTGAGGCCGCCCACTCGCCCACCTGGTCGTGCGGCGATCACTCGATGTTCACCACGCGCTCGTACGGCTCGGCGTCGGTGACGAAGATCTTGCCGTCGCCCATCCGGCCGGTGCGGGAGATCTCCACCAGCTTTGCCAGCACCTCGCCCAGTCGCAGGTTTTCGACGAACATCGTGATCTCGACCTTCGGCAGAAACGCCTCGGAGTACTCGCTGTCGCCGTACTGGTCGAGGTAGCTCTTCTGCTTGCCGTAGCCCTTCACCTCGGCGACCCAGAGCGCCTCGAGCGGCGCGCGGCGGAGCCCCTCGAGGATCTTCTCCACGAGAAACGGCTTAACGATCGCAACAACCTGCTTCACGAGAGAGGCGAGAGGTGAGAGGCCAAGGGGGGGGATAGCCGCGGACCCACGGTCCGCGGAGCGCCACGAGCGATCCCCAGTGTACCCTGACCCCAACTCCGATTGAAACTCACCCGCCCTCGCGATACGCTTGTCTCCCTCCTGCCCGGGCGGGCCACTTTGGCCGCCGCGGGCTTTTTTCGCGGGCCCCGCCCGCCGCATCGCACCCCACGGACACGGCGCCACGGCATGGAAAAGCAGTACAGCAAGCACCAGCAGAAGATCATCAAGAACTTCTACGACAACCGCGAGGCCTCGGGCCTGCAGCGGCTGCAGGAGCTGGTCACCGAGCTCTACCTGTCCGAGGGCAAGAAGCGTGAGAAGCAGTGGGAGTACATCGAGAAGGCGTTAGACAAGGTCGGCGTCAAACCAGACCGCATCGCCCACCTGCGCAAGCAGGACGACCCGGCGCTGCTGGCCAAGCTGGTCGAGGAGCTGATGGCGAAGTGACGGGAGAATGACGAATGACGAAACGCCACGGTGACGAGACGCCTTAATCTTTGTTCGTCATTCGGCATTCGGGTTTGGTCATTGCCCACCACCTTCTTCCCATTCCTATGCAGCAATACCTCAATCTTCTCCGCCACGTGCTCGACCGCGGCGCCCCCAAGGGCGACCGCACCGGCACCGGCACGCGCAGCGTGTTCGGCGCCCAGATGCGGTTCGACCTGGCCGAGGGGTTCCCGCTCGTGACGACCAAGAAGTTGCACCTCAAGTCGATCGTCCACGAGCTGCTCTGGTTCCTCGCCGGCGACACGAACACCCGTTACCTCAAAGAGAACGGCGTGCGGATCTGGGACGAGTGGGCCGATGAGAACGGCGAGCTCGGCCCGGTCTACGGCAAGCAGTGGCGCAGCTGGGCGGCGCCCGGCGGCGAGTCGATCGACCAGATCGCCGAAGTCATTGACCAGATCAAGACGAACCCCGACTCGCGGCGCCTCATCGTTAGCGCATGGAACATCGCCGACGTGCCACGCATGGCGCTGCCGCCGTGCCACCTGCTGTTCCAGTTCTACGTGGCCGAGGGACGGCTCAGCTGCCAGCTTTACCAGCGTTCGGCCGACGTGTTCTTGGGCGTCCCCTTCAACATCGCCAGTTAC
This sequence comes from Pseudobythopirellula maris, assembly GCF_007859945.1. Taxonomy (GTDB): domain Bacteria; phylum Planctomycetota; class Planctomycetia; order Pirellulales; family Lacipirellulaceae; genus Pseudobythopirellula; species Pseudobythopirellula maris. The sequence goes on along the minus strand of NZ_SJPQ01000001.1, from coordinate 1,755,962 downwards.
GCGCTGCTGACGATGATGGTCGCCCAGGTGACGGGCCTCGAGCCGGGCGAGTTCGTCCACACGCTGGGCGACGCCCACCTGTACGACAACCACCTCGAGCAGGCCGAGCTGCAGCTCACCCGCGAGCCGCGGCCGCTGCCGACGATGCGCATCAATCCCGATCGCAAGTCGATCGACGACTTCGTGTACGACGATTTCACGATCGAGAACTACGACCCCCACCCGCACATCAAAGCGACCGTGGCGGTTTAGGGCGATCCAGGCTCCTTCCCCAGGCCCTGTAGGGAACGCCCTCTGCGGCGTTCCAGCCCCGGGCACACGCGCCCCAACGCCCGTTGCGTTTTCACCGGCGCACTACCGCCCCGTATGCCGCCACACGATGCGATGAGTGCGTGTGCCCGGGGCGGGGATCGCCACAGAGGGCGATCCCTACAGGGGGGCGAAGCCCCCCACCCTAGCCCTCTCCCACGAGGGAAGGGAAAATCATGGGCATGCCCGAATCAAAAACCCCAAAAATCGCTTTCGTCGCCGCCGCCAGCGACAACGACGTCATCGGCCGCGACGGCGACCTGCCGTGGCGCCAGTCGACCGACCTCCGCCGCTTCAAGCGCGAGACCCTCGGCCACACGCTCGTGATGGGCCGCAAGTCGTACGAGGCGATCGGCGAGCCGCTCCCCGGGCGGGCGACGGTCGTGCTCACTCGCAACACCGACTGGAGCGCCGGTGAGGATCGCGTCCGCGTCGCCGCCGATCTCGATCAAGCGCTCGAGCTGGTCGCCACCTGGGGCGCCGAGTTGGGGATGAACCCCGACGTGGCGATGGTCACAGGCGGCGGGCAGATCTTCGAGATGGCCCTGCCGCGCGCCGACCGCCTGCTGCTCACCCGCATCCACGTCGAGCTGGAGGGCGACGCCTTCTTCCCGCGTTTCGACGAGAGCGCGTGGCGCCTCGCCGAGTCGCTCTGGCAGCCGGCCGACGCGAAGAACGACCACGCCTTCACGTTCGAGACCTGGCTGCGGAAATGAGCGGGCCCTACTTGATGCAGTCATGCACAGGACGATGAAGCCGACGTGGATTCGTCGATGATGCCATCTTCGAGAGCTTTGACGGAAGTCGCAAAGATTTTCGCTTCGCTGACGAATACAGAGTAGGCAAGTCAAGCACCTCTGTTACCACTCCCAACTCTAAGGCACAGCCAGACTAGATGTGCTCTCCGAATGAACGCTATACAGCGTCAGTGCGAACAATCATACTTCCACTCTTGGTGCTGCTGTCTCTCACTCTGGCCGCACAACTCAGCAGTTTGGCCTACACAATCGACGGCAGTTTCTTACCTGCTTTAGCTCCAAGCGTACTGGTGTTGTGCGTGGTCACTATTCCACTAGCGACGTTAGGGCTCATCCTAGGGCAAAACGTCGGCCTTGGGGCTCCGCTATTGACGGACCTGCTCAATCGCAAGCCAGGCTCGGGAAAACAGCTATTTCTCGATGCCAGACTGGCCCTTTGTCTGGGACTAGGTCTCGGCGCCCTGTTGGTCTTGATTAGATACGTACATCAGCCATTTCTCCCGCCAGAGATGCCAGAGCTTGGCCACCGAGGTCCTTTGGGAGGACTGCTGGTTTCGATTGGGGCCGCCATTGGAGAGGAAGTCTGGCTGCGTCTCGGCGTGATGACTATCCTTGCAAGGGCATTAGTGTATCTGTATCGGCGAGATGACGTCGACGCGGCCATCGGATGGTCGGCCATCGTTATTTCGGCCATAGCGTTTGGAGCGATACACCTGCCCCAACTTGCGTCGTATGAAGCGGCTTCACCCGTTGGCATCGTTGCCACAGTCTTAGGGAACACACTCGTTGGACTGCTGTTCGGCTGGCTCTACTGGCGACGTAGTCTAATCGCAGCAATGATCGGCCACTTCGCTGTCGACATCGTACTTCACGTTCTGACAGCATTCAGAACATAGGTGGCCTGAAAACGTTTCGGTCGTCTGATGTGCGTCGGAGTGAAACTTCGACGCTGATTCGGCCCGGCTGCTAAGTACAAAGGCGGCAGGGTCAGCAGAGAGTTCGGCTGACCCTGCCGCCGCGATGCCTCTGCTGGGGGCGCCAGGCCGCTAAGCTGCTCCGGAGGGTCACACTTTTGTACTTACCTGTGTAGGAGGCTCCACAAAGCACGTAGGCCGGATCAAGCGGTGTGATAACACTCGGCTCAACCGCCGCGCCGGCAACGAGCGTCCCGTATGATTCTGCCGGAAACGCGCGGCAGTAAGTCTCACGCTATTGTGGATTCGCCGCGCCACTTGTTCCGGCCTACACGCTTGTGTCGGTCCGTATAGCGGACCCCCGCTCATTTCCCGGCGGCCGTCTCCTGCTCGGCGGCGTCTTCTTTGCCCTCGGCCACCAGCTCCTCGGCTTCTTCTTTGTCGTCGTTCGAGGCGGAGGGGCGCGCGTCGTCCTTGGCCGCCGCGTTGAACTGAGCCGTGATCGCGAAGTGGTCCGAGCCGGGAGTCGCCACCCGGTCCATCGCCACGAGACGCCACCCCTCGGACACAAAAACGTGGTCGATCGGGAACCGCCAGACCGGCCAGTGGGCGTGGTAGGTGTTCATCAGCCAACGCCCGCGGCGGGGGTCCTTCAGGTCGCTCAGGTCTTGGAACAACCGCGTGGTGTGCGACCACGCCACGTCGTTGAAATCGCCGGTGACTATCCACCGCTGGTCGGGGTCGCTGCTCACCTCGCGGGCGACGAGCACCAGCTCGGCGTCGCGCACCCGGCTGTCGCGACGCTCCTCGTTCCCGCCGCTGGGGGCGCCGCGGTCCCGCAGGCCTGGCGGCGTGGGGTGGACGCCGACGAACCGCACCGGCCCGATGCCGGGCGCGTCGACCGTGGCGAACACCGAGGGGCGGCGCTCGCTCACCAGATGCCTGACCTCCGAATCGAGCAGGGGGAATCGCGACCAGAGCACGATGCCGAGCCCCTCGCCGCGCACGACGCCCTGCCGGTGCGGGTAGTCCCCGTCGAGCGGCCGCAGGGCTTCGGCCCACGCGTCGTCGACCTCCATCAGTAAAACGAGGTCGGCGTCGAGTCGCCGGATCATCGCGAGCGTCTCGGCGTGGCGGTCGTTGTCGTATTTGAGATTGGCGGTGAGCAGCTTGAGAGCCGGATCGCCCGCCGCTTCGGCGCTGGGGGTCTCGGTCGGCCAGAGCGGCGTGAACGGGGCGACCTGCCACAGTTGCCAGAGGGCCACAGCGAGCACGAGCGACAAAACCACGGCGTGCTGTCGCCGACGGCCGCTTCTCCACGCGTGAAAAAACGCGGCTCCGAGCGGGAGCAGCAACAGCGCGGCGATCTGGACGCGTGGGAAGTCCCAGATCCGCACCCACCACTCGCCCGAAGGCGCTAGCGGCAGGAGCGTCAGCAACGTGAGCAAGCCGAGCACTAGCCAGGCCGACCACCGGAGAGTCTTGTCGAGCATCGGGTACGCCCTGGGAGATCGAGAAGCCCGTAGCATACCGCGCCATGCCCCGCCGCTCACGGGTTCGCTGAGAGCGCTTTGAAGTTCTACGACCGCACGCCTGAAACTAGCCGAGAGATCTAGCAGCTACGCGCGAATGCGTCCCGTCGATTGGCTCCGCTTCTAGACCGCCATAGTCTTAGGCAATCGTTCCAGCCAATCGCGAGGCAATCTGTTGGGCGAATCGCCAAAGTGCGCGTGACAAGCAGGCTTCGTCCGTCTTACAATGCTCGCGGCCGTGGCGGCGGCCGCCATCTCTTCTCCAACCATCCGTTGCATTCGATCGGCGAGCCAGACCGCTCTGGCGCACCCGTTCGGCTGCCGCGGATCTTTTCCCGTGCATCGAAAGAGGCTGAGCCATGTCAAGCGAAGGACGCAAGCCAACCACCACCGACGCCGGCATCCCCGTCGCCAGCGACGAGCACTCGCTCACCGTCGGCCCCGACGGCCCGATCCTGCTGCAAGATCATTACCTGATCGAGCAGATGGCCAACTTCAACCGCGAGCGGATCGCCGAGCGGCAGCCGCACGCCAAGGGCTCCGGGGCGTTCGGCCACTTCGAGGTCACGCACGACCTGAGCGCCTTCACCAAGGCGGCCGTCTTCCAGCCAGGAACGAAGACCGACACGCTGATCCGCTTCTCCACCGTGGCCGGCGAACGCGGATCGCCCGACACGTGGCGCGACCCGCGCGGCTTCGCGCTGAAGTTCTACACGTCCGAGGGCAACTACGACATGGTGGGGAACAACACCCCCGTGTTCTTCCTCCGCGACCCGATGAAGTTCCAGCACTTCATCCGCTCGCAGAAACGCCGCGCCGACAACGGCCTGCGCGACCACGACATGCAGTGGGACTTCTGGACGTTGTCTCCCGAATCGGCCCACCAGGTCACCTGGCTGATGGGCGACCGCGGCATCCCCAAGAACTGGCGGCACATGAACGGCTACTCCAGCCACACCTACCTGTGGGTGAACGCCGGGGGCGAGAAGTTCTGGGTGAAGTACCACTTCAAGACCGACCAGGGGATCGACTTCCTCACCCAGTCGGACGCCGAACGGATCGCCGGCGAGGACGCCGACTACCACCGCCGTGACCTGTTCGACGCGATCGGGCGGGGCGACCACCCCAGCTGGACGCTGAAGATACAGATCATGCCGTTCGCCGAGGCCGAGGGCTACCGCTTCAACCCGTTCGACCTCACGAAGGTGTGGCCGCACGCCGACTACCCGCTGCAGGAGCTCGGCAAGCTCACACTCACCCGCAACCCGACCGACTTCCACACGGAGATCGAGCAGGCGGCGTTCGAGCCGAACAACCTCGTGCCGGGCGTCGGACCGAGCCCCGACAAGATGCTGCTCGGCCGCCTGTTCGCCTACTCCGACGCCCACCGCGCGCGGCTCGGGGTGAACTACAAGCAGATCCCGGTGAACCGGCCGCAGTCGCCGGTCCACAGCTACAGCAAGGACGGGGCGATGCGTGTGGACAACGTCACGGACCCGGTCTACGCGCCCAACTCCAAGGGGGGCCCGGCGGCCGACGGCGAGCGTTACCCCGAAGACGCCACCTGGGCCGCCAGCGGCGACTTCGTCCGCTCGGCCTACACCCTGCACGCCGAGGACGACGACTGGGGCCAGGCCAACACGCTCGTCAACAAAGTGATGAACGACGCCGAACGCGACCGGCTCGTCTCGAACGTCACCGGCCACCTGAAGGCGGGCGTCAGCGAGCCGGTGCTCAGCCGCGCCTTCGAGTACTGGCGCAACATCGACAAGACGATCGGCGACCGCATCGCCAAGGGCGTGCAGGGCTGAGCCGCGCGTCGCTTCGGACCCCCTCCTCTCTGCTCGCGGGAATTCAGGGAGAGGCGGGGCGAGCCGTAGCGCCATTAGCGCGCAGCAATCAAAGGGTGGCGGGGGCGCTCCCGTCAGGGAAGCCCCCGAGCCAGCCGGGGCGTGTCTCCACCGCACGGGGGCTTCCGCTTCGCGGTGCGCCCCCGCCACCCCCCCCATTTGCTAGGCTTCTTTGGACCGTCGTCGTTGCTTTGTACTTTCGTGGTTCCCTTCCTTGGGTACACACGAACTCAGCCTCCTTGCTCGGACATCGCGGCGTCGAACGCCACGCTGCTCGGCTGGAAGTCGATCTGCTTGACGAACGCGGCCGCCTCGGTGGCGCCTTGCTCGCGGTCCATGCCGCTGTCTTCCCACTCGACCGAGAGCGGGCCGTCGTATTGGATCACGTTGAGCGCCCGGATGATCTCTTCGAAGTTCACCCCGCCGCGGCCGAGCGAACGGAAGTCCCAGCCGCGCCGCGGGTCGCCAAAGTTCATGTGGCTCGACAGGATGCCGCTGCGGCCGTTGAGCGTGACGATCGCGTCCTTCATGTGGACATGGTACTGCCGGTCGGGGAACGCGCGGATGAACTCCACCGGGTCGACCCCCTGCCAGATCAGGTGGCTCGGGTCGAAGTTGAAGCCGAACGCCTCGCGGTGATCGACGGCCTGCAACGCGAGCTCGGCCGTGAACAGGTCGAACGCGATCTCCGTGGGGTGCACCTCCAGGCCGAACCGCACGCCGCACTCGTCGAACACGTCGAGGATCGGGTTCCAACGGTCGGCGAACTCTTGGTAGCCGGCGTCGATCATCGACTCGGGGACCGGCGGGAACGAGTAGAGCAGCGGCCAGATGCTTGAGCCCGTAAAGCCGTTCACGACCGAGACGCCAAACTTCTGCGCGGCGCGGGCGGTGTTCTTCATCTCCTCAATGGCCCGGGCGTTGACGCCGTCGGGCTCGCCGTCGCCCCACACGTGGGGCGGCAGGATCGACTGGTGCCGCTCGTCGATCCGGTCGCACACGGCCTGGCCGGCCAGGTGGTTCGAGATCGCGTGGCACTCCAGGTCGTAGCGGTCCAGCAGCGCCCGCTTGTCATTCACGTAATTGGGGTCCTCGAGCGCCTTGTCGACCTCGAAGTGGTCGCCCCAGCAGGCGAGCTCGAGCCCCTGGTAGCCGAATTCGGCCGCCTTGGGCGCCAGTTCCTCGAGCGGCAGGTCGGCCCACTGGCCGGTAAAAAGCGTGACGAGACGCGGCATGGGGAGATCCTCGATAGGGAGGGCGAGATTGGCTGAATAAGCAGAACGCGGGGCTAAATGACGAATTCAGAATGACGAAAAGGAGCGGACTTTCTCGTCATTCGGGCTTCGTTATTCGTCATTCTCCCCCGGTGCTATGCTTGGGGTATGAAGAGACTCATGCTAATCGGAATAACCGTCGCCGCCTTAGCGGGCGTGGCGGCGGCTGCGCCGGTGTCGGTCGAGATCGCCACCGAGCCGGGCCTGAACGTTACCGCGCCCCAAAAGTGGCTGCAACTCTTCGCCGAGATCGGCCAGACCGGCGTGCGGATCCGCGGCATGCGCGCCGGCGAGCGGCCGCGGCTCGAAGAGCTCGGCGGGAGCCGTCGCGTGGTGGGGGTGCTCACGCGCCGTGGCGACCTGCTGCTGCCCGGCGGCAAGTTCCGCCAGCGCGACCGCGCGGCCCTTGCCGACTACTTTGACCGAGTCGCCAAAGATGGCGCCGAGGGTGTCGAGGCCCCGCGTGGGCGGTTCGATCTCACCGAGAAGCAATTCCGCACAGCTTACGATGCGCTCAGCGAGCCGCTCGGATTCGCCACGAAGGACCAGCCGCCACGGGCGGTGGTGGAGCGCGTGCGCGACCGGCTGCCGATCGCGCTGGAGATCGACCGGGCGGCCGAGCGCACGCTCAACAACGCCGGCCCGCTGGCCGAGGATTTGGAGCCGCTCACCGTGGGGGCGGCGCTCGCCGTGATGCTGGCCCGCGACGGCCTGGCGCTCACGCCCGAGCACCCACGCGGAGGCGAGGTGCGGCTGCGCGTCGCGGTGGCGGGCGACGTCGCCGACTCGTGGCCGGTGGGGTACGACCCGCCGGCGAGCCCCCGCGAAACGGCGCCCGTGCTGTTCGAGTTCCTCAGCGTCGAGGTTGAGGGCTTCACGCTGACCGAGGCCCTGGATGCGATCACACCGCGGCTCGGCGGCCTGCCGGTCTACTGGGACCACGCCTCGATCGCCGAGGCGGGCGTCGACCCGGCGTCGACCCAGGTTCGGTTCGAACGCAAGCGAACCTACTACAAGCGGCTGATCGACAAGCTCGTGTTCCAGGCCCGGCTCAAGTCGCGGCTGCGCGTCGACGAGGCGGGGACGGCGTTCCTGTGGATCGGGCGCTGACGCTCACGGCTCGCCATCAACGACACGCACGTCGCTGATTCGCTGTGCATCCGTCGCGAGCATCACGAGTCGATCGAAGCCGAGCGCCACCCCCGCACAGGGCGGCAGACCGGGATCGGTCATCGCTGCGAGCAGCCGCTCGGGCAGCGGTAGGCGGGACTTGCCGTCGGCCTCACGCTGCTCGTTGGCCCGCTCCAAGCGGCGGCGCAGCTCCTCCGGGTCGGTCAGCTCGTGGTAGCCGTTGGCCAGTTCCAGGCCGCGCCAGTAGAGCTCGAAGCGCTCGGCCACCACGGCGCCCAGCTCGTCGGTCGTGGTCGCCGCCAGGGCCGATTGGCTCGCCGGGTAGTGGTAGAGCATCTCCGGCGCCTCTTGGCCCAGCGTCTTCTCGACGTCGGTCGCCAGCAGCAGGTTGAGCCACTCGTCGCGGTCGTCGAGTTCCAGCAACTCGGGCGGGGAGAAGAGCGAATCCTCGGCGAGCGACCTCAGCTCGTCGGTCGTGGCGGCGTGGGGGTCGACGCCGACCGCCTCGATAAACGCCTCGCGGTAGGTCGTGCGCTTGGCGGGCGGCGCGCCGAGCAGCTCTTGCATGAGGTCGTCGACCAGGTCCATGGCCGCCGTCAGGTCGTCGCCGGGGCGGTACCATTCGACGATGGTGAACTCGGGCGAGTGCTGGTCGCCATGCTCGCCGGCGCGGAACGATCGCGTCGCCTCGAAGATCGGGCCGGCGCCCTCGCAGAGCAGCCGCTTGTGGTGCATCTCGGGCGAGGCTTGCAGGTACGCGGTCGCTTTCGCCGACGGGGTGGGATCGTCGGGTCCGGCGTCCGTGGGCGGTGGGCTATCCCTCTTTAGATCCGTGACCTGGTAAAGGTCGATGTGCCGCTCGGGGATCGCCGCGGTTGAGACGAGCGGGGTTTCGACTTCGAGGAAGCCGCGGTCGCGGAAGAAACCGCGCAGCAGGTGGAGCAGCGCGGCGCGGCTGCGCAGGGATTCGAGGTTCATCACGCCTCGCCCACCGGTTGGCCGGCCAGCAGCGGCGGCATGGGGCAATCGAGCAGGTCCGACACGCCACGCAGCAACTCGGCCTCGGCCACCTTCACCTCGTTGTCGGCGCAGATTGCCGCCGCGCAGGCGTCGACCACCCGGCCGCGGTGGCGGGCCTCCACGCGGCGCAGCGTGGCGAGCGCGTCTTCCAGCTCGCGGAGGTTGCACTGCTCACGCGGGAGCAGCTCCAAACCGTTGATCGACGGCAGGTTGCGGGCGGCGGCGTCGAACGCCATTTGCGCTTGGCTAGGCGAGTGGCCGGCGTGGGCGAGGGTCGACAGCAACACGTTGCACGGGCCCTGCATGCGGCCAAGAGCGAAGTAGTCGATCCTTGGCGAGGGGACCCTCTCGAACTGCGGCCTCAGGTGCCGCATCAGCACTTGGCCGAGCGTCCACTCGAACAGCGCGATCCGCTGGTCGGCTTCGACGAGCGACTTGAAGGCCCGCATGAAGCGCTGGTACTGCGGCGAGGACATCGCTCTGAGCGCCGGCAGGCAGAGGTCGACAAGCGGCAGCCGCTTGCGGGCCTCGAGCCGATCGACGTCGGATGAGAGCCGCTCGGCTAGTTGGATCACGTCGGGCCGGGCCAAGCCATCGAGGCTGGCGAGCTGGGCGGCGCGTGTCGCGGCGTCGCGGTCGAGCAGCATCGCGTAAACGAGCGCCCGGGCCGAGTAGGGAGAGCGGGCCGAGGCGAGCAGCGTTTCGGGGATGGCGGCGATCAGCTCGGTGGCGTATTGCCGATGCGCCTCGAGCGGTTCGCCCACCTGGTTCCACGCCTCGTCGACAACGGCCACCGGCACGGTGTCGCTAGCAGCGCCCGCGAAGCCGGCCGCCTTGCCGCCGACAGCGGCGCCGACCGCTTCCGGGTAGCGGGCGCCGACCGGCTCGCCGAACTTGCCGTCCCACTCGGGTTCGATCGCCCGGATCCGCTTGCCGAGGGGCGGGTGGGTCGCCATCAGGCTGGAGAACCCCTCCCACACGCCCTGGGCGAAGTACATGTGGCTCATCTCCGACGCGCGAGGATGGCGCAATCGCGAGGCCCGCTGGGCGCCGCCGATCCGTTTGAGCGCGCCGCCGATGCCGCTCGGGTTGCGCGTGAACTGCACGGCCGAGGCGTCGGCCAGGTATTCACGCTGGCGGGAGACGGCCGCCTTGATCAGCCCGCCCATCAGGCTGCCGATCGAGCCGATCACCACCAGCGCCACGCCGCCGGCGATCACGGCGATGATCGCGGAGCCCCCGCCGCCGTTGCCGCTGTCGTTGCGGCGCGAGCTCATGCCGCCGCCGTGGAAGACCAGCCGCAAGAGGATCCGGCCGATCAGCCCCAGCAGCAGGATGCCGTGCAGGATACCGATCATGCGGATGCTCATCCGCATGTCGCCGTTGAGGATGTGCGAGAACTCGTGGGCGATAACGCCCTGCAGCTCGTCGCGCGAGAGCGACTCGGCGCAGCCGCGGGTGACGCCGACCACCGCGTCGCTCGAAGAGTAGCCGGCGGCGAAGGCGTTGATGCCGGGCTCCTCCAACAGGAAGACCGGCGGCACCGGCGTGCCCGAGGCGAGCGCCATCTCCTCGACCACGTTGAGCAGCTTGCGGGCGGTGGGGTCGGTGGCGTCGGGGTAAACGCGGCGTCCGCCGAGCGACTCGGCGACGCTCGTGCCGCCCCCCGCGCGGAGGGCGAGCACCTTGTAGAGCGTGCCCAAGACGATCAGCAGCAACGCCCCGACGCCGGCGCCCACGGGGACCTGCCACGGGTAAGGCTTGCCGTGGAGCGCGCGGTTCATGTCGTGCGCGGCGAGCATGCCGTAATAGGTCGCCCCGACGACCGCCGCCACGATCAACACCGTGGCCACGAGGAACATCCCGACGAGCCAAGCCGTGCTCTTGCGGGCGCGGTCCTGTCGTTCGAAGAAGTCGGTGGACATGGGATGGATTTCGGATTTCGGATTGCGGAATCACGCGCTGACGCGATGAGCAGGCTCGGACTGCGGCGCCAGGCGTGCGGCGCTTTCAATCCGCATTCCGCAATCCGAAATCCGCATTCGTCAGAAGCTCACCTTCGGGGCCTCGTTGATCTTCGCGTCGTCGAAGTCCAAGAGCTCGGCGTCGGCGCCGTGGCCGAAGAGGCCGGCGAAGAAGATCGGCGGGAACGTTTGCTTGTAAGTGTTGTAGTGCGTCACGGCGTCGTTGTACGCCTGGCGGGCGAACGCGACCTTGTTCTCCGTGGAGGTCATCTCCTCGGTGAGCTGCATCATGTTCTGGTTCGCCTTGAGGTCCGGGTAGGCCTCGCTGACGGCGAACAGCCGGCCGAGCACCGCGCCCAAGCCGCTCTCGGCGCCGGCCAGATTCTGCATCGCCTTGGCGTCGCCCGGGTTGGCCTTGGCGGCGGCCAGGGCGCCGGCCGCCTGGTTGCGGGCGGTGATCACGGCCTCGAGCGTCTCGCGCTCGTGGCTCATGTAGCCCTTGGCCACTTCGACAAGATTAGGGATCAAGTCGTAGCGCCGCTGCAGCTGCACTTCGATCTGCGAGAAGGCGTTTTGGAAGCGGTTCTTGAGCTTCACCAGCTGGTTGTAGATGCCGACGCCGAACATCAGCAGAAACACGCCAACGGCGCCGAGAACCAATAGGGCGATCAACCAAGGCGTCATGACGGACTCCAGTGCTCGGGGAAGGGTTCAGGCGTTATTCGTCGCCGGGGGCGATATCTTGGCTTTGTTTTGGCCAGCCGTAAGCGTTAGCGCCCGGAGCGGCTGGCATGCCGTTGCGTGCTCCTGGCCGCTCCGGGCGCTACCGCTTACGGCTCGCCACGGTCTTACTCCGGCGCGGTGGTCCGTTCGACGTACTCGCCGGTGCGGGTGTCGACTCGCAGCCAGTCGCCCTCGTTGATGAAGGCCGGGGCGAGGATCTCGGCGCCGGTCTCGAGCTTGACCGGCTTGCTGACGCCGGTGGCGGTGTTGCCCTTGGGGGCCGGCTCGGCCCACTCGACTTGCAGCACCACGTGGTTGGGGGCGGCCACGCCGATCGGGTTGTTGTCGAACGTCATGACCTGGCAGTCCATGTTCTCCTTGAGGAACTTGCCGACGTCTCCCACCTGCTCGGCGGTGAGCTCGTACTGCTCGTAGTCCTGGTTGTTCATGAACACGAACGTGTCGACTTGCTTGTAGAGGAACTGGGCGGTGAACTCCATGATGTCCGCCTCCTCGAGCGTTTGGCCCGCGCGGTAGGTGCGGTCCGTCACGGTGTCGCGCAAGAGGTTCTTCATCTTGCACTCGTAAAGAGCGGCGCCCTTGCCCGGCTTGCGGAAGTTCATCTCGACGCAAACGAACGGCGTGCCGTCGATCTGCACCTTCATGCCCTTGCGGAAGTCGCTTGTGCTGATCATTCCCACGCCTGGATCTCGCTTCGTTGTGAGGGACGGAATAAACTCGGTGGGAGGGGCGTCGCCCCCCGACGGCCCGCAGGGGCCCACCGATTTCGGGTCTGCCAATAGAGGAAACGAGATTCTAGCCCAGCCCACGACGCCTGTCCGCCCCCAGCCCACGCCCGATCCGGAGCTCGCGGCGCCTGCCGAAGCACGCCCCGACGGCTGGCGGGCCGCCCTGCGCGACGCCGTCCGCGACCCGGCCGAGCTCTGCCGGCTGCTGGGGCTGGAGGAAACGCTGGCGGGGCCCCTCGCCGAGAGGGGGGCCGCCGCGGCGGCCGGGTTCCCGCTGCTCGCGCCGCGCAGCTACATCGATCGGATGCGGCCAGGCGACCCGAACGACCCGCTGCTGCGGCAGGTGCTGCCGCTGGGCGAGGAAACCGACATCGTCGAGGGGTTTGCCGCCGACCCGGTCGGTGACTCCGCGGCCGAGCTCACGCCGGGGCTTCTGCAAAAATACGAGGGCCGGGCGCTCTTGGTGACGACCGGCGCCTGCGCGGTCCACTGCCGCTACTGCTTCCGCCGCCACTTTCCTTACGGCCTGGCGCCCAAGGGCGTCGAGGCGTGGCGGCCGGCGCTCGAGGCGATCGCCGCCGACGACTCGATCCACGAGGCGATCCTCAGCGGGGGCGACCCGCTCACGCTGGTCGACGCCACCCTCGCCGAGCTGGCGGCGCGGCTCGCCGCGATCCCCCACCTCAAGCGGCTGCGCATTCACACCCGGTTGCCGATCGTGCTGCCCGAGCGGGTGACCGACGCGATGCTCGGCTGGCTCACCGGCTCGCGACTGGCGCCCGTTGTGGTGCTGCACGCCAACCACGCCAACGAGTTGGCGGGCGCGGCCGTCGAGGCGATCGTCCGGCTCCGCTCGGCGGGCGTGCTGTTGCTCAACCAGTCGGTGCTGCTGCGCGGCGTGAATGACACAGCCGACGCCCAAGCCGCGCTGTGCGAGCGGCTGGTCGAGGTGGGCGTGACGCCCTACTACCTGCACCAGCTCGACCGCGTGGCGGGGGCGGCGCACTTTGAGGTTCCGGTCGAGCGGGGCAGGGCGATCGTTGCCGAACTCCGCCGCCGGCTGCCGGGTTACCTAATTCCGAAGTACGTGCAAGAGATCGCCGGCGAACCGCACAAGACCGTCTTGACCTGATCGTTGGGCAAGCAGTCCCGACTAAGCTTGGTCAAGGTTCAAGCAGTCCCGACTAAGCTTGGTCAAGGTTATGGAACCTTTGATGTCCAAAGCACCCCTTCTCACATCAAGCCCAACCTGTCTAGCAGCGGTTTTTCTTCTGCACGCCTCGTGTGCGTCCGCCGGTCTCTCGGAGTACGAATCGCAAGCCATTCCTTCGCCAGATGGAAAGTACCTGCTGGTTATTCTGACTCCAGATGGGGAAAGAGAAAGGCTCGACGAAAACGCTGCATCGGCTGAACAACAAGATGCGATGTCCGGTAAAAAGCGAACCCGATTGGCTCAGCGAGCCTTGGAGAAGCGTTACCCGAATAGCGGCTTGTACCGCAACGACGGATCAACCGTCTTGATCTGGCCGATTCATTACCTCCCCACCCCTAAAGAAGTTTATGTCTCAAGCGACGGCGTCCACTTGGTCGTCGCGTTCTTGAATTGGGATTCCGATAGCATATCCGAACGGGGGCGCGCAGTTGAGTTCTTCGCCAACGGTCAATTGCTCGCCGCGTACGACGAAAGCGAACTGTTGACTGGATATCTCGGGCGGGAAGTGCTCGCGCTGTTCACGGGAGTGGCACGAGTGACCGTCGTCGACGCCGCTCTCGACGACCCATCGGGGAACTACTTGCTTGAGACAAATTGGGGAGACTCCTTCCGATTCGATGTCACAACAGGTGAGATCATCGAATCACGAACCGCGGGGAGCGTCCAAATCTTCCTCCTCTGCCTTATGGGGACGGCTGCTGTTAGTGTGGTCTGGCTGCTGAGGAAAGTACTGATGCCGAATCTCAAGGCGGACCAAGAGTGATGCCAGATCCGATCGCCATTCACGACGCCTCGGCCCTCGAGCGGCTCCGCAAGGAGCTGCGCGTCGAGCCGGGGTTGGTGCGCCGTTGGCGGATCGCCTTCTTCAAGAAGTCGCTCGGCGCCGAGGCGGCGCTCGCCGAGCTGCCGCCGACCGCGCGCGAGGCGTTCGCCACGCGCGTTAGGCCGCACGCGCTCACACTCGACCGGCGGCTCGACTCCGACCTCGACGGCGCCACGAAGCTGATCTTCAAGACCGACGAGGGGTTCCTGGTCGAGTCGGTCGTGCTGCGTGCGGGGACGGGGCGGGTGGCGCTCTGCGTCTCGTCGCAGGTCGGCTGCGCCGCGAAGTGCGACTTCTGCGCCACCGGCCGGATGGGCATGGCGCACTCGCTCTCGGCGGCCGAGATCCTCGACCAAATGGTCCAGGCCAACGAGCTGCTACGCGACGAAGGCCGGCGGGTGCGGAACCTCGTGTTCATGGGCATGGGCGAGCCGCTCCACAACGAGGCCGCGCTGCACGAGACGATCCAATCGCTGACCGATCCCGCGATCTTCGACCACCCACCGAGCCGGGTGCTCGTGAGCACGGTCGGCTTGCCCGCGGGCATGCTGCGGCTGGCCGAGCGGTTCCCGGCGGTGAACCAGGCGCTAAGCCTGCACGCCGTGCGGCAAGAAACGCGCGAGCGGATTATTCCGTTGGCCCGGAAGGCGCCCTTGGGTGAGCTGCGTGATACGATCGCCGAGCTCAACCGCGTGCAGCCCGAGCGGACCGGCGTGATGATCGAGCACTTGATGCTAGCGGGCGTGAACGACTCGCCGGAAGAGGCCCACGAGCTTGCTACGTGGCTCGATGGGCTGCGGGTCCACGTGAACTTGATCCCGTACAACCGCGTGGAGGCGGCGCCCCACCTCTCGGGCTCGAGCGAGGCGACCCGCAAGGCGTTCGCCGACGTGCTCAAAGCGGCCGGCCACCCGACGACGATCCGCTACTCGATGGGCGCCGACATCGAGGCCGCCTGCGGGCAGCTGGTGCGTGGCGAGAATCGCGCGGTGGCCAAGCAGCTGGCGGTGCTGCGGGACTGAACGCACTCCCTCCCCTTGGTGGGGAGGGGGATAAATTTCTGTCCCCTCCCGACTACGGCGCTCGCTCAAACCTCTGGCAACGGTTTCCGTATTGCCCCCGGGCCAAGGAACCGATATTCCATAATGTCCCCCCTGTACAGTCACAGGAACTTTTTGCCGGATGGATCGGCAAGTCCGCGACGCCGGCGCCGCCCCTCCCAGGGGCGTTGCCGCTAGCCTCGCTCGCACGGAGCACACTCGGATGTCTCGCACCAGCTTTGTGTTGTCGCTGCTCGCCGCCGCCCTAGCGGCCGACAGCGCGTTGGCCCAGTACGGCTACCAGCCGCCGCCGAGCTACTACCACAACGACCAGGCCGAGGGCACGGTCGTGGGTGGCGGTTTGGGCGCCATCACCGGCGCCTTGGTCGGCGGTCGTGGCAACAAGACCGAGGGCGCCCTGGTCGGCGCCGCTATCGGCGCCATCACCGGCAACTTGGTCGGCAAGTCCAAGGACCAGGCCGACCAACGGGCCGTTGCTTACGGCACGGCTGCCGCCGCTCAAGCCAACCAGCAAGCGGCCGCCCAGGCGGTCACCAATGCCGACCTGGCGGGTATGGCCCGCGCCGGGCTGGGCGACGACCTGATCATCGGCGCCATCCGCAGCCGCGGCGGCCGGTTCGACCTGAGCCCCAACGGGCTGATCGTGCTCAAGCAGAGCGGCGTGAGCGACCGCGTGATCCTGGCGGCCCAAGGCATGTCGACCGACAGCTACGTGCCGGCGCCACAGCCGGCGACCGTGATCGCCAGGCCTTACTACCCCGAACCGAGGGTGAACGTGATCTACACGGCGCCCCGTCCGCGCCCGCGGCCGCACTACCGGGCCGGGTTCAACTACCATCACCACTGGTGATCGCCGGCGAGCCGGTCAGTCGCCAGATGCTCGCTGGTTATTCGGCGGGCGGTTTGGCCGGTTCGACGTTCAGCCGTGGCTCGTAGCGGCGTACGAGCGAGGTCCAAAGGGCGCCGCGGTACTCGTCGCTTGGCAGTTCATCGCCGGTGATGACGGCCACTTGCGAGATCACCCGGCCGGGCGCTTTGGCCGAGGCGTGCGTGGCGAGCCGCGCACCGAGGTCGTCGGCCTCGCCGACGTAAACAGCCGAGCGGTCGCGTCTGCGGAGGCAGTAGAGCCCGGGCTGGCCCTCCCACTTGTCGAAGCGGCAGCGGCCCCACGGGTGGAAACGCGAGAAGTCGCGCGTCGCGAGCACGTAGTGGTACTGGTGCGCCTCGGCCGCCAGGGCGTGGCGCGCCTTGCGGAGCTTGAGCGCCGCCCAGCGCAGCGGCGCGGCGCCGATCTCCTTGGCCACGGCGGCGGGCAGGTGCTTCATCGCCGAGCGGTCGAAGTAGAGCGCCTTGCCGGGCGAACAGAAGATCGCGTCGAGCGACCAGCCGGGGTACTTCTTCATCGCGTCGGCCCACGCCATCTCGGCGGCGAAGCGAAAGTGATCGGTCGCCTCGGGCGAGAAGTCGATCGGCGCCCCGGCGCCGCGGCCCTTGGCGAGCTTGCCCGCCTTGCGCAGCCTGAGCAGCTCGCGGTTCCAGTCGCTGGGCCCGCCGATGAGCCCCGCCTCGCCGCAGGCGGCGTGAAAGGCGTCTTGCAGGGCGGGGTCGCACAGCAGCCAATCGACGCTGTGCCCCTCGTTGGCCGCCGAGAACGCCCCGACGATCGCTTCGCGCAAGAGCGCCCGCAGATCGGTCTTCACCGCCGCGGCGGGGGCGCCGTTGGTGGTCGCTACATCGGCGACGGCGTCGTCGTCGGCGGGCGGCTCGGGCTGTGAGAAGTCCTCTTTGCGGAACGTCGGCAGCAATTGCTCCTTGTCGCGCGTGAGCGGGTGG
The DNA here is from genome assembly GCF_007859945.1 of Pseudobythopirellula maris. GTDB lineage: Bacteria > Planctomycetota > Planctomycetia > Pirellulales > Lacipirellulaceae > Pseudobythopirellula > Pseudobythopirellula maris. Next base: position 1,738,808 of record NZ_SJPQ01000001.1, on the reverse strand, counting down.
TCCTTCAGCCGCCGGCCGGCGGCCGTGGTGGGCGAGCTCTCGACCGGGTCGGCGGGGCCGTTGAGCGGGTCGCCTTCCTTGCATCGCTCCAGCCGCTCGTTGCCGTACTTGGCGTACTCGCTCGAGAGCTCGAAGCCGAGCCAATCGCGGCCCAGCTTTTTGGCCACGGCGAGCGTGGTGCCGCTGCCGCCGAACGGGTCGAGCACCAAGTCGCCCGGGTTGCTGCTCACGCGGACGATGCGCCCCAGCAACTGCTCGGGCATCTGGCAGCCGTGGAAGCCTTCGCGCTCTTTGAACGTGCCGGCCACGCGTGAGAAGTACCACGTGTCGTCGAGCGGGGAGAACGCGCCGGCGTCTTCGCGCAGGTCTTGGGGCCGCAGCACCCAGTCGTTCTGCTCACGCACGGGAGGCAGCATCCAGGTGTCGTCCGGCAGGCGGCCGGTGGCGTTCGCGCGTTTGTCGCCGTACACCAGCGCGCGGGCCGAGGGGACACGCACCGCCGGGTCGTCGGCGTTGAACGTGTGCTGCTCCTCGTCCTTGGCGAAGTGGAACAGGTGGGCGTGCGAGCGGTTGAACTTCTTGCGGCAGTTCTGGCCGAACGTGTAGTACCACACAACCCAGTTGCGCGGCGAGAAGCCGATCTCCTTGGCGGCCACCTTCAGCTCGGCGGCGTACTCGTCGCCGATCGCCAGCCAGAAGGCGCCCGTGGGCTTGAGCACGCGGTAGAGCTCGCCGAACCACTCGGCGCACCAGGAGAGGTACACCTCGTCCTCGTGGCGGTCGTGGTACTCGTCGTACTTAAAGCCGATGTTGAACGGCGGGTCGGCGAACGCCAAGTCGACGGACTCGTCTTCGAGCTGGCTGAGGAGTTCGACGCAATCGCCCTGGACGATTGCGTTGCGAGTAAGAAGGGCGGTCATGCCCTCCAGATTACCTGGAGCGCCGCCGCCGCACTAGCAGGTTGCGGCAGAAGAAGGGAACGCGGATCGCCGCGTGCCTAGCGGATCGCCCACAGATTTTTCCCTATCCACGTTAATCCTCAAGATCCGCGTTCCTCCGCGTCCCATTCGCCACTCGCCGCGCAGCCGCGCCAGCCCCGCCGCGTCTCAGTCCCACTGGGGAACGTTCTCGCCGCGGACGATGTCCTCGAAGGTCTGCCGCTCGCGGATCAGCTCTGCCTTGCCCCCCACGATCATCACTTCGGGAGCCATCGGCTTGCTGTTGTAATTGCTGCTCATCACGTAGCCGTAGGCGCCCGCGCAGCCGATCACCAGCAGGTCGCCCACCTCGGCGTGGGGCAAGCGGCGGGCGCTGACGAAGCCCCCCTCCTCCTGGGTGAAGATGTCGCCCGACTCGCAGAGCGGGCCGCCGACGATCGCGTCTTGCTCCCCGCCCGCGGCGTGGGCCGGGTCGGTGTGGCATATCGCCATCGGGTGGTACGAGCCGTACAGGATCGGCCGGGCGAGGTTGTTGAAGCCGGCGTCGACCAAGTAGTAGAGGTTCGAGCCCATCTGCTTGACCGTCCGCACCTCGGCCACGAGCGATCCCGACTCGGCCGTGAGGTAGCGGCCCGGCTCGATCTCGAGGCTCACGGCGTGGCCGAAGGCCTCGGCGAGCCGGTCGCGGGTGGCGTCCCACAGCTTGTGGTAGCCGGCGATCTCGACCCGGGCGTCGCCGTCGCGGTAGGGCGTCGGCAGGCCGCCGCCAGCGCTGATCGAGTGGACCGACGGACCCACCTCCAGAGCGATCTTCTCCATCGCGCCGCACACCTGACCGAGGTGCTCCAGGTCGGTCCCGGAGCCGATGTGCATGTGCAGGCCCTCGATCGAGAGGCCCCACTTCGCGGCGCGCTCCACGCAGTCGGCCACCTGCTCGTGCCAGATGCCGTGCTTCGACTGCTCGCCGCCGGTGTTGGTCTTCTGGCTGTGGCCGTGGCCGAATCCAGGATTAATCCGCAGCGTCACGCCGCGCTCGCGGCCGAGCGCCTGGCAGCGCTCGCCGTACTGGTCGATCATCTGGGGCGAGCCGCAGTTGACCGGCAGGTCGTGCTCGACCACCAAGTCGAGCGCCTCGCGATCGAACAGGTCGGCCGTGTAGACGATCTGCCGCGTGCCGGGCTGGCCCGGCATCGGCTCGGTGGCATCGTAACCGGCGGCCAGGGCGCGGCGAACCTCGCCGGCGCTCACCGCGTCGACCACCACGCCGTGCTTGCGGACCCAGGCGAGGATGGCCAGGTTCGAGCAAGCCTTCTGGGCGAACCGCACCACGTCGAAGGGCGCCAGGTCGTCGATCCGCTCGACAATCTTTGCCGCGTCGTAGGCGTAGAACGGCGTGCCGAACTGCTCGGCCAGTTCGGCGATCGACAGGCCGGCGATCGTGTCGAGCGTGATGGGAAACTGGGCGGCGGTCGTGGTCATGGCGTCGGCGTGGCTGCTAAGAGAAACGGTGTCTTGGGAAAGGGGCCCATAGCCGCGGGGCTATGTTCCGCGGACCGACAACCAAAGATCGTCGGCGAGGGCCAAATACCTGGAGGGACATCCTTCGTGCGAATCCTATGATTCTAGGCCCGTCCCACGCGGCCCAACAGCGTCTGGGCGGCAAACCGAGAGAGACATGCGCAAAAAAAGCGGCGGCGGGCCGAGGCCCGCCGCCGCTAGAAAGTTCATAGGGGGCCGCTGCGGCTCACCACTCCTCGCCGCCCTGCTGCTGCTTCATCTGCTGGGCCTGGGCCGCCGCAGCGGCGGCGCCGACCAGCTTGATCACGCCCTCTTCGGCCTCGAGGCGAACGATCACCCCGTTGTCGATCGGCCGCTGCGTCATGCGGACGTGGTCGGAACCCTCCGAGTCTTCGAGCGACGCCGAGAGCATCGAAATCACGGCCCGCTCGTCCTCGGGAGCGCAGCGCTCCGCGAAGCCTAGGATTTGACCAAGGGCGAAGGACATTTCCATCGGCAGGATCTCTTTGCCGGCGTCGGCCGCAGAATCGTCGATCGCCGTTTTGCAGGCCTCGATGGCGCCGTCGCCGAGCGTGAAGTAGACCGACTCGGGCCCGACACCAAACGCCACCGCGATCTCGTCCCCGCCCCAGATGTCGCGGACCTGAGGGGGGACGTCGGCGGGGATGGTGATCGTCATCGTGTGGAAGGTCACGTCGTCGTGCGAGTCGGCGTCGAGGGCGACATCGATCTCGACCTCGGTGGACCGCTGCTTGGCGGCGTTGAACACCTTCTTGATCGAAGACTCGACCTTCGCGGGATCGGGGACCTTGCCGCCGGCGATCGCCAGCGGGCCGCTCCCGTCGAGGGTGAGCGAGCCGCCCATGTCCATCTCGCCGCTCAGGGCGATCTCTTCGAACACGTCGAGCATGTCGTTGCTGATTTGCTGGAATGTCTCGCGGGCGGCCTCGTCCGGGAAATCGTCGGCGTTCTCTTCCATGGCCGTGGCCAGTTGCTGGCGGGCGATGTTGATCGACGACTTGATCTGCTCCGCCTGCTCCGAGACCACGTCTTGGGGCGTTTTGACCGAGCCGAGCACCGAGAAGGCCGCGTCCTTGTTGTGGAAGGCGGCGTAGTTGGTCTTGGCGTCCTTCATCCCCTCAAGCTGACGCAGCAGGTCGGAGCCTTCGGTCAGCGTGTAGCTGAAATCGAAAAAGGTCTTCTTCGCCGACGAGTCGATGCTCCAGCCAACAACCAACTGGTCGAGGTCGTTGATCATCTTCTCGAGCTGCTCGAGCTGCTTCTCCGACATCTCGCGGCGGAGCTCGAACTGCTCGTCGCTCTCCTCGGGCTGCTGCTTGAGCCCTTGCTCCACGCCCATCCGCATCTGCTGCAGGGCGATCTGGCGGTACATCGGCGGCACGTTCTGGGCCATGACCTTCACGCCCAGGTCGTATTCGGCCACCAGCTCGTGGAGCATCGGCAGCGGGTCGGCGGGCGCGGCGGCGAGCGCCGCGGGGCTCTGGGCCACGTAGGTCCAAGCGCCGATCGGCTTCAGGTAGATCGTGCGATCGGGCAGCTCGAGCTCCGTGACGCCGTCGCCGGCGTCGAGCGGCTCGATGCCGAAGCCCTGCACCAGGCCCAAGACCTCATTGAGGTCGTCGACCGGCAAACAGGCGAGCGGCATGAACTGGGCGCCGTCGGTCTGCAGCACGACGCCGATGGGGCGCGACTTGTCGACGCCCGCCAAGCCCTTGCCTTGGGTGAAGAAGGCGAGCATCCCCTCGAGCATCTTCGAGGTCCCCGGCCGCCCGACCAGCGCGCCGATGTAATCGGTGTCGGCGAGCAGCGCGTCGTAGCCGCTCAGGGCGGCCACGGCGATGGTGGTCATGCCGGCGGTGTCGGATTGCGCCTCAGGCGCGTCGGCCACGGCGGGCTGGGCCGTGGCGACCAGCGGCGCGGCGACGAGGCTCGCCGCCAGGGAAAGCGTTGTGGCGAGCGACCGGAGGCGACGCGTGCGTCGCGGGGCTGCGAGAATCACTTCAGAACTCCGAGAGGGATGGATTCGAGTCGCCGCCGACAGCGCACTCCGGCGGACCGGGGGCGTTGCTCGGCGCACGGCGGTGTGCGAGATGGCGGAGGCGTAACTTACTTAGCAAGAGTTCGCCCAACTTGCGCATTTCTTGCCAAAATGACAAGATCGGGGGGGCGATCGTGGCGACGCCGCGCTAACGGTTGCTCGCCACGCCCCAAGCGTACCGCAGATTCAGAGGCGGCGCCCCCCAAAAGCGGCGCCGCGCGGCGAGAGATTTAGCGCTCGCGGTAGGTGATCCGACCCTTGGTCAGGTCGTACGGGGAGAGCTCGACCCGGACCTTGTCGCCCGGGACAATACGGATGAAGTGCTTCCGCATGCGGCCAGCGACGTGCACGTTCACAATGTGTCCACCCTCGATCTCGACCCGGAAACGGGTGTTCGCCAAGGCCTGGGTGACCACGCCCTCGACTTCGAGTGCTTCTTCCTTCTGCTTCGCCATGTAAGAAAAATAGGGGGTTGAGTGGGGGCCGGTGGGGACCGCCGACTGATGGGGGGCCGTGCCGATCACCCTTGGTAGAGACCCTTAAGCTTACCACTCCTACGCGTGTTACGTCCAGTTCTGTTGGGAGTTGGGCTTGCAACCCCCCCACCCGGGGCGCCATCCGCTCGGCAAGCGTGGCGAACCATGGGGCGTGCCCCGCCTCGGCGTCGATATAACCGAGCTAAGACATGAGCCCAAGCAGGTCGACAAGTCTTTGCCGGTTGGGCTGCGAGTAACGATTTTGCAGGCGCCGCAGTCGCCTTAAACCGTTTCACCTTAGGGGATTACTACGCTAGACTATCTGAATCGTGAGCACCTCCGACTACACCAATCAGCCCGACGCCTCTTCGTCGACCGCCTCGGTCGACGCCGACGCGGTGCAACGCGCCAAGCGCGAGATCACGGGCATCGTGCAGCAGATCAGCGAGATGTCGCGCGACGACATCTCGCCCGAGGTCTACTACGACAAGTTTCTGAACAAGGTGGTCTCCGCTTTGGCGGCGCCGGGCGGGGCGGTGTGGACCCTCTCCGACACCGGCGCGTTTCAGCTCACCTACCAGATCAACCTGCGGGAGACCGGCCTCGCCCAGAATCCCATCGGCCAGGCGCAGCACGGCCGTTTACTGCAGCAGGTGCTCAAGGGCGACGAGGGGACAATCATCTCCCCCCACTCCGGCGCCGCCGGCGGTCTCGACACCGAAGACGAGAACGCGGCCGCCAACCCGACCGACTTCCTGCTCGTGCTGGCGCCGGTGCACAACGACGAGGGCCCGCAGGGCGTGGTCGAGGTGTTCCAGCGCCCCGGCGGACGCTCGCAAGTGCAGCGCGGCTACCTGCGGTTCTTGCAGCAAACCTGCGACCTGGCGGGCGACTACTTGCGCGGCCGCCGACTGCGGCACCTGGCCGACAAGCAAACCTTGTGGGAGCAGCTCGAGGCTTTCACCCGCACGGCCCACGAAAAACTCGACACCCGCGAAACCGCCTACTCGATCGCCAACGAAGGCCGCCGGCTGATCGGCGCCGACCGGGTGACCGTGGCGGTCAAACGCGGCGGGCGGGTCCGCATCGATGCGGTCAGCGGCATGGACGTGCCCGACTCGCGGTCGAACGTGATGACCATGCTCACGAAGGTCGCCCGCGCGGTGGCCAAGACCGGCGAAGAGGTCTGGTACACCGGCGACACGAGCGACCTGGCCCCGCAGGTCGAACGCACACTCGAGGCGTACGTCGACGAGTCGCACACCAAGGCGATGGCGATCCTGCCGCTCACCCGCGGCGACGGCGACGTGGACCCCACGCCGGACGACCCCGAGTCGCGCCGCCACAAGCCGCCCGAGGTGATCGGCGTGCTGATCGTCGAGCAGATGGTCGACGCCACCCCGCCCGAGGGCTTCTCTCAGCGGGTCGACGTGGTGCGGTCGCACAGCAGCACGGCGCTCTCGAACGCGCTAGAGCACGAGAGCCTGTTTCTCATGCCGCTCTGGAAGGCGCTCGGCAAGTCGACCTGGATGTTCCGCGCCCGCACGCTGCCGAAGACGATCTTGATCACGGCCGCGATCGTGGGCGCCATTGTCGCCTCGCTGGTTGTGCCGCGCGACTTCGCGCTCGAGGGCGACGGCAAGCTCCGCCCGCTCGAGATGCACAACGTGTTCGCCAAGACGAGCGGCGACGTGGTGGCGGTTTACGCCGAGCACGAGCAGCAAGTGATCGAGGGGCAAACGCTCGTCGAGCTCCGCAGCCTCGACCTGGAGCAGGAGCAGACCGCCCTGCGCGGCAAGATCAGCGAGACCCAGAGCGAGTGGCACTCGCTGGATCGCGAGACGCTCAGCGGCCGGGGGGTTAACGCCAGCGAACGCAATCAGAAGTCGAGCCGCATCACGCAGCTGACCGAGCAACTGAACAACCTCCGGATCCAGCAGGGGGTTCTCGACGAGAAGCAGCGCCAGCTGACGGTCAAGAGCCCGATCGCCGGCAAGGTGATCACCTGGAAGGTCGACGAGCAGCTCCGCGGACGGCCCGTGACCCAGGGCCAAGTGCTGATGGAGGTGGCCAACCCCGAGGGCGAGTGGATCCTCGAGATCAGCATGCCCGACAAGCGGATGGGCCACATCACCCAAGCGCTAAGCGAGTCGGGCGGCGAGCTTCCCGTGAGCTTCCTGCTCGCCACAACGACCGAGACCCCGCTCGAGGGAGTGCTGCACGCCAAGGGCGTTGCGGCCACGGCCGAGGTTCGCGGCGAAGAGGGCAACACGGTGCTGCTGACCGTCGAATTCGACCAAGAGAAGTTCCGCTCGCTGATCGCGAACCCCAAAGTCGGCGCCGAGGTGAAGGCCAAGGTCCACTGCGGGCAGAGGCCTCTCGCTTATGTTTATTTGCACGACCTGATCGACTTTATCCGCTCGAAAATCCTTTTCCGGCTGTAGGCTCTCAGGCGTGACCGGTTCCGGTTGTGCCGGGTGTGACGGCCCCTGCGACCGGGCCGACGAGCTACGCTTGCCTGCCGCATAAGATTCCATCCGATCACCCGCACCGGGGCCTGAGCTCGTCGCCCCCCTCGGCGCGAGCCACCCTCCCACGCGAGGACGCAATCATGAACACCGCCACGATGCGAACGGCTGCCGCCCGGCTGCCGGTGTTGCTGCTGCTCTTGCTGCCCGCCCGCGCTGCGGTTGCGCAGCAGTTCGGCTTGCCGGCGGGCCCCGATGGCGGGGCGCCCATAGCGGCGCCCGGCGAAGGTGGCCACCCGCGGATCGGGCGTTGCTTGATCGGTCTGGTGGACGATGTCGAGCTGCCCGCTCCGGAGCCGGGGGTGCTCACCTACCTGGGGGTCAAGCTCGGCGATTACGTCCGTGCCGAGCAAGAGATCGCCAAGATCGACGACAGCGAGGTGCGACAGCAGTTCGAGGTCGCGGTGCTCGCTTACAACGCCGCCAATAAACGCGCAAACGATGACATCGAGGAACGCTACTCCGCCGCCGCGGCCCGGGTCGCCTTCGCCGATCTGCAAGAGCTCAAGGACGCCAACGCGTCGGTCGTCAAAGCCGTGACCAACACCGACATCCGCCGCGCCGAGCTGGAGTTCGACCGCTCGAAGCTCGGCGCCGAGAAGGCTCGCAACGAGCAGATCCTCGCCGGCTACGACGCCCAGACCAAGCGCGCCGAGCTCAAGCTCGCCGAACTCGCCCGCGAGCGCCGCATCGTGCGGGCGCCGTTCGACGGCCAAGTGATCGAGATCCTCCGCGACCAGCAGGAGTGGGTCTCGCCGGGCGACACGATCGTGCGGGTCATTCGTCGCGACACGCTGCAAGCCGAGGGCCGGCTCTACTTTGACGACTACGACCCGCGTCAGGTCGACGGCTGCGAGGTGACCGTCTCGGTCAACGTGGGCCCCGGAGACCCCATCGAGGCCACCGGCCGCATCGTCCACATCCACCCGGTGGCCGAGTACGACGGCCGGCCGATGTTCCGCGTGCGCGCCGAGATCGCCAACCGCCAGGAAGACGGCCGCTGGCTGATCATGCCGCAGATGTTCGCCGACATGACGATCCATCTGGACACCGGCGGGGTGGCGGCGGCGCGGCGCTGAGCGCCCGCCTCTCGTGCGGCGGCCGTGTGATTTCTGAGGCGAAAGGCGATAGTGGAAAAGGGAGCTCGAGAGAACATCCCATTTCTTGATCACCCTGCTACTCGCCTTTCCGTTTTCCACTTTCGCCGTTCCCCATGGCCACTCTCACCCAAAGCCTCGTCTCGAGCAGCAGCAGGCGGCTGGCGGTGCGGGCGCGGCCCGACCTCACGGCCCAGAAGCAGCGCTACCAAGGCCGCACTTACTGGGTGGTCAAAGACCCCGTGGCGCTGCAGTACTTCCGCTTCGAGGAAGAGGAGTTCGCCATCCTGCAGATGCTCGACGGCGAGTTGAGCCTGGACGAGGTCGCCGAGCGGTTCGAGGCCGAGTTCCCGCCGCAGACGATCCGCAGCGAGGAACTGCAGCACTTTATCGGCACGCTGCACCGCAACGGCTTGGTGCTGGCCGACGCCGGCGGCCAGGGCGAGCAGCTCAAGAAACGCCGCGACGAACGCCGCAAGAAGGAGACGCTCGCCAAGTTCTCCAACGTGCTGGCGATCAAGTTCAAGGGCATCGACCCCGACTGGCTGCTCAGCGCTCTTTACCCGTGGGTGGCGTGGTTTTTCACTAAGGCGGCGCTCTACGGCTGCCTGACAATCGTCGCGGCCGCGGCCGCCTTGGTGCTCGTACAGTTCGACGTGTTCCAGTCCAAGCTGCCGGAGTTCGACACGTTCTTCTCGGCTCAAAACTGGCTGCTGGTGGGGGCGGTCGTCGTCGTGACCAAGACGATGCACGAGTTCGGCCACGGGCTCTCGTGCAAGCACTTCGGCGGCGAGTGCCACGAGATGGGGCTCATGCTGCTGGTGCTCACGCCGTGCCCCTACTGCAACGTGAGCGACTCGTGGATGCTGCCGAGCCGCTGGCACCGGATGGCGATCGGCGCGGCCGGCATGTACGTCGAGGTTGTGCTGGCCTCGATCTGCACGTTCGTCTGGTGGTTCACCGAGCCGGGGCTGCTCAACTACCTCTGCCTGTACGTCATGTTCGTCAGCTCGGTGAGCACGATCCTGTTCAACGCAAACCCACTGCTGCGATACGACGGCTACTACATTCTCAGCGACTACCTCGAGATCCCCAACCTGCGGCAGAAGGCGAGCTCGATCCTCAGCCGCAAGCTCGGCAAGTGGTGCCTCGGGCTCGAGGAGCCCGAAGACCCGTTCCTGCCCAAGAGCAACCAGGCGTTCTTCGCGCTGTTCACCGTGGCGTCGGCTCTTTACCGCTGGGTCGTTGTGCTATCGATTCTCTACTTCCTCAACAAGGTGTTCGAGCCTTACGGGCTCAAGGTGCTCGGCCAGCTGATCGCCTGCACCGCGGTGTGGGGCCTCGTGGGCCAGCCGGTCTGGAAGCTCTACAAGTACTTCAAGGTTCCCGGGAGGATCCACAAGGTGAAGCGACTGCCCCTGGCGATCACCCTGCTCGTTGTCGCGGCGGCCTTCTCGGCCGTGGCGTTCGTGCCGCTGCCGTCGGCCGTTTACTGCCCGATGACGATCGCCGCGCACGACGCCGAGAGTGTTTACGTCGAGGCCCCCGGCCTGCTCGAGGAGGTCTTCGTCAAATCGGGCGACCTGGTCGAGGCGGGGCAGCCTCTCGCCCGGCTGGTGAACGAGTCGATCGACCTGGAGGTCGTGCGTCTGGAGGGGCAGATCGCGGTGACCGAGGCGCAGATCGCCGCGCTGCGCGCCAGCAGCTACCAAGACACCCGCGCCTCGGCGCGAATCGACCCCGCGCTCAAGAGCCTCAAGTCGGCCCAGGAGCAGCTCGCTCAGCAGCTGCGCGACAAGGAGCGGCTGGTGCTCCATGCGCCGATCGCCGGCCGGGTGATCCCGCCGACATACGTGACCCCTCCCGGCAAGAGCGTCAAGGAGTTGCCCGCCTGGCACGGCACGCCGCTCGACCAGCGGAACCTCGGCGCGTCGCTTGAGGTGGGCGTGCGGTTCTGCCAGATCGGCGACCCGCGTCGGCTCGAGGCGCGGCTCGCCATCGAGCAGAACGACATCGACCTGGTGAGCGAGGACCAGCAAGTCGAGATGATGCTCCGGCAGTCGACCGACTTGGCGTACCTGGGCAAGATCGAGAGCCTCTCGCGTGTCGAGATGCCCGCCACGCCGCCGCGGCTCTCGAGCCTGTCGGGCGGCGACGTGCCGACCCAGGCCGACGACAGCGGCACACCCAAGCCGCTCACCCCCCACTTCGAGGCGATCGTGCCGCTCACCGATTACGACCGCCTCGACGACGACGGCAAGCGGGCCCACGAGCTGATGCGCGTCGGCCTAGTGGGCGAGGCCAAGATCCACATCAAACCACGCACGTTGGCCCAGCGCCTATGGCGTTACATGACAAGGACGTTCAACTTCGAGCTGTGAGCATGAGTAAGGGAGAAGGGGGCAGGGGCGAGGGAGATAGGGAGCAGAAGAGGGCGATAGCCGACGACCCACGGTCGTCGGAGGATCGAGCAAAACGCTCGCTAAAAGGATGACTCGATCCAACCCACCCTGTGGGAGGCGTCTCCGACGCCAATCACTTGCCGCTAGCCTCAATCGGCTGGCGCACCGTCATCGGCGTCGGAGACGCCTCCCACAGCCAAGCCCCGCTGTTCCGGCGCTCACGAGGCCGCCGTTGGCCCCCCGGCGCCTGGGGGCGTAGAATCGGCGGCTGCTCTGACCCGGCCCCTCCCCGACGCACCCGCCCCAAGCCATGCCGCGCGCCCCCGAAGCGACTGCGACCGAGCCCCGCCACCGCGGCCGTAGCCGCGCGAAGTGGCGGCTGGCGATCGTATTGCTAGCACTGGCCGGGCTTGTGATGGCCGCCCCGACGATCGCGCTGAACACGCCGATCAAAGACGCCCTGCTCGCCAAGGCGATCCCCGCCGAAGCGGGCTCGGTCACCGTGGCCGGCGGCTCGCTCAGCTGGACCGGCCCCACCACGCTCACCGGCTTGAAGGTGCTCGACCCCGAAGGGGTGGTGATCGCCACGGCCGAGGCGGTGCGGATCGACCGCAGTTTGCTGCAACTCGTCACGGGCGAGGAGATCGGCGTGGTTCGCGTCGATCGCCCCACCGCGCTGCTCGAGTACGAGCCGGGCGGCTCGTCACGGATCGAGCGGCTGCTCACGCGGCTCGACGAGATCGAGACCGAGCGTGAGTTGCGCCGCATCGAGCAAGGCCTGCCGCCTTCGGCCGATCGGCCGGTGGCGGTCGACGTCCAGGGCGGGATGCTCCGGATCAACGACCTGACGACCGACGAGATTTGGCTCGCCGACGGCCTCAACGCCACGTTCACCCAACAGGCCAAGCGGCTCGACGCGATCGGCCTGAAGGCCGAGGGCCGGCTCGGCGTTGTGACCGCCGTGGGGGCGCCGATGCAACAGACGGGCGACTTCGCTCTCGAGTTGCTGCCGGGCACCGACGGCGTGCAGCGCGCCCGCTTCACCGCCGCCTCGTTGCCGCTGTCGGCCGTGGCGCCGCTCGTGCGGCGCATCGACCCGGAATGCCGGCTGATCGGCGTTGTCGACGGCCAAGGCGAGGCGACCTGGGGAGTCCCCTCCGCCGCGCCCGCCGCCCCGCCCGCGCCGGTGAATCCCCTCGCCACGCTCGCCAAGATGGTCCGCCACGGTCTCGACGCGGCCGGCCAGCTGCGCGTCACCACGATCGAGGCCGCCGGCGCCCCCACCGGCGGCGTGCCGCTGAGGATGAACGCTGTCGAGATCCCCTGGCGGCTCACGGCCCAAGGAGGAAGGCTGCTCATCAAGCAGCTCGAGGCGGCGACCGACATCGGCCGGGCCAGAGTCACCGGCAGCGTGTCGGACCAGGAGCTCGAGGCGTGGGGGGCCGGTTCGCGCGAGCCGCCCGCCGACCTGAAATTCAACACCGAGCTGAACCTGGCGCGCTTCGGCGCCGTCGCCCCGGGTGTGCTGCGGCTCAGGGAAGACGTGCGCATCGAGTCGGGCCAGGTCGCCTTGGAGGTCATCAGCACACAGGGCCCCGCCGGGCCGAGGCTCACTGGCACGCTGCGGACCGAAGACCTGGCCGGCGTCGCCGCCGGCCAGCCGCTCCGTTGGGACGCGCCGCTGAAGGCCGACTTCGTCGCCACAAGCGTGGCCGGACGCACGGTGATCGAATCGCTCGAGTGCGAGTCGGGGTTCCTCTCGGCCAGCCTGAGCGGCGACGCCCTGCAAGGGCAAGGCAAACTCGCCTTCGACCTGAACCAGCTGGCCACGCAGCTCGGCCAGTTCGTCGACCTCACCGAGTGGCGCTGCGCGGGGCGGGGCGACGCCGAGTTCCGCTACGAGCACGCCGCGCCCGGCGGCCCGCTGCGGCTGCAAGCGCGAGGCGAGGCGGCGAGCGTGCTCGTCGCCTACCGCGACACGACGATCGCCGACGAGAGCAGCTTGCGTTTCGACGCCGAGGCGTCTGGCGCCGGGCTGTCGCTCGCCTCGGGCCTGGGCGGCGTCGACTCTGGCGCGCTCACGCTCACCTCGGGTGTCGACCGACTGCAGGCGGCGATCTCCGGCCAAGAGGCCACGCCGGGCGCGCCGACCCCGTTCCAGCTGACGGTCGAGGGCCAGCTCGATTCTTGGCTCCGCCGCCTGCGGCTCGTTTCTCCCTCGCTGCCGAGCGCCGCCGATTTGCAGCTGGCCGGCGCGCTCAAGGCGACCGCCACGGGCGTCGTTGGCCCCCAGGGGGGCGAGCTGCGTGACGCCCGCGTTAGCTGCACGAACCTCGATCTCCGGTCCGGGCCGCTGTGGATCCGTGAGCCGCAGGTCGAGGCCACCGGCTCGCTGGCGTGGGACAACGCCAGCGGGCTGGTCCGCTCCAACGCGGCGCAGCTGGTGAGCAGCTCGGCGGCGATCCGGGCGCGCAACCTCCAGCTGCCGCTCAGCGACGCGAGCGCCGCGCCACCCGCCGCCGAGTTCGCCATCCGCACCAACCTGCAACAGCTCGCCGGGTGGTTTACCGGCGCCGCGCCTGCCGCCCCCGGTGCGGCCAGTTATCAAATGGCGGGCGAGATCGAGGGGACGGTGCTCCTCGCCGCGCAGCCTCAGGCCGACGGCTCCGCGCCGCTCGCGGCCCAAGCCAACTTTAAAGGGACCGGGCTCGAACTCCGCGAGACGCGTCCCGGCGCCGCCCAGCGCGTCGTGTGGAGTGAACCGACCGCCGACCTAGCGTGCGAGGCGGTGTACTTCGTTCCCCTCGATCGCGTGGAGCTCCGCACCATGCAGCTCAACGCCCGGTCGCTCAGCGCCACGGCCAGCGGCCAGATCGACCGCCCCGCGCAGCTCAGCGCCGTGCGGCTCGCCGGGGCGATCGACTACGACCTCGAGCGACTCTCCGCGTTGCTGCTGCCGCAGCTGGGCGGCGCCGTCCGCTTGATCGGCCGCGACCAGGCGCGGTTCGAGATCGCCAACGCGGCGGCCGGTTCGCAGCCCACGCCGCCGCCCGGCGCCGACGCGACGCATTGGTCGCGGCGATTGGTCGGGCGCGTCGAGGCGCCGTGGCAGTCGGGCGATCTGTTTGGCTTGGCCCTGGGACCGGGCCGCGTGGCGGCCGTGCTTGGCGAGGGCGCCGTGCGGTTCGAGCCGCTCGACTTCACCGTCGGCCAAGGCCGCTTCACCACGCAACCCAGCATGCGGCTCGACCCCGAGCCGGCGCTCGTGTCGGTCGCGCCGGGCCCGGTGGTCGCGAACGTGGCGATCTCGCCGCAGGTGGCCGAGAAGGTGCTGAAGTTCATCGCCCCGGTGCTGGCCGACGCCACGCGGGTCGACGGTCAATTCAGCATGGCGCTCACCGAGTTCACGGCCCCGGCGGCCGACGTGGCCGCCGGCCGCGCCACCGGCCAGCTGCGGGTCCACTCGGCCCGCGTGGCGCCGGGGCCGAGCGTCGCCCAGTGGGTCGCGCTCGCCGAGCAGGTGCAGTCGCTCGTGCGTGGCGAGAACCTCGGCGCTCTGATCGGCGGCCAAGCCGCGCCGACGGCGAGCGGCACGTCCGCCGCGTTGCTCATCAACGACCGGGCGATCGATTTCCAGCTGGCCAACCGACGGGTCTACCACAGCGGGCTCGAGTTCGCCTTGGGCGACGTGATCATCCAATCGCAAGGCTCGGTCGGCGCCGACGAAACGCTCGACCTGCTCCTGAGCGTGCCGGTTTTAGACGAATGGGTGGCGCAGCGGCCGGTGATCTTGGCGGGCCTCAAGGGCAAGGCGATTCAAATACCCATCGCCGGCACGTTCGACCGCCCGCAGGTCAACTCCGACGCGGTCAAGCAGCTCTCACGAGACCTCTTGCAGAGCGCGGCGGCCGGCGCCATCGACCAAGGCCTCGGCCGGTTGCTCGACCGGTTGCGCTCGAACTGACAAACCCGGTCGCCGCTATGCCAGACTCTGTTTGTTTCCGATGGATCGTCGCCGCGGCGCTATGCCTCGCGACGACGGCCGCCGTCGCGCAGCGGCGGGCCGAGCCCGCCCTCTGGCCGCAGCCTCGGGGGCTCGACGCCCGGCGTCTGGAGCGGGCCGGGCTGCGGATCGTTCAGAGCGAGCGTCTCACGCTGGTGACCGACTTGGCCCCGTCGTCGGCGGTCGACACGCTTGGCGCCCTTTTCGACGCCGCCACGCCGCTGTGGGCCGAGCGGTTTGGCGTGGACGGCAAGCGACTCGACGGCTGGCGGGCGCGGGCCTACCTGATGGGCGATCGCGCGCGGTTCGACGCGCTCGGCCTCACGCCCGAACGCGATTTCCCCGATGGCCTGAACCTCGGCGCCGAGATCTGGCTCGTTGATCAACCGAGCGACTACTACCGTCGCCACCTGCTGCTGCACGAGGGGACTCACGCCTTCATGGCCACGCTCTTGGGCGGCTGCGGGCCGGGGTGGTACATGGAGGGCGTCGCCGAGCTCTGCGGCACCCACCGCTGGGACGCCGCCAGCGGCGAGCTCACGCTCGGCGTCATCCCCGCCTCGCGGCAAGACGCGCGGATGTGGGGCCGCACCCGGTTGGTCCGCGACGCGGTGGAGGGAGGACGCGGCCTCCCGATCGAAGCGGTCATGCGGCTCGACAACCGCTCGGCGATGCCGGCCGAGTCGTACGCCTGGACCTGGGCGCTCGCCAAGTGGCTCGACACGCACCCGCGCTACCGCCAGCGGTTCCGCGCGCTGCACCACAACGTGCTGTGGAGCGACTTCAACGAACGCTTCCGCACGGCCTATGCCGATGACTGGCAAGACCTTCAGGCCGAGTGGCGGCAGTATGTCCACGCCGTGGGCTACGGCTACGACTACGAGCGCGAGGCGATCGACTTTCGCGACGGCTCGGCTATGGGCGATCGGCCGCACACGACGCAAGTCGCCGCCGACCGCGGCTGGCAGTCTAGTGGCGTTCGGGTCGAGGCGGGCCGCGCTTACCGGCTCACCGCTGAGGGCCGCTTTCGCGTCGCCGCCGAGCCGGACGGAACCCCTTGGCCGTGCGAGCCGGGCGGGGTCACGCTCGCCTGGCGCGACGGCCGGCCGCTGGGCGAGCTGCTCGCCGCGGTCGATCCGCCCACCGCGAACACCGCGACGGTCGACTCATCGGGGGGCTTTGCGGCTCCTACGCCCGTTGGTCTCGGCGCCACGCTGCGGCCGGGGTTTTCCGGAACGCTCTATTTGCGGGTGAACGACGGCGAGGCGGGGCTCGCGGAGAACTCGGGGGAACTGACGGTGAGGATCACTCAGCAACCGTGATCTCGGCGGCCAATTCGTGCCTGCGTTGATTGTGGGAGGCGTCTCCGACGCCGACAACGCGTCGCAAGCGATTCCGGCTGTCGACGTCGGAGACGCCTCCCACACCATCGCTCAGGCAAGCTTGGGCCTTATGCTCTCGGGGCGTACGCCATTTCGATCGCCACCTCCCTTAGCGCAGTCGATTGACACTTTTACCTCACACTTCGACAATGCGGGTATCGCCCCCCACGCCTCGCCACCCGAGAAACGGCCGCACGAAGTGAACTTTATTGAAGCGAACGACCCGCAGGTTTGGTCCGCCATCTCCGACGAGATCACCCGCCAGCAAGACGGGCTGGAGATGATCGCCAGCGAGAACTACACCAGCCCCGCCGTGCAGCAGGCCTTGGGAAGCGTGCTGACGAACAAGTACGCCGAGGGCTACCCCGGCCGCCGCTACTACGGCGGCTGCGAGCACGTCGACATGATCGAAGACCTGGCCCGCGACCGCGCCAAGGAGCTGTTCGGCGCCGAGTTCGCCAACGTCCAGCCGCACGCCGGCTCGCAGGCCAACTCGGCCGTCTACCTCGCCCTGCTCGAGCCGGGCGACACGGTGCTGGGGCTCGACCTGGCCCACGGCGGCCACCTGACGCACGGCATGAAGCTCAACGTCTCGGGCATGCTCTACAACTTCCACAGCTACGGCGTGCGGAAGGAAGACTGCCGCATCGACTTCGACCAGGTCGCCAAGCTCGCCCGTGAGCACAAGCCGAAGCTCATCATCGCCGGCGCCAGCGCCTACCCGCGCGAGATCCCGCACGGCAAGTTCAAAGAAATCGCCGACGAGGTGGGCGCCAAGCTGATGGTCGACATGGCGCACTACGCCGGGTTGGTCGCCGCCAAGCTGCACGACGACCCGGTGAAGGTGGCCGACGTCGTGACGACCACCGTCCACAAGACGCTCCGCGGCCCGCGCTCCGGCATGATCCTGGCGAAGAAAGAGTACGCCAAGGTGCTCAACAGCCGCGTGTTCCCCGGCACGCAGGGCGGCCCGCTGATGCACGCCATCGCCGGCAAGGCGATCTGCTTCGGCGAGGCCCTCCGGCCCGAGTTCAAGGTCTACATCCAGCAGGTGATCGACAACGCCAAGGTGCTGGCCGACACGCTGATGGCGGGCGGCTTGAACCTGGTGAGCGGCGGCACCGACAACCACCTGATGCTGGTGGACGTCACGCCGCTCGGCATCGGCGGCAAGGCGGCCGAGACCGCCCTGGATCGCTGCGGCGTCACGGTGAACATGAACATGATCCCGTTCGACGAGCGCAAGCCGATGGACCCCTCGGGCGTGCGGATCGGCACCCCGGCGCTCACCACCCGCGGCATGGGCGAGGACGAGATGCGCACCGTCGGCGCGTGGATGCTCGAATCGCTCAAGAACCCCGAAGACG
Source organism: Pseudobythopirellula maris (assembly GCF_007859945.1). GTDB lineage: Bacteria > Planctomycetota > Planctomycetia > Pirellulales > Lacipirellulaceae > Pseudobythopirellula > Pseudobythopirellula maris. The sequence goes on along the minus strand of NZ_SJPQ01000001.1, from coordinate 1,721,038 downwards.
ACGCCAAGCACGCCACGATCCGCGAGCAGGTCAAAGAGCTTTGCTCGCAGTTCCCCGTGCCGGCGGCGGCGCTCGACGCCGAGCCACAGGTCGCCTCCTAGTCTTTCACAATTAGCCACGAAAAGGCAGAAGAAGACACGAAAACGATCGCACAGAGAAGAAGAATGTGGGAGGCGTCTCCGACGCCGATAGCGGTATCTGAGCCACTGTCGGCTTGCGGCGCGTTATCGGGGTCTGAGACCCCTCCCACCGGCAACCGCATCCTTCCAGCACTCTTGTGCTCTTTCGCGCCTTTTCGTGGCCAATCGAAACAAACATGCCAGACAAACACCGCATCCTGATCGCCGACGACAACGAGCCGAACGTCGAGCTCCTTGAGGCCTATCTCGCGGGCCTCAAGATCGACGGCGTGGCCGTCGACATTGAGGTCGCCGTCGACGGTCAAGACACGCTCGACAAGGTCGCCGCGTTCAAGCCGCACGTGCTGCTCTTGGACGTGATGATGCCCAAGCTCAGCGGGTTCGAGGTCTGCCAGAAACTCAAGGCCGACACGACCACGCCGAACGTCATGGTGCTGATGGTTACGGCGCTCAACGAGCTGGGCGACATCGAGCGCGCCGTCGAGGCGGGGACCGACGACTTCCTCTCCAAGCCGGTCAACAAGGTGGAACTCGTCAAGCGAGTCGAGAACATGCTGCGCTTGAGCAGCGTGACCGACGAGGTCGAGCGTCTCAGGCAGTACATCGAAGAGATGGAGACCCGCTCGGAGCAGTCGTCCGCGTCCTGAATCGTCCCGCCCTTGGCTGCTTGGCCTCACGCGTGGCCATTCGGCCCGCCCGTTCAGTGAGGTTGGAACCATGCGAACCGGCGCCGTCATCTTGATCGCGATCCTCTTGGGCGTGGCCGGCGTCGCATCGCCTTTCGCCGCCCGGGCCGCCGCGCCCGAAGCTTCCTCGGCGCCGGCCGGCGCCGACGCGGGGCTCATTGCTGAGCTCGTCGAGGAGCTCGGCCACCCGCGCTACGCCAACCGCCAAGCGGCCGCGATGCGGCTCGAGCGGATGGGGCTGCGGGCGTTCGACCCGCTGGTGGGCGCCGCCGAGCACCCCGACCCCGAGATCGCCGCCGCCGCCCGTCGGTTGCTCGGCAAGATCGGCGTGCGTTGGAACCGGCTCGAAGACCCGCCGCAGGTCCGCACGATCCTCAGCCAATACGGCGACGCGACGCCCAAGAAGCGGACCTACCTCGTCGCCCAACTGACGACGCTTTTGCCCGAGTCGGCCGACGCGCTCTGCCGCGTCGCGCGATACGATCTCGACCCGCGGGTCTCGCGAGACGCGGCGCTCAGCCTGCTGACGGATCGGGGAGGCCTGCGCGACGGCGCGTCGGAGGGGCGGCTGATCGAGGCGGTCCGCGCGGCCAACCGGCGGCTGACCGAAGACTTCGGCCCCAGCCAGCGACCGGCCGCCGGCTGGATCGCCATCGCCCTGGCGTCGCGCGACGCCCCCGCGATCGCGGCGCCGTTGTGGGGCGACGCGATCGCCGCCGAACGCGAGGTGCTCGCCCTCGGCGACACGACAACCAACGCCTCGATCGTGCAGAGGCTGCTCTGGCTGCGTTTCGACGCGGCGGCGCGGGCCTGGACCACTTCCGGGGGCGACGCCGCCGGGGCCGAGGTCGACCGGGCGCTCGACGCGATCCTCGAGTTCGAGCCCGACAACCGGCTGCCGCTGTTGCAGGTGGCGCTCGCCCGCTTGGCTGACGCGGGGGCGTGGGGACCGGTCGATCGCGCACTCGAGCGGCACGCCGCGCTGCTCGACAGCAAGCGTGGAGGCTACATCGCCGCGCGGCTGCGGCTCCGCGAGGGCCGCACGGACGACGCCGAGCGGCTAGCCGAGGCGGCCTTGGCCCAGCCTCCCGACGACGACGAGGCGAAGCTGCTCGACGGCGTCGTGCTGTTCGACGCCCGCACGTTGATCGGCAAAGGACTCGAAGACGAAGGCCTCTCGGACTGGGCGCGGCGTGAGTTCGCCTCGGCCGTGGCCGACTGGGAGGAGCTGCCGGCCAACGCCGCCTACGCGGCGATGCTGCTCGCCGAGTCGCTCGCCGACGACGCCCGCTACGCCGAGGCCGCCGAGGCGCTGGCGCCGCTGGTCGATTCGCTGTCGGCCGGCGACGAGCGTGCGAAGCGTTACCGCCGCTTGCGCGAAGCGACCGGCGGGCGGCTGACGCTCCCCTCGCCCGAGTTCCTCGCCGGCCGCGGGCGCTACTTCGCCGGCCTCGCCGCCCGCGAGCGCGGCGACCACGAGGCCGAGGTCGCCGCGCTCCGCTCGGCGCTCGAGCACGAGCCGGCCGACGCCGACGCGCTGATCGCCCTCTACAGGGCTGCAAAGCCGCTCGCCGATGACACTGTCCCCGAAGACGGAGCGACCGATCAAGACGAAGAGCTGCTCGCCGAGACACGCAAGCTGATCCGTGAGATGATGCGCGAGTTCGAGGAGGCCATCGAGCAGAACCCCAACAACGCCACCCCCTACAACCAATGGGCGTGGCTCGTCGCGAACACCGAGGGCGATTACGACAAGGCGGTGCGCTACTCACGCCATTCGCTGCGGCTCTCTCCGGGCGACGCCGGCTACCTCGACACGCTCGCCCGCTGCCTCTACGCAGCCGGCGACTTGGAGGCGGCGATCGTGGCCCAAAGCCGGGCGATCGCCAAGGAGCCGCACCTCGGCGTGATGCAGCGGCAGCTCGAATTTTTCCAGAACCAACGCGACGGGCGATGACGCGACGCGCAGCGCCGCCCGCCACGAAGCGATCACCAACCGCACCGGAGCAAAGCTATCGCGATCCAACCCACCCGTGTCGCCGACATCACCATGCGCTGCCTCGTCGAGGGCGAGGGGCCGCCCGTCCTCTTGGTCCACGGCTTCCCGATGGGCCACGCGATGTGGCGCGCTCAGATCGCTAGCCTCAGCGGCGTGCGGATCATCGCCCCCGACCTGCGCGGCTTCGGCGGCAGCGAACTCGGCGTGATCCACGAGGGACAAGGCGTGTCGATGGAGCGCTACGCCGACGACCTCGCCGCGCTGCTCGACGCGCTCGGCGTGGACGAACCGGTTGTCTACTGCGGGTTCTCGATGGGGGGCTACGTCGGCTGGCAGTTTCTCAAGCGGCACCGCGAGCGGGTCCGTGCGCTGGTGGTCTGCGACTCGCGTCCCGAGGCGGACGACGAGGACGGACGCGCCAACCGGCTGAAGATGGCCGAGAAGGTTGGCGAGTGGGGCTCGGCGATGCTGGCCGAGGCGATGACCCCCAAGCTGTTCGCCGCCGAGACGCTCGAGAACGACCCGAAGCTCGTCGCCTGGATGGCCGACATGATGGGCTCGAACTCGCCGCAGGCGATCGCCGCGGCGCTCTTGGGCATGGCCGCTCGCCCCGACGTGACGGGCGACCTGGCCGACTTCGACCTGCCGACGCTCGCCATCTGCGGCGACCAAGACGCACTCACGCCGCCCGACGTGATGCGCGGCATGGCCGAGGCGATGCCCAAGGCCGAGTTCGTGCTCGTCGAAGGCGCCGGCCACATGGCGCCCGCCGAGAAACCGGTTGAGGTGAACTCGGCGATCGAGAAGTTCCTCGAGTCGCTGCCTCCGATTGGGTGATCGTTGGCGCGATGCTCCTGTAGAAAGAGCCGCCTGTAGGGAACGCCCTCTGTGGCGTTCCGGCCCCGGGTACAGGCCCACCTGTAGGTTGGGCAGCACGACACTCATTCCCTCCACGGTGTTAGGCAGCAGTGGCGCATACCTATCCGCCGGGGCCGGAACGCCACAGAGGGCGTTCCCTACAGGGGAGGGCTGGGAACGTCGCAGAGGGCGTTCCCTACAGGCAGAGGGCATTCCCTACAGGAGGGGCGAACCGAGGAGTGTCTCGGAAGATGCGCCTGCGTCAGAGATTCGGCAACCGGAAGACCGATTGGCTTTTGACGATCGTGCAGTCGTCCGGGAAGGTGTGGAACGCCTGGACGGCGAGGCTCCGCTCGCGCGACTCGACGTGCACGTAGCTCACCGCGCCCACGTCGAAGCGAACGCTCGGCTGGAAGCGGTGCAGCAGGCCGTCGGCCGCGGCGCCGCTTTGGACACCCGACAGGTCGAGTTCTTGCTGGTAGGCGTAGAACGCTTGCGAGCTGACCGCCTCGTGCGAGAAGCTCGCCTCGTAGACGATGCCCCCGTGGCAGCGGACGCGGTCGGACTGGTCGCCGCTCATGCGGTGCGACATCAGCCGGCGCTTCTGCGGGAGCGGCTGGTTGGCGGACGTGGCCGCCTCGGTCAGCAGGATGCCGTCTCGCTTCCAAGTGACCAAGTGGCCGGCGCCGGTGATCGATATCGTCGCCTCGTAAGCCTGACGCACGATACGCTTGCTGCGGCAGATCTCGAAGAGCTCGGGGTGCAGGCTTCGCCCGTAGAGCTGGAACACGAGTCCGGCGACTTTGGGGCGAACTGTAAGCACTGCGAGCTACTCGGTCGGAGGTTGGCGTCGATCCGCGGGGCGACCCCGTGGTCGCGTGTCGGAAGTTGCGGCTGTCACGCGACGGCGTGACGGCGTGACGGCGATAAAACAACCGCCGGCGCCGATGAAGGTTATCGGCCGCCGTCGATCGATAACCCAAGTATACCTTACCATCGATTCTCACAAAGACAGATTTGCGTGCTTGCGGTCAACGCTGAGAATTTGTCTTGACACCGCTGAAAATCCACGTCGCACAACGCCCCTTTTTTTGCTTCGATTTCGCTTCAATCTTTTTTGCGTCGATTCGGCGCTGGGTTTGCGCTGTCGGCGCTGAGGTCGAATTCTTGAACAGCTCTGGCCGTCAAAGCGAAGACGCGCAAAACGGCGCCACGCCGCGCGCGATGCAACGCGCTTACGAGCTGCTGTCGCGCGCGTACGGCCCGCAGCATTGGTGGCCCGCCGACACGAAGCTCGAGATCGTCGTCGGCGCCGTCCTCGTGCAGAACACGGCGTGGAGGAACGTGGAGCGCGCGATCACGAACCTCAACGGACTCGGCCTCGACACGCTCGACGCCTTGCACGCGATCGACGCCGATCAACTGGCCGAAGCGATCCGGCCGGCGGGCTACTTCCGGGTGAAGGCGCGGCGGCTGCGCAACCTGACGACAATGATCGTCGAGCGTTACGGCGGATCGCTCGACAAGATGCTCAAAGACGAGAGCAACGCCTTGCGGGCGGCGCTGCTCGGCGTCAACGGCGTGGGCCCGGAGACGGCCGACGCGATCCTCTGCTACGCCGCCGAGCGGCCGGTGTTCGTCGCCGACGCCTACGGCAAGCGGGTGTTGGAACGCCACGGCTGGCTGCCCCACGGCTCGCGCTACGACGATCAGCAACGGCTTGTCGAGGAGCAAATGCCGCCCGACACGCAAACGCTCAACGAGCTGCACGCGCTGATCGTGAACGTTGGCAAGCTGCACTGCGGTCCCAAGCCGCGCTGCGAGGGCTGCCCGTTAGCGCCAATGCTGCCACCCAGCGGCGCGATCATCAACGGCGAGCCGGCGACGTAAGTCGCCGGTGTCCCGTGGAGTGCTTTCGGCGTGGTGTAAAAAGTGGCGTCGAGTGCTTTACAGCGCGGTGCGCCAAGCGGCATGATGCACTTGGCGGCGCGTCAGCAACTCCGGCGACTCACGTCGCCGGCTCGCCCCCCGGGCGCTTGCAAGAACGTGTACAGGTGTTAGCCTGATCGGTGACGCCCCTGCACCCGCGCATGAGACGCCCACGCCGTGACCGACTTGTTCGCCAAGAGCGAAGAACAGAACTTTGCCCGCGCGGCGCCCCTGGCGGCGCGGATGCGGCCGCGGTCGCTCGCGGAATTTGTCGGCCAGCGCCAGCTGCTGGGCGAGGGCAAGCTGCTCAGGCGGCTCGTGGCGGCGCGGCGGCTCGGGTCGGCCATCCTGGCCGGGCCCCCCGGCTCGGGCAAGACGACGCTCGCCCGCCTGCTCGCCGGCGAGACCGGCAGCCCGTTCAAGCAGCTCAGCGCGGTCACGACCGGGGTGAAAGAGCTGCGCGAGGCGCTCGCCGTTTCACGCGACCGGGTGGCCGTGGGGGGCTCGCCCACCTTGTTGTTCATCGACGAGATCCACCGCTTCAACAAGTCGCAGCAAGACGCCTTGCTGCCCGACGTGGAGGAGGGGGTCGTCGTGTTGGTCGGCGCCACGACCTCCAACCCGTTCTTCGCGGTCAACGACGCCCTGGTGAGCCGCAGCCGCGTGTTCATGCTCGAACCCCTGGGCGTAGACGACATCCGGGAACTGCTCGAGCGCGCTTGCACGGACGCCGAGCGCGGCCTCGGCCGCTACCACCCCCGGCTCGAGGACGACGCCCTCGAGTTCCTGGCCGCCGTGAGCGACGGCGACGCCCGGCGGGCGCTCGGCGCGTTGGAGGTCGCGGTGCTATCGGCCAGGGACGAAGCGAACCCGTCGGCCCCGATCGTCATCGACCACGCGGCCGCCGCCGAGGCGGTGCAGCGCAAGGCGGTCCGCTTCGACCCGACCGGCGACGACCACTACGACTGCGCCAGCGCGCTGATCAAGAGCCTGCGTGGCAGTGACCCCGACGCCGCCATGTACTGGCTCGCCCGCATGCTCGAGGGGGGCGAGGACGTGCGGTTCCTCTGCCGTCGGCTGGTGATCCTGGCGAGCGAGGACGTCGGCAACGCCGACCCGCACGCGTTGCCGCTCGCCGTGGCGGCGATGCAAGCGTGCGAGTTCATCGGCCTGCCGGAGGCGCAGCTCACACTCTCCCAAACGGTCGCCTACTTAGCGTGCGCGCCGAAGTCGAACGCCGCCACCGTGGCCATCGGCGAGGCGTGTCGCGACGTGCGTGAGGGAACGCTGCTGCCGGTGCCGCGTCACTTGCGCGACGGCCACTACGCCGGCGCCAAGCGGCTCGGCCACGGCGAGGGCTACGAGTACGCCCACAACGCCGAGGGGGGCGTCGCCTCGCAGGATTACTTGGGCGTGGAACGCCAGTACTACCGCCCCGTCGACCGCGGGTTCGAAAAGGAACTCGCCCAGCGGCTCCAGTCGATCCGCGAGCGCTTGAACGCCGCAAAAACGCCCCCCAAGCAAGAGGGCCCATAGCCGACGACCTATCCGCCGCGGCGGACCGGAAAGCGCCACGGCACGCAGTCCGACGACCATAGGTCGTCGGCTATCGCCCCCCGCGCGACGCCGCTGCTAGCATCGCTCCGCAAATTGCCATGGCTTGCGGTGGACGGTTGGTCTACCATCCCGCGCGAACAGCCGTAAGAAGCTTTTGCGCGTCCGAATCCCTCGGGCGCCGCACGCGTCAAGGAGCGACGAACCGATGAGCACGATCCGCCCTCTCGCCACCCTAGCCGTCCTCGCGGCGTTGGGAGTGTTCCTGGCGATCCAGATCAACGACAGCCCCGCCACGCTCGCCACGGACGAGTCCGATTCGTGGGGCCAGTCCGCCGGCAAGACCGCCGCCAGCGACGCCCCGTCGTTCGAGGCGCCCGCCTTCGAGGCCGGCTCCTCGGGCGACGAGGCCCCGGCCTTCGGCGATTCGTCGCACAGCCTCGCCCCGCGCACGGCCCCGCTCGAAGCGGTCGCGTTGCCCGACGACGAACCGGTGGAGGGGCCCGGCATGGGCCCGTCGCTCGGCGCCACGCTGCCGCCGCTCCCGGCGTTGCCTGGGTCGACCGAGAGCGGTTCGCCGGAGCTCCCGCTGCCCGCCAACATCCCCACGGCCAGCTACAACAGCCCCGCCGACGGCGCCTCCCCGCCCAAGGGCATCAGCGGCCAAGTGCCGTCGCTCGGCACGTCGTACGGCATGCCCCAACAGCCGCCGGCCGCGGCGGTCGCGTCGGCCGCCCCAGCGCAGCCCAGCAGCGCTACTGCCAGCTATGACCCACCCGGCTACGATCAGCCCAGCTACGATCAGCCCAGCTACGATCAGCCCAGCTACAACGCACAGGCCAACGCCTCGGCCTTCGCCGAGTCGGAGAGCACGCCGATCGATTTCGGCCAGCCGGCGCCGCACGCGTCTCCCGTCCAGCCACCGACGATCCAGTCGCCGGTGGCCCAATCTCCGGTGATCCAATCGCCGGCCGCTGGCAGCGAGTTCGACCAGGCGATGCCCGCCATCCAGGCGGCGCTCGATCGCAACGAGCTGACCCGCGCCCACCTGCTGCTCTCGCAGTGGCGTGACGACGCGTCGCTCACGGCCGCGCAGCACGAAACCGTCAATGGGTTGTTGAGCCAGCTGGCGGGTACGGTGATCTACTCACTCGAGCACCGCCTCGAGCCGCCGCACCAGGTGCAGCCGGGCGAGACGCTCGAGACGATCGCCCAGCAATACAACGTGCCCTGGCCGCTGCTCGGCAAGATCAACGGCGTCGCCTCCGCCACGGCGGTGCAACCGGGCCAGGTGCTCAAGGTTGTCCGCGGGCCCTTCCAGGCCGTGGTCGACCTGAGCGATCAAGAGATGGTGCTGCTGCTCGACGGCCGCTACGCCGGCCGGTTCGACGTGAACATCGACGGCCTCGCCGCCGACGAGGGCCAGTGGCGCGTGGAGCAAAAGCAATCGCCCCAGGCAACCGGGGCGCCGTCGCGCTACGGGGCGCCCGCCCCGTCGTCGCCCAAGCTCGTGCTGAAGGCTCCGAGCGGCTCGCCCACCGGGCCGAGCGTGCTCTTAGGGGCGTCGAGCGCCGGAGCGCCGGGGCACTTCGACCACCAGGGGCACATCCTGGTCGCCTCGACCGACGCCGAGGACGTGTTCGACATCCTCAGCGAAGGGTCGGAAGTTGTCGTGCGGCGGTGAGGCGAGGGTTGAGCCCCCGGGGTGAAAGCCTCACGATGGGCGTTGTCCGACGACTGAATAAGTCGTCGGCACTGGCTCTCTCACCTCCGACCTCTGACCTCCTGCCTCTCCTTATGTACGACCGCGCCGCGCTCGCCGAGTTGATCCAAGACAAAGCCCTGCAGTTCGGCGAGTTCACGCTCGCCTCGGGCAAGCAGGCCAGCTACTACCTCGACTGCCGTCAGGTGACGCTCAACGCGCTCGGCGCCAAGCTCATCGGCGAGGGCTTCCTCGACCTAATCGGCGATCAGCTGCCGCCGCTCGTGGGCGGCATGGCGATCGGCGCCGACCCGATCACCGCCGCCATCCTCACCATCGCCGGCCAGCGCGGCCAAAGCTTGCGCGGCGTGATGGTCCGCAAGGAGCCCAAGGGGCACGGCAAGGGCCAGCAGGTCGAAGGGCCGTACGAGTCGGGCGAAGAACTGGTGATCGTCGAAGACGTGGTCACCACCGGCGGCTCGAGCCTCAAGGCGATCGAGCTCTGCGAGGCAGAGGGCCTGAAGGTGAAACGCGTGCTGGCGATCATCGACCGACTCGAAGGGGGCCGCGAGGCGTTCGCCGAGCGCGGCTACGAGCTCACCACGCTGTTCACGGTAGAAGACTTCGGCGTCAAACCGTAAACGCCGTAACACACACGAAGCCCCAGCCGCCGACGGGAGTCGGCGGTCGGCCCCATGGGCGGCGCGGACCGCCGACTCCCGTCGGCGGCTGAGACAATCGCAAGGACCGAGCGGCGGGTATGGAAACCTCCCTCCACAAACAGCTCAAAGAGCACTACGCCGGCGCCAGCGGCGAGGTCGAGGTGCGCCGCGGGCGCTACCGCATCGACGTGGTGCGTCGCGGCACCCTGATCGAGATCCAGCACGGCGGCCTGGCCGCCATCCGCGACAAGGTCCGCCGGCTCTGCGAAGAGGGCGCCCGCGTGAAGGTCGTCAAGCCGATCGTCGCGCTCAAGCAGATCGTCAAGCTCGACCGCGAAGGGGGCGAGCAGGTCTCGCGCCGCCGCAGCCCCAAGCGGGGCCAGCTCATCGATCTGTTCCACGACCTGATCCACTTCACGCGCGCCTTCCCGCACAAGAAGCTCGTGCTCGAGGCGGTGCTCGTCGAGGTCGAGGAGACGCGCTACCCCGGCCACGGCCGACGCCGGCGCTGGCGGAAGAACGACCACGTCGTGGCCGACCAGCGGCTCGTGGCCGTCGGCGAGACGCGCCGCTTCCGCACCTCGGCCGACCTCTTGAAGATGCTCCCCAGCGGGCTGCCGCGACCGTTCGACACGGGCGAGCTGGCTGCCGGGTTGGGGGTCGACCGCTGGGTCGCGCAGCGGGCCGCCTACGCGATGCGTGAGATGGGGGCGCTCAAAACCGACGGCAAGCGGGGAAACGCCGTCCTCTACCGCCCCGTCGGCCGCCGCCGGGCGGCCTGAGCGGGCCGCCGCGGGCTTGCCCACCGCCCCCAACCGATTTAGTTTGCTGGATTCGCAACGCCTCCCGCGGCCCGGCCCTCGGCCATGCTCTCGGGAACCCTTTCTTCACAGGCCCGGATGACCACGCCAGCCAAACCCGACATCGACGTCCAGATCCGCCGCGGCCCGCTCCACCGCCTGATGGGCGTGCGCATCGCCGGCACGGGCAACGCCGTGGGCAGCCAAGTCGTCTCGAACGACGACCTCGCCTCGCTCGGCTGCGACGCCGACTGGATCATCCAACGCACCGGCATCCGCGAGCGGCGCCACGCCGCCGAGGGCGAGACGACCGGCTCGCTCGCCACGGCCGCCGCCGAGCGCGCGCTCGAAGCGGCCGGCGGGTCCCGCGATGAGGTCGACCTGCTGCTCTTGGCCACCTTCACCCCCGACCGCCTCTGCCCGCAAACGGCCACCTCGGTGCAAGACAGCCTGGGGTTGAATTGCCCGGCGATGGACCTCACCTCCGCCTGCGCGGGGTTTGTGTACGCCTTGTTCACCGGCGCCCAGTTCATCGCCACCGGCGCGGCGCGGCGGGTGCTCGTTGTCGGCGCCGACGTGAACACCCGCGTCATCAACCCCAACGACAAGAAAGTCTTCCCCCTGTTCGGCGACGGGGCCGGCGCCGTGGTCCTGGAACGGGGATCCGACGAGCAGGGGATGATGGCTTACACCTTCGGCGCCGACGGCTCGGGCGCCGACCTGCTCACGCGTTACGTCGGCGGGGTCGAGCAGCCGTTCTCGGCGGACCTCGGCTGCGGCGACGCCGCCCAGTGGCTGCTGTCGATGAACGGCAAGCCGGTCTTCAAGTGGGCCGTGCGTCTCTTGGAAGACACCTTCGCACACGTGCTCGAAGCCGCCGGACGCGACACCGACGCCGTCAAGCTGTGGCTGCTGCACCAGGCGAACGCCCGCATCCTCACCGCCGCGGCCGACTCGATGGGCATCCCCGCCGACTTGGTGGTCAAGAACATCGACCGCCTAGGCAACACGTCGGGCGGCAGCATCCCGATCGCGCTGGACGAATCGGTCCGCGAGGGCCGCATCGCCGAGGGCGACGAACTGATGCTGTGCGGTTTCGGCGCCGGGCTGTCGTGGGGCACGGCGCTTTGGAAATGGTGATGCAAGACATCCCTTCCCCATGGGGTGGGGGACCCTACGTGACTATCGACATCAACTAGTTCGATGTCGCCTTCGCACAAACGGACTTAACCGAGGCAACGCCCGCATGGCGAAAAAGCTCCCCCTCCGCAGCAAAGTCAAACCCGCCGACACGTGGGACCTCTCGAGCCTGTTCCCCTCGGACAAGGCGTGGGAGGAGGCGTTCGTGAAGTGGGAGAAGAAGATCAAGCGGTACGAGTCGTTCCGCGGCAAGTTGGGCGATGGGCCGGCGGCGCTGGCCAAATGCCTGAAGTTCGACAGCGCGTTCGACCGCGACGGCGAGCGGATCGCTTACTACGCGATGCTCAAGACGACCGAGGACCAGGCCAACAGCCGCTACCAGGAGATGAGCGGCCGCTACGAGGGCGCCGCCAGCCGCGCCGCCCAGGCCGCCAGCTTCATCCGGCCTGAGATCCTCGGACTCTCGCAAGCCAAGCTCAAGAAGTACCAAACGGCCAAGGAGCTGGCGCCTTACCGGCTGACGCTCGAGAGGCTCGTGCGCTACAAACCGCACACGCTCTCGGACGCCGAGGAGAAGCTGCTCGCCATGCAGAGCGAGATGGCGGGCTCCACCAGCCAGATCTTCCGCCAGCTGACCGACGCCGACCTGAAGTTCGGCACGGTCACGGGCGACGACGGCAAGCCGGCCGAGCTCTCGCAGTCGAGCTTCGCGGTCTTCCTCCACTCGCCCAAGCGCTCGGTGCGCAAGGAGGCGTTCACCAAGTTCTACGAAGAGTTCGCCGACCACGAGAACGCCCTCGCCGCCACGCTCAAGGGCTCGATCCAGAAGGACGTCTACTACGCCCAAGCGCGCGGCTACTCCTCGGCCCGCGAGGCGTCGCTGTTCGGCGACGACGTGCCGGTCAGCGTTTACGACAACCTGGTGAAAGCGGTCCGCTCGCGGCTGCCGGCGGTGCACAAGTACTTCGAGCTCCGCCGCCGCAAGATGAAGCTCAAGGAGATCCACCAGTACGACACGTACGTGCCGATCCTCAGCGAGCTCGACACGCGGCACACCTGGGACCAAGCGGTCAAGAAGGTGATCGCCTCGCTCGCGCCGATGGGCGACGAGTACTGCAACACGCTCGAGGCGGGCCTCCGCGGCCGCTGGTGCGACCGCTACCCGAACAAGGGCAAGAACTCCGGCGCCTTCTCGGCTGGCTCGTTCGACGGCGACCCGTTCATCCTGATGAACTACCAGCCCGACGTGCTCGACCACATGTTCACCCTCGCCCACGAGGCGGGGCACTCGATGCACAGCTGGTACTCGGCCGGCAACCAGCCTTACGAGTATTACAACTACACGATTTTCGTCGCCGAGGTGGCCAGCACCTTCAACGAGCAGCTGCTCAGCGGCTACCTGATGGAGCAGGCGAAGAGCGACAAGGAACGCGCCTACTTGCTGAACCGCGAGATCGACGCCATCCGCGGCACGATCGTGCGGCAGACGATGTTCGCCGAGTTCGAGAAGCTCACCCACGAGCTGGCCGAGGCGGGCGAGGCGCTCACGCTCGAGCGGTTCCGCACGGTCTACCGCGAGTTGCTCGACGCCTACTTCGGCGAGAAGTTCGCGATCGACGAGCAGCTGGAGCTCGAGTGCCTGCGGATCCCGCACTTCTACAACGCGTTCTACGTCTACAAGTACGCCACCGGCCTGTCGGCCGCCATCGCGCTGAGCCAGCGCGTGCTGACCGGCGGCAAGGAAGAGCTCGGCGACTACCTGTCGTTCCTCAAGGGGGGCTGCAGCAAGTACCCGCTCGAGCTACTGCGCGACGCCGGCGTCGACATGGAGAGCCCCAAGCCGGTCGAGACGGCGCTCGATCACTTCGAGCGGCTGGTGGACGAGCTCGACACGCTGCTGTAAGGCGCCCAGCCGCGGGCCAACTCCCCGCGGGCCCATTCCTAGGGTCGGTCGCCTCGAAACGGACCCACGGTTCTTGTGTCGCCAGTGAGTGGCAAATAGGGTGGGGGTTTCCCGCCGACCGCTCCCCAGCGCCCCGCCTGCCGTGCCCGCCGACGCTCCCCCCCACACGCTCACGGTCATCGTGCCGTGCTACAACGAAGAGGCGACGCTCGAGCGGTGCGTCGACCGTGTGCGGGCGATCGCCTCCGACACGCTGCGGCTTGAGATCCTCATCGTCGACGACTGCTCGGCCGACCGCAGCCGTGAGATCGCCCACGCCCTGGCCGAGCGCTGCGAAGAGGTCCGCCTGCTCACGCACGACGTGAACCAGGGCAAGGGCGCCGCGCTGCACACCGGCATCGCCGCCGCCAGCGGCGACTTTGTCGCGGTCCAAGACGCCGACCTCGAGTACGACCCGCAAGACCTGCTGCGGCTTATCAAGCCGCTCGTCGACGGCCAGGCCGAGGTCGTCATGGGCTCGCGCTACCTGACGCACGGCGCCCACCGGGTGCTCTACTTCTGGCACTCGATGGGCAACCAGTGCCTGACGTTCCTGTCGAACATGTTCACCGACCTGAACCTCACCGACATGGAGACCTGCTACAAGGTCTTCCGCCGCGACCTGATCCAGTCGCTCCCCTTGCGAGAGAAGCGGTTCGGCTTCGAGCCGGAGGTCACGGCGGCCGTCGCCCAGCGGCGCGTTCGGATCGTTGAGATGGGCGTGTCGTACTACGCCCGCACGTACGAAGAGGGAAAGAAGATCGGGCTGCGCGACGGCCTGCGGGCGCTGTATTGCATCGTGCGCTACAACGCCCACAACCTGCCCGCACCGGTGCAGTTCCTGTCGTACGTGGCGATAGGCGGGCTCTGCGCGGTGGTGAACCTGCTCGTGTTCCTCGCGCTGCTGCGCGGCGGCGCGGCGGCGGGCGTCGCGGCGCCGATCGCCTTTGTCGTCGCCGCGGCGGTGAACTACTGGCTCTGCATCAAGCTGATCTTCCGCCACCAGGCGCGTTGGGGACGCTACTCCGAGCTCGCCGTCTACGCGGCCGCGGTGCTGGCGGTTGGCCTGGTCGACCGGGCGACGACCCTGGCGCTGCTGGCGGCGTTCTCGCCCGCTGGCGCCAAGCTGACGGCTACGGCTGTCGGCCTGGTGCTCAACTTCCTGGCGCGCCGTCTCGTGGTGTTCCCCGAATCGAACCGCGGCCCGTGGCAGCCGCAAGAAGACGAAGCCCCACGCAGCTATTGAGCCTTCCCGGCTCTTTTGCTTTTCTCTGTCGGGCTGGGAGGCCCGATGCGGATCTCCTGGGTGTTCCGCCTGGCGCAGCAACGCGCCGAGCGGGTGTTCCACCCGTTGAGCAAGGAGTCCGCCATGTCCTTACGACGCCCCGTATCCCGCCCCCAAACTCGCCGCCTGGCCTCCCTGACGCTTTGCCTAGGCCTGGCGCCCCTCGCGGCGGCGCCCGCCCTCGCCACGATCCCCTACGTCCCCGTGCCTTACGCGCCCGTGGCGATCGGCCCCGGGATCATGCCCCCGCCTACGGTTTTCGGCAAAGAGTACTCGCACGATTTCGACACCACCACCTCGCCCGGCGGCGCCCCCGATCCCGAGCAGGTGGTGCTGTGGGACGGCCTGGGCGGGGCGACCGACGGGGTCGACTTCTCCTTCACACGTCCCAACTGGGAACGCGAAGACCAGGTCGACGCGATCGCCAACCAGCACGACGCCCTGTTTGACCCGTTGTTGCGTGACGAGGCGCACCTCGTCTTCTCGCACGACGACGAGATCGCCGGCCGCAGCCCCCTCGGCGGCTTCGGCCCCACGCCGGTCCCACCCGCGGGGCCGCTGCTGCTGTCGAACGGCATGACGATCGGCGGCACGGGCGAGCTGAGCCACGAGATGGCCGGCGTCTTCTCACCCCCCTCTTCGCAGGGCGTGTGGGCCAAGCAGCCCGAGGTGAACGGCATGCCGCTCCCCAAAGACGTCGATGGCGCCGAGCTCTGGGGCCCCGAGCCCGATATCGAACTCGGTGGCCTGGGCGACACGAACAAGTACTCGCTCGACACCGACGCCGCCAGCGGCGCGTCGGTCTGGAACCTCTCGGGAACGAACTACCTGCCGCACGCCCTGGTGACCTCCGCCGTCGAGACGCTGCTCGGCCCGATCCCCGCCACGGCGTTCGCCTTATTCGACGATCGCCAGGGCCCGCAGGCGATCAACCTCGACGCGATGATGGTCAGCGAACGCGTGGGCGACAGCGACCGCTTCGACTTCCGCGGAGCGCACGACGAGGGGCTGCGGGTCAACCCCGAGGGGATCATCAAGACCGAGGGCGACGCGATCCTGTTCAGCATCAGCCAGATCATCGACCCCGCCGACCCGGACGGCTACTACTCGACCGGCAGCGAGCTGTTCGTGATGGACAGCGTTGGGGTGGTCGGCTTCCTGCGGCATGGCGGCCACCTGTGGGACCACGGCTACGCGCTCGGCGCCCTCCGGCTGGTGGGCGAGAACGGCGAGGAGACCGAGACCGTCATCGACATCAACGCCCTGGAGGCGGTCGCCGACCACGGCGAGGCGCCGGTGCTCACGGGCGACTACAACCTGAACGGCGTGGTCGACGCGGCCGACTTCACCGTGTGGCGCGACTCGATGGGCGCGACCGGCCTAGGCCTGGCGGCCGACGGCAACTTCGACATGGTCGTCGACGCGGTCGACTACGCCATCTGGCGGTCCAACTTCGGTATGACCGTCCCCTCGCCGGCGACCAGCATGGCCGTTCCCGAGCCGGCCGCCGCGGGGCTGCTGCTGGCGGCTGTGGCGGGGGTGCTGGCCCGGCGGCGTTCGGCCTGCTGACTCGCTACCGACGCGTCGCGACTCGATCTCACCTTCCTCGAACCGCCGTGGGCGACCACGGCGGTTCGCTCTTGCGCTATGGGGCTTTACGCGACCCGCACAACCCGGCCCGCATCGAGTACGCCGGCCATACAGGCCGCACCGTGGGGCTCCGCACTCAGCCGGCCCGGCCCGCGGACCGATCATCTTGCTACAGGCGTGTGGTGATCAACCGGCAGGAGGCCCGCTGCGATGCGAACCCAACGAATCATCCCGCTCGCCATAGCGATCGCGCTGCTGGTTTCGGCCCCGCTCAGCGCGCAGGAGACGACGGCCCCCGAGACGAGCGGCGGCTTCTCGCTCCGCAGCCTGTTCGGTCTCGCGCCGGCCGAGCCCGCCCCGCTGCCCGGCTTGCCGATCGCCTGGTCCAACGACGCCGGCGCCGCCCAGGCCGACGCCCGCCAGAGCCGCCGGCCGATCGTCGCCTACGTCACGTCGGAGAACTGCCGCTTCTGCCGCAAGATGGAGCTCGAGACCTGGACCGACGAGAGCGTGGCCGCCGAGGTCACGCGCCGCTTCGTGCCGCTCAAGCTCCACGCCGAGCGCGACAGCGAGCTAGTCCAAGCGCTCAAGGTGCGGGCCTTCCCGACGACGATCGTGTTCACGCCCGAAGGCAAGGCGGTTGGCGCCGCGACCGGCTTTTTGCCTCCGGAGAAGCTCGCCGGCCTGCTGCGCACGGCGGGCGCCACGCCGCAGGCGATGGCCCCGCGACCCGCGGTGCGTTGATCAAGTGGCTCTCACCGACGCAGACCGTCGCCACGCTGGCGTGGCCAATAATAGTTTGAAATCGCGCGTCTGAGAGTGCTCTGAAAAAGTTGCCCGTGGTAATCGGGGCTGAAAAACGCAGAGCAGCGGGCTGCGGAGCGGCAAACGGCCGGCTGAGTGCAGCGGCGGCGTGAAGAATACACCCCTGCGGCGCCCAATTATCTTTGTAACGGGCGTTTCACCTAATTTCGACAATCGCTTTTGGCCGCCGCGCGCAGCAGCGATTCTTGGCCACTCGCGATTTTGTTCTAAGTCGTTGCTATCAGGTCGATTAGCGGAGCGCAGCGGAGTCCGCTGAAGGCGGATAAGTCGCGCAAAGAAATTATTGGCCGCGCGTTTGAGTGGTCCTCAAGGGAGGGAACCACGACGACACGACGGGCACGACGATCAAGCGCACGAAGAAGGACGTAAGGGAACCACGACGGAACCAAGGAACGAAGACGGGACAAGAGAAGAAAGAACGTGAAGAGCGAGTGTCGCGGGGGCGGAGCCCAGGAGGCGTGCTCGCGACGCTTCCGCCCCAACCTCTTGTGCTACGCACCCCGACAATCACTCGGGCGTAAGGGACGGCTAGCAAAGCCTTAGCTCGTGACTGTCGGCGCCACCCAAGCAGCCAAGAGACGGCGCAAAAAAAGCCCGCCGCCCGAATCGATCGGGCGGCGGGCCGTCAGGCTCTGGAGTGACCCGCGAGGCGGCTCAGCCGCGGTTGCGGCGTGAACGCGCGAGGCCCGCGAGACCGAGGACCGCCAGCAGGGCGCTGGTGGGCTCGGGGACGAAGTTCAGCATCGTCGGGCCGTGGCCGTCGGCCGTGCTGCCTTCCTTGCTGTTGATGCGGTACTCGTGGCCGTTCTGGGCGACGTCCATGAACAGAAAGGTCACCAACCCGTCGGTGTCGTCGTTGAGGAAGTCCGTCAGGTCCAGGTCGTTCGTGTTCGACATGAACGGGAGCGGCTGGACGTCGACGCCGTCGAACGACAGCGTGCCCAAGAGCTCCACATCGCTGGTGAAGGCGAACGTGCCCTCGGCGGCCGCGTTGTCGACGCCTGCGGCGTTCGAGTAGTTCACGTCGGACTCGCCCCAGTCGTTGCCCAGGATGCCGCTGTCGGCCACCACGTCGTCGTTCAGGCCGTAGACATTCCACATGCCGCCGCTCGAGGGGCCGTTGTAGCTGCTCCCCGTGAAGTTGCCGCTGAGCGTGGCGTACTGGAAGAGAGAGGGGTCTACGCCGGTGATGTCGTAGCGGACGTAGCCGATGCGAACGCGCGGCGCTTCGTGCCAGCGGACTTCCCACTGGCCTTCGCTGCCGGTGTTGCTGGTGGCGCCACGGTTCGAGTCGTTGGCGAGCCGGGCGTCGGCGTCCGGAGCCAGCGAGACGCCAGCCGCCAGGGCCGGCGTCGTGATTGCGCCGAGAAGGCAGGCGGCGAGGGCGCATGCCGCGCCGCTACGCCAGAGTTGGGTTACCGTCATGAGCATAACCTCCAAGGGTGTTTGGGCGACGTGCGCCCGATCAAGAGAAGTGTTAAGAGTGAGTCGTGATGCGAAACTTCCAGCCAAGCAATGCGCGGCAATGGCTTGTGCAGCACTGCGGAACGCAGCGTGGCGTCAAAAAAATCCGATCGCAGGGGAAGCGACCGCCTCCGCCCGGGGACCTCTTCCCGACAGGTTCGGTTCGAGCGATAAGCGTGGTGATAAGCCCGCAACCTGCGGGGCCGCCATTTAGCATAAAACCTAAATATACTTGGGAGGCCCCACTTTCGGCCCCTTTAGGTTGCAATTGAAGGGCGTATTTACGCAATTTGCATCGTTCTGTGCCCCAAACCGTTGGGCGCCATGCCTGGGGAGGCCTGCTAAAGCTCTTCAGCAAGGCGAGCGTGGGCGACGGACGATTACCCCGGTGCATCGACCGCCATGATCGCTTCTCTGGCACTTTGTGCCCAAGCGTGAGTCTCAGCGAATGCGGCGCCCGCCAGAGGGGAGCCGCACGGCGCCCAGGAGGCGCTCCGACAGCGAGTCCGCCCCAACTCTTGGGCTACGTCTCCCGGCAGTCTCGCGCGTGCGGAGCGGCTCACGTCGCCGTTCGCTCGTGACTGTCGAGGCCACCCGCTCGTGCTAGAGGGGTGACCCGCGTGCGGCCCGCCGGCGTAGACTGTGTGGGCTCTGGAGAGAACCACGAAGGAACTAAGGAACGAAGACGGTCAAGAAGAGATAAGAACGGGTGGCCGCGACACTCGCTTGCGGTTGGCGCCATGAGCCGTTTGACTTTGCCGGGCGAGTGTCGGGGGGCGAATCCCAGGTGGCGAGGCGGCAACGAGTCCGCCCGACCCTCTTGTGCTACGCACCCCGACAATCACTCGGGCGTGCGGGCACTCGGGCGTGCGGGGCGGCTCACTGCGTCGTTTGCTCGTGACTGTCGGCGCCACCCGTGGGTATTTGGATGGCACACCGACTCGTTTCCAGTCGGGCGGCCATGCGATAGACGCCGGGGAGGTACGATACCGCTGACGCTTCATCGCACCCTGCGTTCTTAGCGGTACATCACACTGGCGCCACGCCAGTGGCACACGGGATCATGTCGCCAGTGCCACCAGTCAAGTAGAGTGTTACTGACGGTTGGTAGCCCACTTCGCGTGCGGCCGGCAACGGAGCCGATTTGCGTAATATTACAAGCCGCACTGGCCAGAGGTTCATGACGAATGGCATTCCATTTCTCGCAACTATTCTGGGGGCTGCTGCTCGTCATTCTCGATTTCTCACTCAACGGCTTCGACTTGCTTGTAGATGGCGTTGGGTATTTGATTGTCGCTGCCGGCTGCAGTGGTCTCTCGCCGTTGTCGACGAAGTTCATAACTGCGGGTATGCTTTGCTTTGTGTTGACTATGCTTTGGTTATTCGGTTTCGCCGTTCATGGTGCTCTCGCCGTCCCCTACGGATTGGTTACGATGGTCGTGGGCTGTGCGATGATGTGGCATCTACTCGGCGGTATCGGAGAGTTTGCAATGTCAAGACAGCGTCAGGATTTGGCTGATCGGGCGAGCAATCGCCGCGTTGTATACGTTGCGATCATGGTTGGCGCAGCATTGTTCGAGTTGGCCATGCAAGGTTCGCATACTGCTGGCCCGTTGGCGTTCATTCTCATCCTTGGCCTCGTCCTTGGCATGCTGGTTCAGATTGTGATGATCTTGCACTTGATACACCGCGTCAGAGATGAACTTGCAATGTAGTAAGTAGGGCGCATGGGATGCACCGCACCTGTTGGTGCATCCCATGCACCCCTACTCCTCCGCGACTCTGCGCGAGATCAACGCGTCAGCCGCTTCTCGGCAGGCAGCCGCGCTTGCAGCTCTGCTTGTCCCAGCAGCACGACGCCCTTCTCGGGGCGCATCAGGCGGTGCTCTTCGGCGAGGACCACCACGCCGGGCGGCAGCGTGGCCTTGAGGTTCTCGTACGCCTCGGCCGAGGCGACGACCAGCGAGCCGGGCGTCGTGAGGCGATCGCGGATGCGCTGCGGGTCGTCGTTCCTTTCGATCGTGCGGCCGAGGTAGTAGACCGTGGTCGGCCTGGTGTAACGGGTCGAGAGGACGTCGAACGGCTCGGCGTTGGGGTCGGCCGCTTCGAGTTGGCGGATGCGCTCGGCGATGCGTGGGCCGTCGGCGAATGGGCTCGCTTGGGGGGCGACCCACGCCATCGCGGCGGTGGTGAAAACGACGCCGGCGGCGGCGAAGCCGACCACCGCGCGGGTCGGCCGTGAGCTAGCGATCGCCGCCAAGGCGTAGGCGCCGCCCGCGGCCGGGATCAGGGCGACGGCGCCGAGGCGCCAACCGAGCGCCGAGTCGCCCTCCAGCAGCGCGATGGCCACAACGCCGAGCGCCACGCCGATGCCAACGCCGACCACCAGGAACGAGCCGACGCCGGCGGCCAACCAGCTGCGGAGCGAGACGCCCGCCGCTTGTTTGCTGCGGACCTGCTCGACGAGCCACGCCGCCGTGCCGACCGCCAGGGCGGCGTAGCAGGGGGTGACGTAGCTCGGCAGCTTGGTGGCGGCGATCGTGAAAACGACGAGGTAGGCGGCGACCCACGCGATCAAGAAGCCGTAAGAGGCGCTTTTCGTTGCGGGCCGGAGTTGCGAGCGGACCGCGGAGACCGTGGCCACCGGCAGGAAGCAGCTGGCGGGGAAGAAGCCGGCCATGATCGCGATGACGTAGAACAGCGGCGCCCCGTCGTGCCCCTCCATCGGCTCCATGAAGCGGCCGACGTTGTGCGTGCCGAGGAAGCCCGACAGGAAGTCGCCCCCCGTCGCCAGGCCGACGGCCACGTACCAGGGCAGGGCGACGAGCGCGACGATCACGAGCCCCAGCGGAAAGCGAACGGCGCCCAAGAGACGCAGCACGCGACGCGGATCGAGCGACGCACCGAGCCGCTCGGCGAGGCGTTTGTACCAGGTCGTGGCCGCGGAGCCGAGCACGGCCGGGTCGGGGTCGAGCAGCACGGCGAACAGGGCGATCACGGCCCCCGGCAGCACCAGGCCGACGGGGCCCTTGGCGAGCACCGCGAGGCCCATCGCCACGTACATCGCCGCGGCGACGCCGAGCGGCATCTTCTGGTCGGAGAGCGAGCCGCGGGACGTGTCGTTCAGGTCGCCGCCGCGCAGCCGGGCGACGCCCTTGGCGAACAGGTAGAGGGCGGCCGTCACGCAGGTGATCAGCAGGGCGTCGGGCGTGGCGGCGCGCGAGGCGACGGCGAACATCAGCGCGCTGCTGAGCAGCGCCGCGGCGAGCAGCCCGATGGTGCGGTCGAACAGCAGCCGGCCGAGGTGGTAGCAGAGCAGGGCGGCGCCAATGCCGCAGAGCGCTGAGGGCAACCGCGCCGAGAACTCGCTCACACCAAACATTGCGTAGCTGGCCATCATCAGCCAGTAGAGCAGCGCCGGCTTGTGGGCCCGCAGCTCGCCGTTGAAGGTGGGCGTGATGAGGTCGCCACGCTCGAACATCTCGACCGCGCAGCGGGCGTTGCGTGGCTCGTCGTCGTCCCACAACCGGGCGGCGCCGAGCTGAGTGAGAAACACCACGGCGGCGATCGTCACGGCGGCCCACGGGGCCAGTTTGGGCGAGAGTGCTAGCTTGGTCACGCTGTTGAGCTCCGGCATGGGATTCTGACAGGGCGCCGAGCGTAATGGATCACGCCCCAAGAGAACAGACAAACTAGGAGCCGAACGCTGTAAGGCACGGCGGGGCGGCGTAGTGCAGATGGTGGCTGGGACCTCCGAGGCTTACACCCGCCGGCTCCCGTATATCTGCTAGCGATGCGTGGTGGCTGGATGCTAGCGGCGCTTGCGTCCTTGGGAGATTCGTCCGCCGTGCGAAACTGCGCAAGCGAGGTCGACAGCACGGCTTCGATCCTGTATTTCGTGTGAATTCTCCGCGTGATAGCAGCAACCGCCTCAAGCCTCATGGCGCCTCAGGTCCGATGACAGAAGCCATGAGACCAACTTGCTCGGCGCCCGTTCAGGAGGGCGCCGACGCGACGACGCCGCTCGTGGCGCCGTCGACGGAGGCGTCGCCGGCCATGATTTTGCCGGTCAGCCGTCCGCCGGATGATACGGGGCGCCCGCCCCCCAACCACGAGTCGCCCGTTGGCCATTTCTAAGACAACACTCGCCGCACGCCGACGCCTCAAGCCCGGTGTGTTGGTCGGGCTGCCGTGGCGCACGACCTGCGTGCTGCTGGCCGCGGCGCTGGGCCTCGCCCTGGCGGCCGACGTGCGCGTGGCCGAGGCCTTTCACGGCTGGGACCCGCCGGGCGAAGTGGGCAACTTGTTGCAAGTGGCCGAGGTGTTCGGCAACGGCTTTGGCGTGATGCTCATCGTCGGCGTGATCGCCGTGATGGACCCCTCGAACCGCTACCGCAGCGGACGGATCCTGACTTGCGGCTTGGGCGCCGGGGTGATGGCCGACGTGGTCAAGCTGCTTGTCGCACGGAGCCGGCCGCGGTCGATCGATTTCGCGGCGGCGCCCGACCTGGGGCTGAACGACACGTTCCTCGGCCTGATGCCGATGTTGTCGCACGACTCGAACATCCAGAGCTTCCCGTCGGCGCACACGGCGTCGGCATTCGGCTTGGCCACAGCGCTCGTGCTGCTCTACCCGCACGCCCGCGGCCTGTTTGTGGCGCTCGCCGTGGCGGTGGGCATGCAGCGGGTGTTCGTGGGGGCCCACTTCCCGAGCGACACGGTGATCGGCGCCGTGGTTGGGGTGCTCTCGGCCCGGCACTGCCTGGGCGCCACGCGTTTGGGCCGGTTCTTCGGCTGGGCCGAGCGGAAGTACTTGCGTTTCTATGGAATCGACCCCGCCGAGCGGGCCGACGCGTTGGCCGAGCCGCCCGAGGCGACCGAGCCGGCGCGGCGTTGCGCCGCCTGACGGCGAGACGCGTACGGTTTCTTAGAATTTCGGCCGCCGCGCGCAAGGTTCGGCTTGGCGATGGGTGTATAAGGGGGAAGTCTCGTCCCCCGTTCGCCCCGCCCGCACACGCTAGCCGATGAACGCCCCGCCGCCCGACACCCGAATGAGCCTGATCCTCAGGCTCGGCGACGCGGACGACGAGGAGGCGTGGCGCCATTTCGCCGAGCTTTACGAGCCGGTCGTCTACCGGCTGGCCCGATCCCACGGCATGCAAGACGCCGACGCCCGCGAGGTGGTCCAAGAGGTGCTTCTGTCGGTCTCGCGGGCCGTGGAGCGGTGGACGCCCGACCCCGAGCGGGGGCGGTTCCGGACCTGGCTCGGGCGCATCACGCGCAACGAGCTGATCAACCGGCTCACGCGCCGCAAGCACCAGGCGCTCGGCAGCGGCGACTCGGGCGTCGCCCGCTGGCTCGGCGAGCTGGCCGACCCGGCCACCGAGGCGACGGCCGAGTTCGACCTCGAGTGGCGCCGCGAGGCGTTCCGCTGGGCGGCCGAGCGGGTGCGCGAGCGGGTGAGCCCGACCAATTGGCGGGCGTTCTGGATGACCAGCGTCGAGGCTCGCACGACCGACGAGGCAGCTACCACGCTCGGCGTTTCGCCCGGCGCCGTGCACGTGGCCCGCAGCCGTGTGCGGGCGCGGCTCAGGGTGGAGGTGCGCCGGTTGCTTGAAGAGGAGGAGACACTCGACCCCGCCAGCGAGGCAAAGCCATGAACGCCCCCCCAGCACCAACCGATTCGCCCCACGTGGGCGACGACCAATTGCGTGAGTTGCTGTTTGACGACGTGCTCATAGGCGACGGGCACGACGGCGACGGGCACATCGGTGACGGGCACGACGACGCCCACCGCGCGGCGCTCGACCATGTCGAGTCGTGCCCCGTTTGCCGCGAGCGGCTCGACGCGCTCTCGGGCGCGGGCGAGTTCGACGTGGAGACACGCGAGTTGCTCGCCGAGCTTCCCACCCGCGACGACGTTCGCACGCTCGGCGCCGCCGCACAGCCGGAGATGCTCGGTCGGCTCGGCCGCTACGACGTGGAGCGCGTGATCGGGTCGGGGGGCATGAGCATCGTCTACAGGGGATTCGACACCGAGTTGCACCGGCCGGTGGCGCTCAAGGTGCTCGCCCCACACCTGGCGCACAGCGGGCCGGCGCGGCAGCGGTTCGGCCGCGAGGCGCGGGCCGCCGCCGCGGTGGTCCACGAGCACGTGGTGGCGATCCACGATGTGCAGACCGAAGGCGAAACGCCCTTCCTGGTGATGAACTACGTCGACGGCGAGTCGCTCCAGGCGCGGGTTGACCGCGACGGGCCGCTCGCCCCGGTCGAGGTGCTGCGTATCGGCGCCCAGGCGGCGTCCGGGCTCGAGGCGGCTCACGAGCAGGGCGTGGTGCACCGCGACATCAAGCCGGGCAACCTGCTCTTGGAGAGCGGCTTAGAACGGGCTCTGGTGACCGACTTCGGCCTGGCCCAAACGGTCGACGAGGCGAGCCTCACGCAGACCGGCGTGGTGGCCGGCACGCCGCATTACATGTCGCCCGAGCAGGCGAGCGGCGCCGCGGTCGACTGGCGGAGCGACCTGTTCAGCCTCGGCTCGACGCTCTACTTCGCCGCAACCGGCCACCCGCCGTTCCGCGCCGACCGAGCGGTCGGCGTGCTCCACCGCATCTGCCGCGACGCCCCCACGCCGCTCTGGCGGCGCCGGCCTGAGACGCCCGACGAGCTTTCGGACGTGGTCGACCGGCTCATGACAAAGAAGCCCGGGCGACGCTACGCGTCGGCGGCCGAGGCGCACGACGCCCTGCAAACGGCGCTCGCCCGACTGCAGCGGCCCCGGCGTTGGCGATTTGCGGGGCTCAAGCGGTTGGGCCGCCGCCGGCGTGTACGGGTCGGCTTGCAGCTGTTGGTGTTAACGCTGCTCGCCCTGTTGGCTGCGAACCGGTTGCTCCAACCCGGTGAGACGAGATGGTCAGATCCGCCCCCTGCCGCCTTCGCGCATCAGGCGTTTTACTCGCCCGAGGCTCAGCAGTGGCGTTCCGACGTCGCGACGATCGAGCAGGCCCTCGACCGACTCGAAGCCACGGCCGCGGCGGAGACCAGAGCTGTCCCGTGGGTCCCGCAAAACGATCCGTGGCGCGTCCAAGCCGACACGCTGCGACGCGAGCTGATTTCCCTCCCCGGTGCGCAGATGACCCACCCTCCCAAAAACCGAGAGAAACCATGACCCATCTCGTCAGAGTGGCAGTGTTCGTTGTCGTAGGCACTTTGTTGGTGAAGGGCGCCACGGCGCAAAACCCGGTATGGAACACCCCGCCGGGGCGATACACAACACAATATGCAACGCCATACGGGGCCTTCCCACAGATGGCGCCGTCGAAAGAGTTTGTCGAGTCGCAGAAGCGGGTCGACAAGGCGCGCCAGCTCTACGCCGACGCCGACAATGATGAGAAGAAGCAAGAGGCCCAGGGAAAACTCCGCAAGGCTCTGCAGGATCAGTTTACGCTCGACATCGAGAGCCGTCGCGCGGAGTTCGACAAGATCAAGAAACGGGTTGACCAACTGGAGGAGCGGCTCGAGACGCGCGTCAGGAAGCGTGACGAGCTGGTGGAGCTTCAATTGAGTTTGATCAAGAACAACGCCGACGGGCTGGGCTGGGGGAACGGGTATTCTTCATCGCCTTACAATCAGTACCCAACAATGCAATCACAGTTCGTAGTCGGCGCCGATCCGCTACCAAACGGAAGCTGGCAAGGCGACTCCACTGGCACAGCCAGTACAATACAAGGACAACCGCGCGTGGCGCCCATTCATAGAGACGACCCCTTCGCCCCTCAGACCAATCAAAACCACGATCCCTTCACCCAGGAGAAGAGATGAGTAAGGCGATCCCTTTGGCGATTTCTAACCAGCGTTCTCGGCGCCCGAGAGGGGCTCACTCGCCGCGGCCGAGCCGGCCGCCGTCGTAGCCGGCCCGCTGGAGCGCCCGCTCGGTCCACGCGAGGTTCTCGACGCACCAGCGGACCGTCTCGTCGAGGCCCTCGTCGAAGCCAATCTCGGGCGTCCAGCCGAGTTCGCTGCGAAGCTTCGTGGCGTCGACCGCGTAACGAAAGTCGTGCCCGGGGCGGTCGGCGACCAGCTCGATGAGGCTTTCGACCGGCTTGACCGGCGCCTCAGAAAAATGCTTCTCGACGAGCCGGCAAACCTGGCGGGCGACCTCCAGGTTGGTCCGCTCGGCGCCGCCGCCGACGTTGTACGACTCGCCCGGTCGGCCTTTCTCGACCACCGCGCGGATCGCCCGGCAGGCGTCGGCCGTGTGCAGCCACTCGCGCACGTTCGACCCGTCGCCGTAGATCGGCAGCCGCTCGCCGCGCATCGCTTTCATGGCGAGCAGCGGCACGAGCTTCTCGGGGAACTGCCGCGGGCCGTAGCAGTTCGAGCCGTTCGTGACGATCGTCGGCAGGCCGTAGGTTGTGTGGAACGACCGCACGAAGTGGTCGCCCGCCGCCTTCGACGCCGCGTAGGGCGACCGCGGCGCGTACGGCGAGCCCTCGGTGAACTCGCCCGTGGCGCCGAGCGAGCCGTAGACCTCGTCGGTCGAGACCTGCACGAAGCGGAACGCCTCGCGCTCGGCGCCGGCGAGCCGGCGCCAGTGGCCGAGCGCGGCGGTGAGCAGCTCGTAAACGCCGAGCACGTTGGTGCGCAGGAACGCCCCCGGGTCGTCGATCGAGCGGTCGACGTGCGACTCGGCGGCGAAGTTGACAATGCGCGTCACGCCGTGCTCACGGAGCAACCGCTCGACGAGCGGCCGGTCGGCGATGTCGCCTTGCGCGAAGACGAGGCGGTCGCCCTCGGCGGGCAGGTTGTCGCGGTCGCCGGCGTAGGTGAGCGCGTCGAGCACGACGGCGGTCTCATCGCCGAGCTCAAGAGTCTGGCGGACGAACTCGCTGCCGAGGAAGCCGGCGCCGCCGGTGATGAGGGTCGCAGGCATGGGCCGCCGGGTTGCTGCCGGGTCGCGGGGATCTTGGTGAGCACAAGCCGCCATTATCCCAGCTCCCCGGCGGCATGGCCACCGGCCCCCGCGAATGTCACTCGGCCGTGGCGTGCCCCTGCTCGTGGCTGTGGTGGCCGAGGGCGTGGAGGGCGTCGTCCGCCTTCGTGCGGCCACCGTGCGTCTTGCTCACCTTGGCGAAGTCGATCACGCCGTCCTCGCCGATCACCAGCGTGGTGGGGTAGGCCGTCTCGCGCGGGGCGTCCCACCGCAGGTGGTAGAGGTTCGTGAACTTATAGTCGGGATCGAGCAGCAGGGTGAAACCCTCGGGAAGCTCGACGTCGGTCATGAACTCTTCGGCCTTGGCGGGCAGCACGCCGGAGGGGCCGGGGTAGACCATCACGACCTGGGCGCCGACCGCGGCGAACTCCTCGGCGTGGCGTACGTACTCGGCCACCTGCCGCGAGCAGGCCGGGCACTGGTACTCGGGGAAGCCGCGCAGCACGATCAGCGCGACCGGCCCGTCGGCCAGGGCGTCGCTCAGCTTCAGCTCGCCGCCGCCCAGCTTGCCGAGGGTGAAGTCGGCGGCCTTGTCGCCCTTGGCCGGGGGCTCGGCGGCCGAGGCGAGCGGGGCAGAGCTACTCAGGGCAGCGGCCACCAGCAGGGCGAGCGATGGGCGAGCGAGTGACGGGCGGCCGGGCGAACGGAACATGTTCATCGTGGGATATCCTGGCTGGGGGTAGGAACCGTTGAAACGCGACCCACTCTAGGCCACAGGCCCCGGGGCGACTGTAACCCCGCGTACAGAAGATCGGCCAGACGCCGCCGGGCCGTGGCAAGTTGAAGTCCCACGCGGTCACGTAGATACTGGACACTTCTCTTCGGCTTCTTCCTCGCAAGCGATTCCTCAGCTCAACCCTCCAGACGCCATGCTGTTGTTCCGTTGGTATTTAGTCGCCTTGCTGCTGATGGTTCATGTCGCGACGATCGCGGCCGGACGCGAGGTCATCGACTTCGATGAAGGCTGGCGCTTCCGCCAAGACGGCGGCCGGGGCGACGACGGCTGGACGGCGGTCCGCACGCCGCACGACTGGAGCATCGCGGGCCCGGTGCGGGAAGACGCCCCCACCGGCGGCGCCGGCGGTTTCATGCCCTCGGGCGTTGGCCTGTACCGCAAGGAGTTCGTCACCCCCACGATCCCGCCGCACGGCCGGGTGTCGATCGAGTTCGATGGCGTGATGGCGCACTCGAAGGTCTGGATCAACGACGAGCTGCTGGGCGAGCGGCCCAACGGGTACGTCAGCTTCGCTTACGATCTGACCGACCACCTCAAAGGAACCGGCGAGAAGAACCTCATCGAAGTGCGGGCCGACACCTCCGCGCAACCGGCGTCGCGCTGGTACACCGGCGCCGGGATCTACCGCCACGTGCGGCTCGTCGTTGCGCCGCCGCTGCGCGTCGCGCGCGACGGGGTGTTCGTCACCACGCCCCAGATCACCGCCGAGCGGGCCGAGGTGCGGGTGGCGGTCGAAACGGCCGACGAGCGCCCGCAACCGAGCGTTCGGGCCAGGATCCACGCCGCGATCATCGACCCGGCCGGCCGCCGTGTCGCCTCGTCGCGGACGCGGCTCGATCCCACGGGCGAGACCACCCTGAAGCTGACCCTCCTGCGGCCCACGCTGTGGGACGTCGACCGCCCGGCGATGCACCGGCTCGTCACCCAGCTGGTCGTGCGCGGCGAGGTGGTCGACGAGGTCGTCACGCCGTTCGGCGTGCGCACCGCCGAGTTCAGCTCCGAGCGAGGCTTCGTGCTCAACGGCGAGAGCGTCAAGCTCAAGGGCGTTTGCCTGCACCACGACGGCGGGGCCGTGGGCGCCGCCGTGCCGCTGCGGGTGTGGCAGCGACGGCTCGAGCGGCTCCGCGCGCTCGGCGTGAACGCCGTCCGCACGGCCCACAACCCGGTCGCCCCCGAGTTCCTCGACCTGTGTGACCGGATGGGCTTTCTCGTCATGGACGAGTTCTTCGATTGCTGGACCCGCGGCAAGAACAAGCACGACTACCACCGCGACTTCGAGGAGTGGTGGCGGCGCGATCTCACGGACACGGTGCGCCGCGACCGCAACCACCCCAGCGTCCTGCTCTACAGCGTGGGCAACGAGATCCGCGACACGCACGACACGGAGCTCGCCAAGCGCGTGCTCACCGGCCTGGTCGACGCCTGCCACGCCGCCGACCCCAGCCGTCCGGTCACGCAGGCGCTGTTCCGCCCGAACGTGACGCACGACTACGACAACGGCCTGGCCGACCTGCTCGACGTGGTCGGCACAAACTACCGCGACGCCGAGCTGCTCCAGGCGTGGCGCGACGACCCGTCGCGCAAGATCGTTGGCACCGAGCAGAACCACGACCGCAGCACCTGGCTCCGCTGTCGCGACAACCCACAGCACTCGGGCCAATTCCTGTGGTGTGGGATCGACTACCTCGGCGAGTCGCGCCGCTGGCCCGTGAACACCTTCGACGCCGGCCTATTGGACCGCACCGGCCTCGTCTCCCCGCGCGGCATGGAGCGCGCCGGCTGGTGGGCTGAGGAGCCGGTGCTCTACGTCGTGCGGCGCGTCGGCCGCGACGCCCCGATCCCCGTCGACCCCGGCTACGAAGAGATCGAGTGGGTCCGCAAGCGGGTCAGGTTCGACGACTGGAATCCTTTGGACAACCCTATGAACGCGGAAGCGGCCCAGCAAATCGAGGTCTACAGCAACGCCGAAGAAGTGGAGCTCCTGCTCAACGGCCGATCGCTCGGCGCCAAGCAGATCGATCCCAGCGCCGAGCCGCGGCAATGGAGCGTCGCCTACGAGCCGGGCGAGCTGGTCGCGATCGCCCGCAACGGCGTCCGCGAGGTCGCCCGCCGCGCGCTCCGCACCGCCGGCGAGCCGGCCGCCCTGCGGCTCAAGTCGGACCGCCCCGGCCTCACAGCCGATTGGGACGACGTGGCCCACGTCGAGGTCGAGGTGGTCGACGCCGCCGGCGTGCTCGTGCCCGACGCGACGCCGCAGATCGAGTTCGCGGTCGAGGGCCCCGGCCGCGTGATCGCCGTGGACAACGGCTCGATCGTCAGCACCGAGAGCTACCAAGCGTCGACCCGCCAGGCGCTCCGCGGCCGCTGTCTGGCGATCGTCCGCGCAGACGCGAACGAGGGAACGATCCGCGTGACCGCGACGGCGGAAGGGCTCGAATCGTCCTCGGTTGTCGTGCGGGAGTGATCGATCGCGACAGCGCTGCGAAGTCAGAGAATACCCCATGGGTTTGCCGGCGCAGACTGCTGTCAGCCAGTGTAATATCCGCTAAGCATCTGACTGCAATGTGTTGTGACGTGGGCGCCGCAACCCGGTCTTGACGTGTTTAGAACAGCGATATGCGTCTGGCATCGACCGCGACTATCGCCACAAAGTATTTCCTCAATCGCAATACCCATTCTCTGGCGTCATACGGTAGGATGCCGGCCTCTTGTTGACCCAGGAACGGCTCAAAGACATGTGCCGTGTGTTTCGCTGCTGAACCCTCAGATCAATCGCTTCGAGTGACTCATGGATGAGCGTTTTGGATTCAGGCTGTTGGCGTTCGTGGTTGCGTCGGCGGCATGCTTCTCAGCCCCCGCGGCGACGCTCACGACGCTCTACAATTCTGATTTGGGAGAAGGGCGTCACCCCAACTCGGGGTTGGTCGCCGATGCATCCGGCGCTCTCTACGGCTCCACACGCTATGGCGGGGCATACAACTTCGGGTCGGTGTATAGAATCGATCCAACAACGGGCGACTTCGCCACTCTCGTCTCCTTCGACTACGATGTCACCGGTGTCACTTCCCCCGGCGACCTGTTGCTGCACCGTGACGGCATGCTTTACGGAACCGCCGCCGGATCCGCGTCGTACGGCCCTGGGGTTGTCTTCAAGATCGACCCTTCGACGGGCGAGCTCAGCTTTCTTGATAGTTTTGGAGGGCCCCACGGCTGGGGGCCCGGCCGGCTGATGCCCGGCCCTTCGGAGAAGTTGTACGGCGTGACTAGTCATTACGGAGACATTGGTTTCTTGGGGGGCGGAACTGTTTTCGAGTTCGACCTTGTGGCGGGAGAGTTGAAAACGCTGGCATACTTTTCCGATTTTGACCAAGGCTTCTTCGCGAGCAGTGTGATTGCAGACGCCGCCGGAAACTTATACGGAACAACCGCCGATGGAGGCGTCCCGGGTTACCACGGTACGGTGTTCAAGTACGATCGCTCGAACGGGGACCTGACGACGCTACATTCGTTCGATGAACGCAACGGTGACGCCCCAGCTGGATTGCTTTGGGGCAAGGATGGCCTCCTCTACGGCACAACCCACCGGGGGGGCTACCACCACGAAGGGACCCTATACCGAATCGATCCTGAGACTGGCGACTTCGAACTGCTTTACTCCTTTGATAGTCACGAGGGCATCTACCCCGCGACCGGTCTGCTCGCTGATGCCGCTGGCAATCTCTACGGCATGGCGACCCGTGGCGGAGCCCACGGATCAGGGGCGGTCTACAAATTCGATCTATCCACCGCCGTTCTCACAACACTGTTTTCCTTCAACGGGGACAACGGCATAGAGCCCCGCGGGCATTTGATTGCGGACTCGCAAGGCAATCTCTACGGTACGACGTACGGCGGCGGTGCTCCCGGCCCCGGCACGGTGTTCATGCTCTCCGACACTGGTTTTGTCGTGGCGCCGGAG
The DNA here is from genome assembly GCF_007859945.1 of Pseudobythopirellula maris. Lineage (GTDB taxonomy): Bacteria > Planctomycetota > Planctomycetia > Pirellulales > Lacipirellulaceae > Pseudobythopirellula > Pseudobythopirellula maris. Next base: position 1,688,776 of record NZ_SJPQ01000001.1, on the reverse strand, counting down.
CCGGCGGGATTGCTGCTCGCGGCGATCGGACTCGGGGGCGCAGCGTGGCGTCGGCGCGGCGATCGTCCGTGAGATAACGCGTCGGTTTCCGGTGGCGCGAAGTGGGGCGGGGGCGTTGCGCCGGTCCCTGGCGGAGGGGGGGAGTGTCCGTCTAGTTGCGCAGATGGTATTCAGTCTGATTCCACCCCGGACCCAATCGCATGACTCGCACGCTTCCCCGTTGTTCGTGGCTCGTTGCCTGCGCCGCCGTTTTGCTTGCCTCGCTCGCGGCCCCGCCGGCCGCCGCCCAGAGCGGCGAGGAGCACGACGTCGAGACGATCGAGGCGCCCGCCGGCCCCCCGCCCGAAACCGAGGTCGAACCGGCCGAGGCCGTCGACCACATCGTCCGTCGCACGGACGGGTTCCGCCAGCAGGAGGGCCGTGAGACGCTCGAACGCCATGAGAAGCTCATGGCCGCGGCGGAGGGGTTCGCCCGTTACATGGCGGAGCATGACCGCTACGGGCACCACGCCGACGGCCGCGCGGCCGCGGCCCGCGTGGCCGACGAGGGCTACGAGTACTGCGTGGTGACCGAGAACATCGCTTACGCCTTCGACGGCGGCGGCTACGAGAGCCGGGGGCTCGCCGACCAGTTCTTTGAGGGCTGGCGTGACTCGCCTGGCCACCGCGAGAACATGCTCGGCCCGAACGTCACGGAGACCGGCGTGGCAGTCGCCCGCAGCGAGAAGACGGGCTACTGGTACGCCGTGCAGCTGTTCGGCCGGCCGCGCTCCGCGGCGATCGAGTTCCGCGTGGCGAACGAATCGGACGCGAGCGTGAGCTACACGATCGGCGAGAAGCGGTACGAGTTGCCGCCCCGCTACGTGAGGAGGCACCTGCGTTGCCGGCCCTCGCCGCTGAGGTTCGACCTTCGCGGCGGCGAGGCCGCCGACACGACGCGCGAGGCCGTCGACGGCGCCCGGTACAACGTGACCGAGTCGGGCGGCGAACTGCGTGTCGAGGGCGCCGGCGGGTGAGGGGACGCGACCGGCCCAACGCCGCCAGGCCGAGCGCTAAGAGAGAAGCGGAAAGCGGCTCGGGGATGGCGACCGTTTGCGTTGCCGCCGTTGCTCCAAAGTTGGCGACCCAAACGCCGTAGTCGGCGATGTCTACGTCGCCGTCGCCATCGCCGTCGCCGGGGGCGTAGGCGAGCATGCCCGTTTGCCCCAAGCGGTCTCGCCACACGGTGAAGTCGGCGGCGTCGACCACGCCGTTCTCGTTAAAGTCTCCCGCAAGCGCCACCGAGACCAACAGAGATCCCTCTTCGGTGAGGCCGGAGGTGTCCCAGCGGAGTCCGGCGCCGAGCTCGGGGAGGTCGTACTCGTCGAATGCGCCGCTTGCCGAAGCGAAGTCGAACAAGTCAAAGCTGTCGCCCTGTTCGGGCGCCGGGGCGCCGTTGACGAGTTGGACCTGGAGCAGGCCGCCCGCTGTGAAACCACCGCCGATCTCCAGCCGGTCGTTGACACCCGAGCCAGCGACGCCGAACGAGACGACCGCCCCGCTCTCCAGGAGCACGTCGCCAGCGACGCCGAGCACTTCGGTGGAGTAAACGGACCCACCGCCGGGCGCGAGCGGGTTGCCGGTGAACTCTCCCGGCGCCGTGAAGATGTTGTCGACCGTGACGCGGCCGTTCTCCCGGCCGGCGATCCCGAACGCCGCGAGGTCCAGGGGGTTGGTGATCGTGTTGAACGTCACGCCGGCGAGGGCGAGGGCGCCGTCGTCTTGGCCGGTCGAGGTGTAGACGTCGAACGTCTTGCTGGAGTTGTCGACCACCAGCCAAACGTTCCGCCACTCGCCGTCGACCAGCGAGGCGACCGTCGTCCCGTTGACGTCTAGGACCGCCGATCCCGGCGACCCTTTCACCACGGGTCTGACCGAGAAGTCTTGCCAGGCGTTGTTGATGTCGAGCCGGCCGGTGTTCTCGGTCAGACCGATCATCGTGTCGGCGTAGGCGTTGCCCTCGTTCCTGACCTGAAAGAAGTAGGTCGCTGAGTCGCCGTCGGCCAGGCTGTGGTCGTCGGAGAAGTTGTTAGCCAGGTCCGTAACCGCGCCGCGCCAGCCGCCGGAGCCTTGGGAGGGGATGCCGAGCGCCTGCAGCGCGTTGTTGCCCGGATCGGCGTCGACGATCAAGCCGTTTGAGGTGCCGTCGAACACGCCGTCCCACACGCCCGAGGTGGCGTCGCCGTTAGAGTGGGCTCCGATGTTTTGCACAACGCTGTTGTTGTAGGAGTCGAAGTTGTCGATGAGCGTTGCCTGCGACAAAACTGGGAGCCCCGCTTCGCCGATCCGCAAGGAGGCGCCGTTCTCGACGGTCAGGCTGTTGGCCAAGGCGCCGGCGCCGGTGACGGACGACCCCGCTCCGGCGACCACGTCGCCGACAACGGCGGCGCCGCTCTGTGTGTTAAGCGTCTGGCCGCCGCCGAGCACGAAGGAGCCGCTCAGGCCCGAGACGTCGAGCGTGGCGGCTGCCTGCACCTCGATGTTCGACGATCCCGCGATCGAGGCGCCGCCTGTGAGCCTCAGGGCGCCGGCGTCGACGCGCGTGTCGCCGGTGAAGGGATTCGCCGCCGAGAGGGTGACCGCGCCCTCTCCTCGCTTGGTGAGCCCGGCTCCGCCCGCCAGGGGAGTCGCGATCTCGTGATCGCCGCTCTTGGCGTACACCATCGCGGCGCCGGTGAGTGTGATCGCATTGGCGCCGCTGAGGGTGTAAGGGCTCGCGTTGTCAAAGTTCAGCCGGCGCAGCGTGACGGGGGTGTCGACATTGATTGCGGCCGGGGCGTTAGCCGGTCCTAGCGCATCGCCGAAGCTCGCTTCGCCACCCACCAACGGGACGCCCGCGATCCAGTTGCCGGCGGTGCTCCACGAACCGCCGCCGTCGATGTCCCAGGTGGGGACGATCGTCAGCAGGCCGGTCGCCTGCTCGAAGGAGTACGAGCCGTCGCCCCACACACCCTCGGCGCCCTCGAATCCGGTCACCTCGAAGTCGTCGCCGTAACTCGAGTTGGCGGCCGTAACGAGCGCCCACGAATCGCCCGCCTCGAACGACGCTTGCGACAGGTTGATGTTGAACGCGCCGTTGAAATGCGTCGCCCGCGCCGTGGCGCCGGTGATCGAGTTCGTGCTCCCCGAGGGGCCGACCAAGAAGCCGAGCCTGCCGCCGCTGGCCAGCTCGAAGCGCGATCGGTTCTCGATGTCGCCCACAAAAGAGATGCGGTCGGAATGGAAGCGAACGTAACGGGCGTCTTGGTCGGGTGAGTCGGTTGTCTCGATGGTGATGCGTCCCGAACCTCGAATGGCCGCCGTCACGTCGATGTCGCCCTGTTTCGCATAGAAAACCGAATCGGAGAGCACGTTGATGGCGCCGTCGAGCTCGAAGGGGCTGCTCAGAGTGCTCTGGTGCTGGATCCATCCGCCGTCGAGCCTGAGGCTATTGATCGTGACCTTAGCGGCCGCGCCCTGGCCCTTGTAAAGCAGACCGCCCGCCGCGCCGTTGGTGTTGTTGACCGTGAGATAATCGCCGTAGAACCGGTAGGCGGATCCGCTCGTGGGCGTGCGTAGCTTGTAATCGCCCGTGGCGTAGTGCGAGCCGGCGTGAGCAAAGTGGCCGTCGCTCCACTCGCCCTTGTAGTTAAAGCCGCTCTGGCCAGCGGGGTTGTCGGCCGTCAGGACCACCTCGTTGTTAAAAGCCGCGGGGTGCGTGCTCGACCCGATGCCGAGGTCGGCCCGCATGGCGTAGACCACGGCGACCTGCCGTTGCTTGTTGGTCTCGCTCCCCTCGCTGTCGAAATTCAGCCCGTAGGGCCAGTAGTGAATCGAGTCGCCATTGAGTGTCGCCTGCTCGCCATCGAACTGCTTGACCTTGGCTAGGCCGTGGGCGCCGCTCCATGTGCCGCCCGACATGAGCGAGCCCCAATTCCCCGACGGGAGCCCGAGGTAGTGCGCCATCTCGTGGGCCGTGACTCGCTCGTTGGGGTAAGTCCCGCCGAATCCGATGCTGCCCAGGTAGCTCGCCTGGGCTGTGGGGATGCCGGCGTTGTAGTAAACGTAAACGTTCGGGCTGCCGAAGTCGCCGTAGGCGTTGTAGCGATCGGTGACCGTTTGTATCGCGTTCTCGGCCGCGGCGCGGTGGGCGGCGTTGGGCCAGCTGCCCCCCACGGTGTAGCCGAGGTCCGCCCTCGCCGGAGTCGCGAGGCACGCGATCGCGGTCGCCAAGAGGGAGAACGCGATCGCGCATTGTTGGGAATGCTTCGGACTGCTCATCTTGACTTTGTGCCTGTTCATGTCGAGTGACCGCGCAATCGGTGGGAGGCGCAAGCGGGCGGGCTGACCGCGGGAGGTGCGTCAATGACCTCACGAAAAGACGCTAGTCGCTTCTCGACAACTAGCGGCGATAAGGGTTCGATCCACCCCACGATTGTACACGCCCGGGGGCCATGTGACCGAGAGCAGGAGATGCAGCTGCGGGAATAATGAGCTCTGTCGCCTTTCGAGACGGATTATTTCTCAGCGGTCGCTTCGTTCGCAAGGCCGTTGATCGCAACGCCCTCGATCCGCGCGCCGGCGCACTTGGAAACGTGCAGGTTCCAGAAGCCGGGGTTGCGTCGGTTGAGATCGATCTCCTCCCGCGTCGTTGCACGGCGAGTTGCGGGGGGCGGGTGCGCACCGCGAAGCGGAAGCCCCCGAGCGCCACAAACCCGCTCGGTAGCCCATGGCCTCTCTAACGCGAGCTTGTCGTGCGGAGCATCTCCCCATCAGCCGCTTTGAGTGGCGTGCGTGTTTCCGCGTCGTTATCCTGGAAAGGCTGGCCCGTTCGGGCGCAAAGCTTTTCGGAGGGCGGTTGAGGCGCCGTTCCTCTTTTCTCTGATCGACGGAACAACGGAGAGTGGCGGTATGAGGTTCCTGCGCGTTTGGTGTAGCTGCGCTAGCGGCGTGCTTTTGTTGCTCGGCTTGGCGGCTTGCTTGCAAGCGGCGCCGCACCAGCCGACCGGGTTCGCATCGGTCGCGGCGCTCGGGTTGAGTGGCACGACCGGCGGCGCCGGCGGGGCGGTCGTCATCGCCGAGAACGAGTCGCAGCTCGCCGGCTACCTGGCGGGCGACACGCCGCGCGTGGTCGCGGTGCGAGGCAGCATCGAGATCAGCGACTTCGGCCGCGAGATCCCGATCGGGTCGAACAAAACCGTGATCGGCTTGGGCGACGACGCGGAGATCGTTTACGGCGGCTTCCGCATCATCAGTGAGTCGAACGTGATCGTCCGCAACCTGACGATCCGCGACAGCTACGTCGAGGGGGACGACGACGGCAAGACCCAGGATTACGACGGCATCCAGGTCGACAACAGCCACCACATCTGGATCGACCACGTCCACCTGACACGCATGGGCGACGGTTTGATCGACCTGCGCGGCGCGGGGCTCGACTACGTGACGATCTCCAACAGCATCCTCAGCGAACACAACAAAGCGCTCGGCGTCGGCTGGACCGACGACACGAACCAGAAGGTGACGATCCACCACACCTGGATCCACGACACGCACCAACGCAACCCGGCTTTCGACAACGTGATCGGCCACTTCTACAACAATCTGCTCGAGGACATCTCGAGCTATGGCCTGAACCCGCGTGGTTCGGCCCAGGTGGTCTCGGAGAACAACATTTTCGACAACGTTATTCGCGGGTACCTGGTGGAGGACAACGCCCAATTTGTGGCCAACGGCGACGTGCTGATCAACTCGGGTTCGCCCCTGCGTCCCCGCGGCACGCCGTTCTCGCCGAGCGACTACTACGACTACACGCTCGACCCGACTGATACCCTGCGCGAGCAGATCATGGCCAACTCGGGGCCGCAGACCTCGGTTGGCGTGTTACCGATCGCGGGCGACTACAACGCGGACGGTTCGGTCGACGCGGCCGACTTCACCGTGTGGCGCGACCGCCTCGGCGAGCCGGCCGGCGCGCTCCCGAATGACGCCAGCGGTCAGCCGATCGGCGACCCGCAGCTGCAGGTGTGGCGTGACAACTTCGGCCAGAACCAAGAGTTGATCCTCGCCTCGGCCAGCAGCGCGGTCCCCGAGCCGGGCGCGCTGGGATTGGTGTGGTGTGGGGCGCTGCTCTCAGTGTTCCGCGTTCGCCGTGCTCCGCGTCGCCGAGAATGAGCCGTGCCAATACCACCTCGCCATCGCGTGAATCGTTTCCGGGAGACGCCGCTATGAAGCTTTCGAAGGCAAACCGCCGCGTATTTGCTTGGCCTCATTTACTGGTGGGAGTCTTGGCCGCGTCCGCCGCGGCTTCGCGAGCCGAGAGCCTGCCCTCAGACGCTGTGCCGACGGTGATCGTCGACACCCAGAGCGAGCCGGTCGCTCCCGGCAAGTTCGAACCGACCTGGGAGTCGCTGCGGCAGTACGACGTTCCGGAGTGGTACCGCGACGCGAAGTTCGGTATCTGGGCCCACTGGGGGCCGCAGTGCCAACCCGAGGCGGGCGACTGGTACGCGCGCCACATGTACAGCCAGGGACGCGGGCAGTACGACGCCCACATGCAGCGTTACGGCCACCCCTCCGAGTACGGCTTCAAGGACGTGATCCACGACTGGAAGGCCGACAAGTGGGACCCCGATCGGCTGGTCGGTCTCTACAAGCGTGTTGGCGCCCAGTACTTCTTTGCGATGGCCAACCATCACGACAATCTCGACATGTGGGACTCCAGGCACCAGCCGTGGAACTCGGTCGCCGTCGGCCCGAAGAAGGACCTGATCGCCGGCTGGGCCAAGGCCGCCCGTGAGAACGGCCTGCCGTTCGGCGTGAGCGCGCACGCGGCGCACGCCTGGAGCTGGTACGAGGTGGCGCAGGGCGCCGACACCGAGGGCGATAAGGCGGGGGCGCCGTACGATGGCAACCTGACCAAGGCCGACGGAAAGGGGACGTGGTGGGAGGGCCTCGACCCCCAAGACCTGTACGCCCAGGCCCACAAGCCGAGCCCCGACTTCGCCAACCTCAACCGGATCCACTGGCGGTGGACCTGGAACAACGACGTCACACTGCCCGATCAAGCCTATTGCGAGAAGTTCTACAACCGCACGATGGACTTGATCAACAAGCACCAGCCCGAGCTGATTTACTTTGACGACACGGCGCTGCCGCTCTGGCCGGTGAGCGACGCCGGGCTGAAGCTGGCCGCCCACTTCTACAACACCAACCTCCGCAAGACGGGCGGGGCGAGCAACGGCGTGCTGTTTGGCAAGGTCCTCTCCGACGACCAAAAGGAGGCCCTTACCTGGGACGTGGAACGCGGCGTGCCGCCGACGATGGAGTTCCCCGCTTGGCAGACCTGCACCTGCCTGGGCGGCTGGCACTACGACCGCGGAGTCTACCAGCAGAGCCGCTACAAGAGCGCCAAGGCGGTCGTCCACATGCTCGCCGACATCGTGAGCAAGAACGGCAATCTGCTGCTGAGCGTGCCGGTGCGGGGTGACGGCTCGATCGACGAGAAGGAGGAGGCCATTTTGGAAAGCATCGCCAGCTGGATGGAAGTGAACCGCGAGGCGATCCTAGCCACCCGGCCGTGGAAGGTCTTTGGCGAGGGCCCGGCGAGCGAGGGAGCTCCGATTCACGCGCAAGGCTTCAACGAAGGCAAGGGCAAGCCGCTGACCGCCGAGGACATCCGCTACACCACCAGCAAAGACGGCGCGACGCTCTACGCGATCGTCATGGGCTCGCCCGTGGAGCCGGTCTCGCTCGAATCGCTCGGCGCCGAGGCGGGCTTGCTCGAGCGGCGTGTCGAGCGTGTCGAACTGCTGGGCTCGGGCGGCGCCGCCGACTGGGAGCAAACGGCAGAGCGACTCGTGATCCGCACCTTGCCGGCCGCCAATCCTTCCGACGCAGACCCCACCGCCCCCGACGCGGTGGTCTACAAGCTTACGCTTGCCAATTAGATCGGTTTGTCCCTCGAAGGCGACGCTCGGCTAGCGATTCGACGCCGCTCTAGTTGCGTCTGTCGCCGTTGGTGACGAATTGGTACGAGCCGCCGGAGTTGCGGGCCACCCGTTTCATCAACCCTTCGGTCTGGCGGTTGTAGAATGAGACCGCGTGGATTGGCGTCTGCCGGCGTCCCCTGTCGTTCTTGGTCTTTATCTGTTTCACCACGTAGAGCTCGAATTTCCCATCGGACAGGAAGAAGATCGCGCTCGGCTTGAGTTCGAGGGCGAAGAGCAACGCGGGCAACGGGTTGGTGCCGCCGTCGGGCTCCAGGCCGTAGAGCCATTGAGAAGTCTGGTCGATGTTCTCGGGCGTAGCCGCGATCGGCCTCATAGGGTCCATCGGGTAGGCGTTGTCGCTGAACAGGACGACCAAGTAACGCTGGTGCGGGAGCAGCCCCCGCAGCGTCCGCATCAGTTCCTTCTTGGCCTGCGTGAACTTGCCCGCCTCGTTCATGCTGGACGAGCAGTCGATCACGAACACGAAGGACTCGCCGCTGCCGGAGAGGCCGAAGAACGAGACGGCTTCGTCGCCGCCACCCCCGCCCTCCGTCAGTCCGGCCGGGGCCAGGGCGCCAAGGTTGAAATCTTCGGCGCCGAGCAGCGCCTCGGCGAGAGCCAGCGGGGCCAACTCGGGCGACTGGGGGGGCGTTTCGGCTAGGGGGACGTCGAGTGACTTCGCGAGCTCGACCGTGTCGAACTCTGCGGGCGTGTCGAGATCAAAGGCGTCGGCAATGCCCACCTCGAGCGTGAGCGGGCCCTCCTCGTCGCCGGCCTGCGTGAGGAGCGCTAGCAGGATCAACGCGAGCAAGTGACACGCCGCCGACAGCAGCAACGCACCGCGCCTGTCGATGCGTTCTTCGACCTTGCTTTCTATACCGGTCGTTTCCACGGCATCGCTGTCCCTAGAGAACGCCCTCGGTGACGATTCGTGAAGCTTATGGATTCAGCGCATGCAGCAGCCTGTAGATGACCATCTGGTGGGCGTCTTGTCGAACGCAAACCCGCAAAGGTGAATTGGCCCGGTCTCGTTCGAGCGACGGAAGCCGAGTGGCGAAAGCGGACTGCGTTACGCCCCCTCGTCCTCGCGGTGAACCGTGTCTGGCGTGAAGGCGGGCAGACAGACGGCTAGGTACTCGGCTCCCTCGGGGCCCGGGGTGCTGTAGCGGACCCGCTCGCCGGGGCTCGCGACGACCGCCTGGCCGGCGGCGACCTCCAGCACTCCCGCGTCCGACTCGACCCGCAGCACGCCGCGGAGCACCACCGTGATCTCCTCAAACTCGGGCGATTGGAACGGCTCGCTCCAGCCCGAGGGGGAGACCATCCGCGCGACGCTCACACCCGTGTGGCCGGTGGCCACGCGGCCGGCGTACTCCTCGATCCGCTTGGGCGGCTCGCCGGCGGCGGTGATTACCTGGGGCGTTTCGATCAGTCGGGGCATGGCGTATCGCCTTGGTTTTTTGGGGACAGAATATAGCTTCGTCACCCCACCCCGAGGTCGGAGTGGAAATCGGTCGACCGTGTGATTCGTTCAGGCTCGATACCCAATTCTCGGACCAGGATCGCGTGGAGCCGACGCCAAACTTCCTCTTCGTCGGCGGCCTCGTCCTGGCGACGAACCGCGGCAAGGACCGCTCGGTGGAGGTCTCCCACCACAAATATGTTCTCGCAGTCGGAATCCGAGAGCGTCATCCCGAACGCGACTTCAACTTCGCGGATGATCTCGGAGGCGTCTAGTACGTCGTCAACCTGCCACTCGATCAGCGCCAGCAGCGCCGCCCCCAGTAGGGCGGCGATAGGCGTTAGCAAAGGCCAGCCAGCGTATTCGGGGCCCCAGATCAGGAAGTACGCGACGCACGCGACAAAGCCGAGCACGCCGCCGATCACCGCGTGGAGGCGGACGCTCTCGGGCGTGGCGCGCGGGTTGGTCTTGTCGAGCAGACCCACGATTGGCTCCCACGGATTGGGCAGAGTGCGATCGGTATCGACTTCCGAACATCTTACTCGGAATCAGGCGCCTCGATCTCGTCGCCATTGATCACGACCCCCACGTACCGCAGCCCCACGACTTCGCCGACTCGCAGGTCGCCACGGTCGGTGATGAGCTCGATGTTCGAGAGCGTGACGTTCTCGATCGAGTCGCCCCGGTTGCCGCGCAGGTCGCCCAGCGAGCGGAGCGAGCCGGTGATGTTGCGGAGCACGACGTTGCGCACCTCGGACTTCGGCGGCGCCATGCCCTGCGGGTCGTAGAACTGCCGCCACGGCTTCACGTCGAACAGCGACTGGGCGCCGTCGAGCGTCAGGCCGTCGAACAGCAGGTTCTCGTACCTTTGCGGCGTGTCGGGCCTGAGCTTCAGCCGGCAGACCGGCACCCCGGGGCCGACCTTGCAGTCGCGCACCACGACGTTGCGGACGATCGTCGCCTCGCTGCCGCAGGTCATCACGCCGTGGCCGCTCTGGAAGTCGCAGCCCTCGATCAGGATATTCTCGACCGGCGGGCTGGCCTCGTCCTCCATGGCGCGCGGGCCCTTCGTCCCTTTCAGGGCGATACAGTCGTCGCCGACCGAGATCACGCAGTCGCGGATCACGACACTCTGGCAGCTGTCCACATCGATGCCGTCGGAACTCGGCGCCCGGTCGATCGAGACCTCGTCCCACGGCTGGTCGTCGCCGGTGATGCGGGGCGGGTCGCCGTGCGGGGCGCGGATCGAAACGCCCTCGATCCGCACGCCGGCGCACTTGTAAACGTGCAGGTTCCAGAAACCGGAGTTGCGTAGGTTGAGATCGATCACTTCGACGTCGTCGCACGACTCGAAGTACATCAGCCGAGGCCGGTGGACCTCGAGGTTCGTGCACTTGCGATTCTCGGCCCGGCGTTTCCAGAAGGCGGTCCAGTACGGCTTGCCGTCGCCGTCGAGAGTGCCGGGGCCGGTGACGCGCACGCCGCTGAGGCCCTTGGCGTTGAGGACCGCCGGGACCCACGGCTGCACCTTGCCCTCGATCCGCGTTTGGCGGATCGGGAAGTCGGCGATGTCGTCCGACCCCAGCAGCACAGCGCCCTCGGCCAGGTGGAGCTCGACGCCCGCCTTAAGGTCGAGCGCCCCGGTGCGGAACTCGCCCTCGGGCACGGTGAGCCGCCCGCCGCCGCCGGCCGAGGTCTCGTCGATGGCACGCTGCAACGCGACCGTTTGTACCCGATCGGACTCGCCCGCTTGGACGCCGAAGTCGGTGATCACGGCGTCGGCCGCATCGGCCCGGCCGACCGTGAGAGCAGAGAAAGCGACGAGCAACGCAGCGAGAGCGGCCAGTGAACGGCGCATGCCAGAGTCCTTTAGCGGCGGGGGGAACTAGCTTGAGTAAAAGTCGTGGGGGGAACAACCTATCGTGGCGACACCGCGGCGCCTGTGCAACAGTCGGCGTAAAAATGCGTAGCGCATAAAAAACAGGGGCGGTGAAAGCTCACCGCCCCTGTCATTCGATTCTAGCAGCATCAGGCCTGGATCAGCTGCGGCGACGAGCCATCAGGCCCATCACGCCAGCCAGGGCCAGCAGAGCCGTCGACGGCTCCGGCACGAGGAACGCCGGCAGCACGCCCAGAGCCGGGGCGGCCAAGATGTTGCCAGTCGTTTCCTTAGTCGCGACGTTGCCAGCCGGCGCACCGTCGCTGGCGTCGAGGAAGATCAAGAAGCTGACAAACCCGTCGGTGTCGGCGTTCAAGAAATCTTCAAGATCAAGATTAAACGGGTCCGACATGACCGCGCCTCGACCGCCCGGTAGGCTCCGGGTGTCGATGTACCCAATCGTGCCGAGCTGGAACGGATTGGGCCGCTGCGGGTTCGGCGCTCCGGGCAAGTAGAGTTCGGAGGCGTCGAGGAAGTTGTTACCGGCCGAACCGTAAGCGCTGCCGCCTTGGTCCGGTTGCAGGATGCCCGGGGCGTTCGAGTAGCTCGTGATCGATTCGTCCCAATCGTCGTAGTCTTCGCCGATGCCGTAGACACGGTAAGTCCGTGTGCGGTTATGATTGATGTCAAGCCGCAGCACCGCGTCAGCGTAGCTCGATGCGTCGAGTGTCGAGATGTCGAACTTCAGCAGGACAAGCTTCTGGCGAACATCGTCCAGGCGGCGGAACTCGGCGGACGAGCCGGCCCCATAGACGGTGTGGGCGCGGCCGTCGGGATCGACGCCGCAGTCAATGCCGGTGGCGCCTTGGCAGTCGTTCTGGATCGAGGTGTCGGCGCCGCCGTCGGCGGTCGACACCCAGGCGACGGCCTGAGCGCTGGAAGCGAGCGCCGCAACCAGGGCGAACGCCGCTAGGGTGGTGGTGAGGTATCTCAAACTCATTGGAACTTTCCTTCTCTCAAGGGAAGTGGGGACAAGACGTATCGAAGGGAGTGAGAAGAATCAGGAGCGACGCCGAACGCCGGCGAGGCTCGAGGCAATCAGCAAGGCGAGACCGGCCAGCGAGCCGGGCTCGGGAACGGCGGTCGCGACCGAGAAGTTCGGCAAGACATTGCCGAAGTTGTTGACCCACTGGTCGTACTGGGCCGTGCCGATCGTGCCGCCGATCGGGTCGTTGTCCAGCACGGTGGCGGTGTTGAGGTTGTCACGCCAAACGGTGAAGTCGGCCGCGTCGACGACCCCATTGTTGTTGTAGTCACCGGCCAGCACAAAGGTGCTCGTGACATCGAGGATGCCGCTGCCGGTGAACAACGAAGAGATGTTTGCGGCGCCCGAGCCCGCGCCGCCCCAGGTGCCAACGGCTGCCGGCGCGCCGTCGATGAAGAGCATGTCAACGACGTCGGTCACGCCGTGCATCAGACCCAACACGCCCCCCGTGAAGAGCGAAACCGTCGAGGTGTCGGCGAGGGTAGCCGAGTCAAAAGCGAGCGTGCCCTCTTCTACGGTAACGTTGCCGGTGAAGGTGTTCTCGCCGAAGAGGTTCTGGACGCCCGAACCGACCTTGAAGATGTTGGTCGGGATAGGGGCCTCTTCCGAGCCGCTGTCGACCACGGCGCCCTCGAAAGTGGCGACTGAAACGTTGGCGGCGCCGAGTTGCAGGTTGACCGTCGGGGCGGTGCCGCCGCCGGCCCAGCCGCCGATGGTTGACCCCTCCTCGCCCGTCAGGGCGCCGATCTCGGTCACCGCGCTCGTGTTGCGACGGCTGAGCATCGTGACGCCGTCGGCGAGGTCGAGCGTGCCATTGGGCATGCCGAATCCAACTCCGGCCGGGATGCGAACGTTGAACGTCGTGGCCAGCCCGGTGGGAGCGATCGATAAGACGCCGGTGAACGCGGTGCTGTCGTTGCCGAGGTCGGCGATGCGGCCCGGCTCCTCTTCGGTCGTGAGAAGCAACTCGCCGGCGCCGGCAAGCGAGGGGGTTGCTACCGGGTCGTTGAGCGGCGTTGTCAGCAAACCGTTGAAAATGATCGAGTTGCCCGTGCCGACGACGACCAGCTGCGAGTTGGTGATCGGGGCGAGCTGAGCGGCGTTGGTGACGATCGTGCCGCCGTTGAGGGTGATCGCGCCGGTGCCGAGGGCGCCGAGATTGCCCTGGATATCGACAACGCCGCCGTTGATGACCGTGGGGCCGTTGTATGTGTTGTTGCGAGCGATCGTCAGGGTGCCGCCGCCGTTCTTAGTGAGCGTCGCGAAACCGGTGATGGCGCCGGGGCCTTCGAACGTGTAGCTGCCCGAGGAAACGATAATCTCGCTCGGCTTGATGTCTTCGGAGATGTTGACAGTCGAGGGGCCGCCACCATTAAAGGTGACGATGTCGCCGTCGAAGAACTGATCGGGGCTGCCACCGTTGGTGAAGTTGCTTGTCGTCTCGACGTCCCAATCGCTGTTGACCGAACCGGTCCAGACGATGTTGGCGCCGGAAACCGGGATCGCGTTGAAGACGAGCGAGTTGCCCGACTGAGTAACAACCGGGTCGGCGCCGCGGCCGGGCCAGGCGACACTCCAGCCGGCGAGGCTGCCGCTGATGCCGCCTGCGGAGGTGAGCAGCGTGTACTGGCCGCTGGTCGGGATCGAATCGAGGAAGGTTGGGTTGACCTCCACGGATCCGCCCACGGTGGTCGATCCGGCCACCTGGATCAAGTCGTTCGTGCCGCCGACGGAGGTGTCGACGTCGTAGAGGATCTCGCCGCCGTTGATCGTGAGATTGTTGGCGAAGTTGATCGCACCGCCGATGTGGGTCAGCGTGGCGCTGGTGCCAACGTTGTCGTCGGCGGGCGCCAGTCGACCGTCGCCGTGCACATAGTTGCCGGCGATGGTGCCGGCTCCGATGACCTGCTGCAAGGCTGCGGTCGAGTTGCCGGTTGTGCCCGACACGTCGAGCGTGGCGCCGGCTTGGATATCGACCGTCGAGTAGAGTAGACCCAGGTTCGTAGAAGTGCCGACGTCGTTACGTCCGGCGGGCAACTGCGCGTCGCCGGTGAGGGCCAGTGTGCCGGCGACCACGGTGGTGATGCCGCCGCGGCGGTCTGGCTGCACCGCCTGGCCCCGGTCTGGAGGCGTTCCCTCTTCGTTGTTAACGGGGCGGTACTCAAGGGATCCGGAGAGCGTCAGCGTTCCGGTTCCTTCCTTGTACAGGTCGAGGCCGCCGGTGCCCGAAGTGATGCGGCCGGCGTGGGTGGAGTCGGTGTTCAGGCCGCCGATGTGGTAGCGAGCCACGCCGCCGATGGCCACGCCGCCCGAGATGTTCGAGCTCGCTTGGCCATGCACCTCGCCGATGGGAAAGTCGTTGCCGAAAGAGTTGGTCCGCACGATCGTGGTGATCGTATCGAGATTGATCACCGTCTGGGCGAAGCTGTCCATGAAAAAGGCGTTGGAGTTGACGTTGGGACGTACGCGGAAAATCGTGGTCTCGCCCATGTCGCCCGCTACGCCGGAGAGGTTGATCGTATCGAACCCGCCGGTCTCATCGGGCGCCCAATCGCCCTGGGCGGTGAAGGTGTCGGCGGTGAATTCGGAGTCGCCGTCGCCGCGATTCTCGACGTGCAAGTTCAGCGTGGTGCCTGCGGCGGGGGAGAAGTTGTTGATCACTGAGCCGGTTCCGCCGACCACGTTGACCGTGGCGCCGGGGGACGAGGTGACGCGGCTGGCGAACACGTTGTTGCCAAGGTCCAGCGTGCCGCCGTCCTGCAGATTGAAGGCGTCGATCGATTGGGCGGCGGGCTCCACTAGGTTGGTGAAGTCGTAGTAGCTGAAGGTCTCGGCGATGCGGAGCGTACCCTCGGCGATCTCAACCACGCCCTTCAGGTTGTTGCCCACCGAGTTCGCGCCGTCGGCCTCGCCCGCTAGGGTCAGGACACCACCGCCGAGCTTGGTAAAGCCGTTCGTGCCCGACAGGTAAGGCCGGAAGATCACGTCGTCGACGATCGTGGGCGTCGCGCCCGATAAAGTGGAGGTGTCGAACGGCCCCAAAGGGTTCACCGTGATCGTAGGCGAAGAAGCACCATCACTAAGCGTGAGCGTGGTGCCAGAGAAAGTGCTGTTCGGGGTCGAGGTGAAGACTTCGTAACCGCCGCCGGTCGCGGGGTTGGAGTCCGAGAAAACGAGATGCCCGAGTGTGCGGCTCGAGTTGAGGTCGACGCCGTTGCGGAAGAAGGTGTCGCCGAACGAGTTGAACATCTCGACCGTGTCGACGTCTGTCGCGGTGAAGGAAGCGGTGTTGCCGGCGCCGTTGGCGATGGTTCCCCCTTGCCAGTCGCCCGAGTTGCTCCAAACGCCCAAGGTGCCTCCGTCCCAAGTGCCGTTCTGGGCGAGCAGAGCTGCTGGCGTGGCCGCGATGGCGGCGCCCAGCAAGAACAAACCGAGACGAGATGCGATGCGATCCATGGAAGTGAATTCCTGCTGTAAGGGTCCGCTTGTCCTGGGCCTTCGACGCGCTGGATGAGTCGATCGCGCGTAACTGCCAAAGAGCTGAATAGCCTGATAGCGAAAAATCGTGGCCACAACGGCCGCCGACGGTATGTGTGAAAAGCCGAGTAGAAAAGTAGCGACCGAACGGCTGCACCCATCGCCGCTGTCCGGTCTCCCAGTTCAGGCGACTCGGGGGAGGCCTGAACGAGAGCTCGATGCACGGAGCTTAGGCAGAAAAACCGATCGTCTCTCAGGGCAAATCGATTGAGCGGATCGCTCAAAACGAAGTGTCCTAACTGCCGCTTATATTAACTGATCAGGTTATTCTAGCAAGGAATCAAGGATGAATTGCTAAACTTTATCGCAATTCTGCCGAGGCTGCTGCTGACTTTTTTCAGTCGAAAAGTGCAGTAATCAACTTGGTTATTGCAGGCTCAATGCTGTATAGAAGGCTTTGCCGAAAAGCTATACGCGATGTGCAGTAACCTGCTGATCCATCTGACCACTCATGAGCGTGAGTGTCTCAATTCGGACTCCGTTTTGAGGATTAGCTCGCGCCGAGGTGCTCAAGCTGAGCGGTAGCCGCGCAATGTGGCTGTGCCACTTACCCCGTTCTGGCGGCTCGAATGGCGGAGCCGCCTTGCTCAGTGACGGCAGTGCAGAAAGAGGCGTGCAGAGAGAGCGTGCATGGCCCACGGCAAAGGGGGCAGGGCGGCAGGAGGCGTCGCTTAGACGACTCCCGCGTCAACGCAGCGTGCGCATAGCCCTTGCTCAGCGAACCTCGATCCAACGCGTGATCCGCACACCGGGTGTCTTGCCGCCTGAGTACTGGGCCTCGATCTCCTCGGGGCCAAGCCGACGGCTGTAAAGCCGCACGTCGCTCAGCCTTCCCAGGAAGTACTCTTCGCCGTATCCGGTGTGGCCGATACGCAGTGTTTGTTCACTCTTCATCAGCAGCGGCAGTTCGCTAAGCGGCACGGTCTCCTTGAGGTCGCCGTTGAGGTAGAGATCCGCTTCCAAGTCAGCGGCGTTGACCACGTACGCCACGTGGTACCAACGGTACGAGGCCGTGCGGCCGCCGACGCCGTTCGTGCCGGTGTCGCCCTCCTCGATGTCGGCCGCTGTGGAAGCGAACGAATCGCCCACGCCCGCCACATCGCTGTGGAGGCGGTCCGACTCGACCTTGAGATCGAAGCCACGATCGTTGCCGTAGCGGGCTCCGATGACACCCCCTTGGTCGCTTGAGAGAGACCCCTCGCGGCGGAACCAGGCGGTGACGCTGAATTCGTTGGCCGCGTAAATCTCGTGATACGGGATCGTGACGTGCTGGTCGACGCCGTCGAACAGCACCGCCGTGCCGGTCGACGCGGCGCCGGTCCCCCCCACGCCAAGCGTGGGGGCGTTCACGTAAGTCCCGTCGTTGCCGATCCCGGAAGAGTCGACCGCCGTCGAGCCGCTCGACTCTTCGAGCTTCCAGCGGCCGATCAGCCCGTAGAGGTCGGATACCTCGGCCTGCGATAGGGGGCGGTTGTAGAGCCGCACGTCGGCCATCCGCCCCTCATAGAAATCGTCGCTGGACCAGTTGCTCTCGCCGATGTTGTTGTTGGTCCGGAGGACGCTCGCGGGCACGCCTGTGACGCCGGAAGCGATGGCCTCCGCGTCCCGGTAAAGGATCGCGTCTCCGCTGCCGTCAATCGTTGCGACGTAGTGCGCCCACTCGTCCTTGCGAACCGCGTCGGAGGCGGTCAGGCTCCGGCTTCCTAGCGACCCGTCGTGCAGTTCGAAAAAGAGGTCGGTCGTCCCAGCACGCTGGGTAAAGAGGATGTTGTCGACGTAGGGGCCGTTGCCGAGGCCAACGAATCGCCGCCAGTTCCCCGACCCCTCGGGATGGGCCCACAAGGCGATCGTGAGCCCATCGGAAAAGTCGATCTCCTGGTTGGGCAACGCGATGTAATCGTTCGAGCCATCGAATTCGGCGGCGATCTCCCCCTCGCCGGGGTAGGGGCCCTCGGCAGCCAGGTCCATGCCGCCGGTGTAGGTCCCGTCCGCGCTGGACAGCGAGGAGTCGGCGGCCGTGGTCCCGGCCGACTCGTCCAGCTTCCAATGGCCCACCAGCCCGTAGACCTCGGCGATCTCCGGCTCCGAGAGCTCGTAGTTGTAGACCCGGATGTCGTCGAGCGCGCCGTCGAATCGGTTGGTGGTGCCCGTTCGGACGCCGAACGAGAGGGTCGCCGCACCCTGGTCGGACATCGAAACCGACCCGCTCGAAACCAGCTCGCCGTCGAGATACAGCTTGTACGTGTCGCCCGTCGAGTTGTAGATCGCCACGACGTGACGCCACTTGCCGGCCGTGGCGACGCCGTCGGCGGTCCTAAAGTCGCCGGTCGAGTTGTTTGATAGATTGCAGTAGAGAGCGCCGCCCGACAGCAGGATCACCTCCCAGTCGTCGCCGAGGCCGAAGAGACGCTGGACGCTCGCCGGGTCCGCGTTGCAGCGGAACCAGAACGCCACCGAACCGATCGGAGGCGGGTCGAACGTGCTGTCGGTCTCCGCGTCGTTCGAGCCGTTGAATTGCAGGGCGTTGCCCCGCACCCCAGAAACCCACGCAGGGGTCCCCGTGGCGAAGGCGGCGTCCTCGCCATTGCCGGACGAATCGGCGATCGTCACGCCACTACCTTCGTCGAACGTCCAGTGAGCGAGGAGCCTCTCGCTGACGGCCCACTCTAGCGCCTGGCGGGCGATCAGCAGGCCGTTGGCGTTGAGCGCCGACCAATCGAAGCTCCCGCTGCCCCACGGCAACCGAACGCGCCGACCCGCCGCCACGCCGCCGCCGCCGAGCGAGGCGCCCGCCTCCATCACGCCGAGCATATTGCCGTTGCCGTAGCTCGGGTTCCTCGACAGGATCGTCATGCCTCCGGCTACGGTGCTGTTCATCATCGTTAGCGGCTGGCTCGAGCTGACGATCGTCACGGCGCCGGTCGCCAAGCCGGCGGTCACCGGGTGTGTGTTGTCGAGGATCGTTGTCGATGTGAAATTGCTGTTCCAGCCTTGGTTTGTCGAGAACCCCATGAGTTTGTCGATGTACCGCTGCTCACACACGACTCCCACCGTGGCGCTCTTGCACTTGCCGCTGACCTGATTCTCGTTGGCCGTAGAGGAGATGTAGACCACGTTTGCCGAAGCGAAGGCGGTGTCGAAACTCGCTTGCGAAGCCTCGTCGTGGATCGGCGTGACCGTGTAGCCCCAGTTCTCGAACTGCGTCACCCGCGACTGCTCTTGAGCGCTGTACGAACCCGAGCTAGTGCGCACGAACAGCAGCTCCTGAGCCACGGCGCCGCAAGGCGTCGCGAGCAGGAGAATCGACAGGACGAGCCAGGAAGGGGGGCGAGCGATCAAGGTCGTCGTTCGGGCGGGGGGATCGGACGGCGTTATGCAACAGGGCTGGGGGAGGCGGCGCTGGCGCGACTCCCGTGAAAAGTTAGCCCGCCCACGCCGGCCCCCGTCGCTGCCCAATCGCCAGCCCCGCTCCGGGACGTCCCCTAGCGCACGATTCGCCGGAATACGCGGGTCGTGCGGCCCTTGCAGAACGGCCGCGAGACGATAAGCTTAGGGATTCGCGTTGCCGCCGGGCCCCAGGCCAATGGCCGCCCCCCGCCAAGCAACGCAATCCACGCCGCTCCCTTAGCTCAATTGGCAGAGCAACTGACTCTTAATCAGTAGGTTCTTGGTTCGAGTCCAAGAGGGAGCACTCTCTTTTTTTAGCCACGCCGCTTCTGGGCGTCGGCTTTCGCAGCGGCCGGCTGTCAGTGCGTTGGACGGCTGCCGGTGGACCGGTTGCCCGACGGTCGGTGATGTCCGGACTGCGCTGCGTTTCTATCCGAGGTCTCTGTGTCCGTCGTGCGGTCTGCGCATAAGAAACGGGGCGGCGGACCTTGTTCCGCCGCCCCGTGTGTTTGTAGATCTCTTGAGGGATAAGCCTCAGTAAGGGTTCTCAAAAACCTCGCCCACACCGCGGCTGGCGAGGGCCTGCAACACGGAGAAATCGACATTCTCTCGGATAAAGAAGGCCGAGCCGTCGCACATGCCGATGTTCGTGCCGCCCGGGTGGTTGCTGCCGAGGCTCACGTCGGTCAGATGGCTGACTTGTTCTTTAGCCTCGTTGAAGTAAACCCGCTCGTGGATGCCGTAGCGGATGTTCTTTGCGTTGTGCACCCAACCCGAGGAGCTGTCGATGCTCGTGCTGCCCACTAGCCACGGCTCGAACGGCGCCGAACCGCCGTCGCCTGCGACACGGTAGTCGACTTTCCAGGAGAGCTCGCCAAAAATCATCGTGTGCGAGGTGCCGTCCGTGATGTCGCCAAAATCGATCGAGCTGTCGGGGAAGATCACGCCGTTCTTGCCGGCCCCACCCGAGCAGCCGTCGCCAGAACATGGGAGCTGGGAGGCGGTTGTGCAGGCGTGCTGCGAGTACTCGGTCTCGGGCCATTCGAGCGCGCTGCCCCCGCCGAAACCGCCGCCGGTTCCGGACGAGGCCCCCGGGCAGGGCCAGGGGTCGCCCGGCCGGGCGCCCATGATGCCGACGTAGTGGCTCGGGGCGCTGCTGTCGACCGTGCCTTGGAACGTGGTTTGTTCTCCAAAGTCACGGCCGTTGATGGCGAAAAACTGCGTGCTGGCGGGTTCGCCGCTGGGGCATCGCAAGAAGTTCAGCGGCGTGTTCTCCAACGCTGTCCGGTTGACCGGGTCGCGCCAACGCTTCGTCTGGTCGACCAGATTGAGCAGGTTGGGCTCTTCCATGTAAGGGAGCAACCTGGTGTGAGCGCTGAGCTGAGAAGGTTTGTCGCCGTGGGGCGGCATGCTGCTCTTGGTGTCGTGGTAATTGTGCGTCGACAGCACGATCTGCCGGATCTGGTTGATGCACATCGTTCGCCGTGCTGACTCACGCGCCGACTGCACCGCCGGCAGCAGCAGCGCGACCAGGATGCCGATGATGGCGATCACGACGAGTAGTTCGACGAGCGTAAAGCCAACACGGCGGATAGGCTGCTGGGGTTTACGATGCGAGTCGCAGGAGAGCCAGGGGCGCATGAAAACGACCTCCAGGTAGATAAACCGAATAGAAGAGGAAGAGTCGACAGCAGCTAGGAAAACAAAGGCTGGGCGCCTCAACGACGCGTCGCATGCGGTTTCGCAACGCACGCGCTCCTGCGGAGCGGAGCGCGAGGCTATAAGTGAAATCAGATCGCGGTGGCGATAGTCTGTGGCGCTCGGCGGCTCAGCCGCCGAGAGACCGGGCAAAGCTCGACCAGCAGAAAAGGGGGCTGGCGAAGAGCGGTGGATGAGTAAACAACTATCAAGCGTTTAGATATACCGTAGCAAAAAGACCTTTCGATGGTACCGCCAAACCGTCGCAAAAACTTAGTATGCGTGAAACAGGTAACTTTTTGCGACATTCTGTCACCTGCTGTAGGCACGCATATCAATAGCTATCTAACGAGTGGCATATCGTTCTTCTCTTGTCTTTGCCGATGAATCATTGGCCATATCTCGACTAACTGATAGCTGCCTACGTAGGTCTTGGACTAACAAGCCCTCGTCGCTTCGTCTGGATTCTGGGCGCTCAAAATGGCACGTAACGTGTGCTTATTCACTCTCCGTCACCTGACCAAAGTCTCGGCTTGGCTCGGCAGGACCTACGGCAAAATATCGGGTGGAGTGCCGCGTTGCCCTCGCCTCGCACGACGCCCGATTTCGTAGAGAGCCCGCTCCGTAGAGAGCAAGGTCCGCTCGATAGTCCGTTGACCTCGATCGTGTTCGAGCGATGCCCGGCATCCGAACGTTTAGTTCGGTCTTCTCGTTCGTGTGTGGTGCGAACAATAGCCGCGGAATGCCGCATGACGCCTGTTTTCTTCCCTGGCGGCAGGCCCAACGCGTCGCGAAGAAGCATAATTCTGGTTAAGGTAATAGGCTGGAACACCCGGCCCATTCGGCGCCGCTTAGCTAATATCCCCCGCTGCTCTTCAGGTTCTCTGGGGCGTCTCTTTTATGCCGCTACGCAAGCACTCCCGCTCCGCCCGGCGTTCTCATGCCGCAGGGCGTCGTCTGCATGTCGAGACGCTCGAGCCGCGCCGCGTGCTCAGCCTTACCCACTGGTACACGTTCAACGACGGCACGGGCGACGACTTGGTCGGCTCGGCCGACATGACGCTCGAGAACGGCGTTGGCGTGATCAACGGCCAAGCGGTGCTCTACAACAACGGCGCCGACAGCGGCGACGCGAGCGAGGTGCAGTACCTCAGCTTGCCAACCAACGCGCTGCCCGCGAGCGGCAGCTTCACGGTCGAGGTCTGGTTCACCACGGCGATCAATGACTCTTCGACCACCTGGAGTCGGGTGTTCGACTTCGGCAGTCAGAACGGGTCGAACGGCGACTCGTACTTCTTCTTCACGGCCAACTCGGGCGGCAGCGACTCGCGGCTAGCGCTTTCGACCGGCGGCGGTGGGAGCGGCGAGCGCGCGGCTACCTGGGGGACCGAGACCGCCGACGGCCAGCAGCACGTGGTGGCGGGTGTGGTGGACGACGCGACCAACACGCTGCGGCTCTATGTCGACGGCGTCGAGCGCGGAGCCACTTCGCTCGCCGGCGCCGACATCGGCTCGATCACACAGTCGGTCGCCTACTTCGGTCGCTCGTTGTGGAACAACGACCCGGGGTTCTTTGGCCTGATCGACGAAGTGCGGCTGTACGACGAGGCGGTCGGCTCCAGCGAGCTAGCGGCCAACGCCGCCGAGGGCCCGGTCGCCTACGAGGCGGCGCCGTTCGAGCAGGTCGTCACGCCGCGCCAGTTGGAGCGGCTCGACCGCGGCGTGGTCGCCGTGCGACCCTCGGGCGGTGCGGCCTACGTCGGCTGGCGGATGCTGGGCGACGACCCGGCGGACGTGGCGTTCAACCTCTACCGCAGCGAGAACGGCGCCCCGGCCGTCAAACTCAACGCCGCTCCGCTGACACAGACCACCGACTTCCAAGACTCCACGGCCAACCTGAACGCCGACAACACGTACTTCGTGCGGGCGGTCGTCGATGGGGTCGAGCAGGAAGACAGCGCGAGCTACACGCTCGGGGCCAACGCCACGATCGAGCAGCACCTGACGATCCCGCTGCAGATCCCCGCCGGCGGAACCACGCCGGACGGCTCCTACACCTACTCGGCCAACGACGCGAGCGTCGGCGACCTCGACGGCGACGGGCAGTACGAGGTCATCCTCAAGTGGGACCCGTCCAACGCCAAGGACAATGCGCACGCGGGCTACACCGGCAACGTCTACATCGACGCCTACACGCTCGAGGGTGAGCTGTTGTGGCGGATCGACCTCGGCCACAACATTCGCGCGGGCGCCCACTACACGCAGCCGATCGTCTACGATCTCGACGGCGATGGCCGATCGGAGATCGTCTTGAAGACCGCCCCCGGCACGATCGACGGCCTGGGCAACGCCGTGCTGATGGGCGCCGACCAAGTGACCGACGACTACCGCAACTCGTCTGGGTACATTCTCACCGGTCCCGAGTACTACACCGTGTTCGACGGCCTCACCGGAGAGGAACTCGACACGATCGCGTTCGACCCGGTGCGGGGCGACGTCGCCGAGTGGGGCGATGGATACGGCAACCGAGTCGACCGCTTCACGGCCGGTGTCGGCTACTTCGACGGGACATCGCCGAGCGTGGTCATCGGCCGCGGCTATTATGGCCCGCAGAGCGGGCGGCAAGCGCGCAACGAGGTGGCCGCGTACGACTACCGTGACGGTCAGCTCACGCAGCGGTGGATCTTTAAGGCCGACACTTTAGGCAATAGGGGCAGCAACGGCGAATACATCGGCGAGGGGGCCCACTCGCTCACGATCGGCGACGCCGACAACGACGGCTTCGACGAGGTGGTCTACGGCGCTGCGGTCATCGACCACGACGGCACGGGGCTTTACGCCACGGAGCTGGGCCACGGCGACGCGCTGCACCTCTCGGACATGGACCCCTCGCGGCCTGGCCTCGAGGTCTTCATGGTCCACGAGTCGAGCAATGCCTTCCAGAGCCAGGGCCGCAATGCAGGCGGCGAGCTTCGCGACGCGGCGACCGGCGAGCTGATCTTCCAGATCCCCTCGGCGGTCGACAGCGACGTCGGCCGCGGCGTGGCCGCCGACATCGACCCCAACCACGAGGGCTACGAGTTCTGGGGCACGACGAACGAGGGTACCCGCTACATCTACAACGTCTCTGGCCTGGCGTTGTACGAGTACGGCAATGTGAGCGTGAACTTCGCCGTCTGGTGGGACGGCGACCTGTCGCGCGAGTTGCTCGACGGCACCACGATCTCCGACTGGATGAATCCCGGTCGCTCGAATTACGTGGCTTACGACAAGAGCGGCATCAACAGCACGGCGGGCCTGTCGAGCAACAACGGTACGAAGAGCACGCCGGCGTTGTCGGCCGACATCTTGGGCGACTGGCGTGAGGAGGTGATCTGGCGTCGCAGCGACAGCTCGGCCCTCGAGATCTGGACCACGACGATCGCCGCCGACTCGCGGCTCACCACGCTGATGCACGACTCGATGTACCGGCAATCGATCGCCGCACAGAACTCGGCCTACAACCAGCCGCCGCACCCGAGCTTTTGGATCGGCGAGGGGATGGAGACGCCGCCCCAGCCGCTGCTGTTCTTTGGCGGCGAACTCACGGGCGACTACAACGGCAACGGCGTGGTCGACGGCGCCGACTTCACCGTGTGGCGTGACTCGCTCGGCAGCGAGACCGACCTGCGGGCCGACGGCGATCACAACGGCATCGTTGAGATGGCCGACTACGACCTGTGGGTCGAACGCTTTGGCGATGTCGCCGCAGCGCCCGCCGAGTTCACCACAACTCCTTCGGCCGCCCAGGCGATCGACGGGGCCTCGAGCGATGCGGCGAGCGGCGATTTGGCGTTCGCCCTGCTCGTTGTCGAAGACGACCCGCCGGCTGATAGCTCCCTCGACGCGATCGAAGCCGCCACGGTTGTCGCCGACGATTCGCTGCTGCTGTTGGCGTCACGCAGCCTCGATTCCGAGGCCGACGCCGAGCACGCCGCCCTGTCGGATGAGGCCATTGGTGCGGGCGAGAGCGCCGCGAATGCTTACGCTGCCGACGACGCTAGCGACATGATCTTCGGCCAGTGGCGCCGAGGCCTCCGTGCCCTCCGCACGTTCTAACGGGAGTGATCCGCATGAAGAGCCGCCGCCACCCTCGCGGGCGTGTGCTCCGTTTCGAACCGCTCGAAGACCGCCGGGTCCTAAGCGGCGTCACGCTCACCGCCACGGCCGACACGTTCACCAACGCGGGCGTTGGGGCCGGCTCGGCGCCGGTGCTCGACGTGCTCGATCGCAACGGCTCGGCGGGCGATAGCGTGGCCTACGTGCGGTTCGACCTGTCGGGCCTGGACCTTGATGACCTGACCGACGCCAAGTTGTCGCTCTCCAAGCTGCCCGGCACACGCTACGACATCATCAACTTCGACCGTTTCGACGTGTTCGGCCTGGCCGACCTGCCGGGCAACACGCCGCAGGCGTGGGACGAGGCGACCCTGGCCGAGACGGGCCCCGGCGCGGAGTACCTGGGGGCGAGCGACTACGGCGTCGACCCCGTGCGGCTCGTTGATTTCAACTACGAGAACGGCGCCGAAACTTGGGAGACGCTGATCAACGCCACCGGCGGCCCGCAGTCGATCTCGGGCCCCGACCTGATCGATTTCCTCCAAGACCGCGCCGACGCTAACGGCCTAGTGACTTTCGTCACGCTCATCGACGCCGGCAACGTGCGTGGCGTCGGCTTCGCGTCGCGTGAGCACGCCGACGCCTCGATCCGCCCGCGGCTCGAGTTGGAGTTTGCCGAGGAGCCCGGGCCCGACCCGTACCCCGTCGAGCCGGTGGTGCTGCCCCGCCAGGTCGAGAAGCTCGACCGCGGCGTGATCGCGATGCGACGATCGACCAACGAGGTGTATGTCGGTTGGCGCCTGCTGGGCGACGACCCGGTGGACGTTGCGTTCAACCTGTACCGATCGACGGGTGGCGGCTCGGCGGTCAAGGTGAACGGCGCTCCGCTCACACAAACGACCGACTACGTTGACTACGGGGCCAACCTCGTGTTCGATGTCGCCTACAGCGTTCGGCCCGTGGTCGACGGCGTGGAGCTCGAAGCGAGCGAGCCGTACGTGCTGCCGGCCGGCTCGGCGGTCGAGCAGCACCTGACGATCCCGATCGTCGCGCCCCCGCCAATGACGACCTCCGACGGGGAGACGCACGTCTACTCGGCGAACGACGCGAGCGTCGGCGACCTCGACGGCGACGGCGACTACGAGGTCGTGCTCAAGTGGATCGGCTCGCCGGCAGACCGCTCGGCGCCCTCTCCGAACATGTACCTCGACGCCTACGAGCTCGACGGCACGCGGCTGTGGCGGATCGACGTGGGGCCGAACATCAAAACGATCGCCAGCTCGTTCCAGTTCAATGTCTACGACTTCGACGGCGACGGCCGCGCCGAAGTCATTATGAACACATCCGACGGCACGGTCGCCGGCGATGGCCAGGTGATCGGCGACCCCAACGCGCTGTGGCAAAACCCCGACGGCTGGGTAACCTCGGGGCCCGAGTACCTGTCGGTGTTCGACGGCTACACCGGAGAGCTGCTGGCCAATACGCCGCTCAGCCCCGCGCGGGACGACGGCGTCGAGTACGGCGACGACTACGGCCACCGCGCCACCACGTTCAATCACGTGGTCGCCTACCTCGACGGCCAGCGGCCGAGCCTCGTGGTCGGCCGCGGTCTGTACCACGCTATCGGCGGGATCTACCAGTCGAAGACCGAGCTGACCGCCTGGGACTGGCGAGACGGGCAGCTCTCTGAGCGGTGGACCTTCACCGCGATCGAGGGGACCGACAGCGACGTGAACGAGGAGTACGTCGGCCAGGGCAACCACAACGCCAGCGTGGGCGACGTGGACGGCGACGGCTTCGACGAGATCATCTGGGGCGCGATGGCGGTCGACCACGACGGCACGGGCCTCTACAGCACCGGCCGCGGCCACGGCGACGCCCTGCACGTGGCCGACATGGACCCCGACAACCCGGGCCTCGAAATCTTCTCGCCCCACGAGAGCGTGGGCGAGTACCGCGACGCGGGCGGTGACTACCGCGACGCCCAGACCGGCGAGCTGCTCTACGGCATCCAGGCCACGAACGACGTCGGCCGCGGGGCGGCGTTCGACATCGACCCCAATTACCCCGGCTACGAGTTCTGGGCCACGACCGCCGACCCGGACGGCGGGGCGCGGATGATCTACAACGTGCAGGAAGGCGCGATCTATGAGATGCCGTCGAACATGCTGATCAACTTCGGCGTTTGGTGGGACGCCGACCCGCTGCGTGAGCTCTTGGACGGCACGACAATCTCGAAGTGGCGCCACGACTGGGCTCAGCCCGGGCGTCAGAACCTCGTTTCATGGGGCAACTCGGGCATCAACAGCACCTCGGGCCTGGCGAGCAACAACGGCACGAAGTCGAACCCCGCGCTGTCGGCCGACCTGTTTGGCGACTGGCGCGAAGAAGTGATCTGGCGCCGAGCGGACAATACCGCCCTGGAGATCTGGTCGACAACGATCCCCTCGACCATGCGGCTGCCGACGCTGATGCACGACTCGATGTACCGCCAGGCGATCGCCTGGCAACAAGGCTACTACAACCAGCCGCCGCACCCGAGCTACTTCATCGGCGCCGGCATGGGCGAGGCGCCGCGGCCGGCGCTGTTCTTCGGCGGCGAGCTCGCGGGCGATTACAACGGCAACGGCGTGGTCGACGGCGCCGACTTCACCGTGTGGCGCGACTCGCTCGGCAGCATCACCAACCTCACCGCCGATGGCGACCACAACGGCGAGGTCGATATGGCCGACTACCAGGTGTGGGTCGACAACTTTGGCGAGGTGGCCGAGCCGCCGCTCGCGTTCGCCCAGGCGTCGGCGGCCGCCCTGACCGCCCCGGCCGCCCCGGTCATCATCGAGGAGCCCACCGAGGAGCCCGCCGCGAAGACGCCCAACGACTTGGCCTTCGCGCTGCTGGTTGCCGAGCCGCTCGACGACTCACGCGACGCCAGCCCCGCAACCGCAGAGACGCTCTCACCCACGGCCGACGACGAGGCCTTGCTGCTGCTCGCCGACGAGGCCAAGTTGCTGCCGGACTCCACGTCGAACCGACTCAGGGATCGAACGGCTGCCGACGACTCGTCCTTGGATCGTTCGTCCTACGGTGCTCTGGCGGACAGAACGCTCGGCGACTGGCTGCGTAAGCTCTACTAGAGCGCACTACTGGTAGCCGTAGCGTCGTTTTCGCCTTGTCGACGCCAAATCACACCGCCACACACGCTACGCATCTGTGCGATTCGCACTAAGCCTGCCCGCCACGAGCTCGCCTTCTCTGAAACCCTCTCAGGAACCACGTGATGAAATCGCGTCGTACGGTAGTCGTGCTCAGTCTGTTGCTCGCCGCGTGGGCGCTGACCCGACCGGGCGACGCCGCGGCCGACACGCCGGCGCCGATGAACGTGTTGTTCATCATCTCCGACGACCTGCGCAACGAGATGGGCTGCTACGGCGTGGAGCGCGCCTCGACGCCGCGACTCGACGAGCTCGCCGAGAGCTCGGTGCGCTTCGATCGGGCGTACTGCCAATACCCGCTGTGCAACCCGTCACGCAGCTCGATGCTCACGGGGCTTTACCCCACCACGGTCGGTGTGCTCGGCAACCGCACCTGGTTCGGCGCCACGCGGCCCGACGCGGTGAGCCTGCCGCGCTGGTTCCGCCAGAACGGCTACCACACGCTCAGCGCGGGCAAGATCTTCCACGGCGGCATCGACGACGTGGAGGCGTGGGACGAAGGGGGCTCGGCGCGCTACTTCGGCGAGGGCGCCACGCGACGGCCGCCCCCCTCGATCCGGCCCGACCGCGCCGCCGGCGGCCGGCGACTCACCAAGCAGCAGCGCAGCGACCGCTGGATCGTGCTGGAAGGCGACGAAGAGAAGACCGGCGACCACCGCGTCGCCACGCGCGCCATCGAGATGTTGCGCAGCGCAGCGAGCGACGAGCAGCAACAGCCGTTCTTCCTCGCCTGTGGGTTCAGCAAGCCGCACAGCCCGCTGGCGGCGCCGAAGCGGTTCTTCGACATGTGGGACTTGGGCGAGATCGAGCTGCCGATTGACTTCGCCGCGCGTCCGACCGTGCCGGAGGGCTTCCCGGCCGGTTCGATCCGCCCCCGCAACGCGGACCTGTTCATCGGTCGCGAGGCTTCTGAGGAAGAGGCTAAGATGATGACCCGGGCGTACCTCGCCTCGACCGCGTGGATGGACTGGAACGCCGGCCGGGTGCTCGACACGCTCGACGAGCTCGGGCTGGGCGAGAACACGATCGTCGTGTTCTGGGGCGACCACGGCTACCAGCTCGGCGAGAAGGGCAAATGGTCGAAGGCGGGCTCGCTGTGGGAGCAGGGCGCCCGCGTGCCGCTCTTCATCCGCGACCCGCGCAAGGCGGGCAACGGAACGCCTTGCCCACGAGTGGTCGAAACCATCGATCTCTACCCGACGCTGTGCGACCTCTGCGGTGTGGACCGCCCAGCGGGCCTGGAGGGCGAGAGCCTCGCTACGCTGCTCGATGACCCCACGCACGAGGACGACAGCCCCGCGTTCACCGTCTGGAGCGGAGATGGCGAGCACATCACCGGTGTGTGCGTGCGGACCGAGCGGTGGCGCTACGCCGAGTTTTACGGCCGCGGCCCGGGGGCGATGCTGACCGACCCGGTCAGCGATCCGCACGAGTTGGTGAACCTGGTCAATGACCCGGAGCACGCCGACACGGTCGGGCGGCTCTCGAAGATCGCCCGAGAGCACGTCGCCGGCCACACGCCCGCCGCGGCGCCTTAACTAGCAAAACCAGCCCCCGGCATCGCCGGGGGCTGAAGTCTACCCGTCCGACTTGCGACCTTCTTCCTTCCAACCGATAAGCCCCGCCATGCGACTCCGTCTTCTTGCTCTCCTCGCCACGGCTATGCTTGCGTCAGTCGCCCCGGCCCAGCGGCAGATGGAGAACCTCAGCCGTGGCCTCGTCGCCGTGAAGCAGGAGGGGGGCGTCTACGTCGGCTGGCGGTTGTTCGGCGTCGACCCCGAGGGGATCGCGTTCAACCTTTACCGCGTGACGGCCGATGGCGAGCCGGTGCTGGCCAACAGCGATCCGCTCACCGGGGCGACGAACTTCGTCGACGCCGGGGCCGACACGTCGAGCCCCTTGGCCTACTTCCTCAAGCCGGTCGTCGACGGCGCGGAGGGCCCGGCCAGCAAACGCGTGGCGGTCTGGAGCGACCAGCGCCTCGAGATCCCGATCGAGTCGATCGAAGGCTACCGACCGGGCGA
The DNA here is from genome assembly GCF_007859945.1 of Pseudobythopirellula maris. Taxonomy (GTDB): domain Bacteria; phylum Planctomycetota; class Planctomycetia; order Pirellulales; family Lacipirellulaceae; genus Pseudobythopirellula; species Pseudobythopirellula maris. The sequence continues at coordinate 1,658,425 of NZ_SJPQ01000001.1, read as the reverse complement.
CGCCTCGGTCGCCGACCTCGACGGCGACGGCGAGCTCGACATCGTTCTGCACCAGGTTTCGAGGGGTCGCGACAACGGCTCGGCGGGCGTCACGGGCGAGCCGGTGCTCGACGCCTACAAGATGGACGGCACGCACCTTTGGCGGATCAACCTCGGTAAGAACATCCGTGAGGGCGAGCACTACACCCAATTCATGGTCTACGACCTCGACGGCGACGGCCGCGCCGAGGTCGCCTGCAAGACGGCCGACGGCACGGTCGACGGCCAGGGAAAAACGATCGGCGACCCCGACAAAGATTGGCGTACTCTTGAGGAAGGCTCGCAACGCCACGGCCGCATCCTCGACGGGCCCGAGTACTTCACCGTGTTCGACGGCGCCACCGGCGCGGCGCTCGAAACGGTCGACTACGTCCCCGGACGCGGCTCGATCGGCGCCTGGGGCGGCATCGGCGGCAACGCCGGCAACGACAGCTACGGCAACCGCTGCGACCGATTCCTGGCGTGCGTGGCGTACCTCGACGGCGAGCGGCCGAGCGTCGTGATGTGCCGCGGCGTCTACGGCCGGATCGTCATGGCCGCCTGGGACTGGCGCGACGGCAAGCTGACGCAGCGGTGGGTCTTCGACACCGGGTCGAGCCAACCGCCGTACGACGACGCCTCGCCGTTCGCCGGCATGGGGGGGCACTCGCTCTCGGTGGCCGACGTGGACGGCGACGGCCGCGACGAGGTCGTCTACCAGGCGATGGTCGTCGATGACGACGGCAAGGGGCTCTACAGCACGGGCCTGAGGCACGGCGATTCGATGCACATCACGGACATGTACCCCGACCGGCCGGGCATGGAAGTCTTCACGGTTCAGGAGAACGAGGACGACGCCGAGCTGTTCCAGACCCCCGGCGCCGCGATGCGCGACGCCCGTACGGGCGAAATCCTTTGGAGCCACAGTCCAACCGTGGATGTGGGAGGCGGAATGGCGGCCGACATCGACCCCACCCACCGCGGCTACGAGGCGTGGGGCGGCCCGGGGGGCCTGCGCGGCGAGCAGGGCGAGACGCTCGGCCCGGCGCCGCGGAACAACGACTGGTGCCTGTGGTGGGACGCCGACCCGTTGCGCGAGCTGCTCTCGTGCGGCCGCCCGGGCTCTAAGCGCTGGCGTCGGTTCCGCGATCCCCAGCCGACCCGCGTGATGAAGTGGGACTGGGAGAAGAGCGAAGAGCAAACGATCTACGAGTGCGACGCAATCGGCGCCGGCCGCGGGCCCGCCATCGTGGGCGACCTGCTGGGCGACTGGCGCGAAGAGATCCTCATGGTGGCGCCCGATCGCAAGTCGCTCCGGCTTTACACGACGACGATCCCCACCGACTTGCGATTGGTCACGCTGCTGCACGACCCGCAGTACCGCTTGGGGATCGCTTGGCAGAACGTCGTTTACAACAAGCCGTGCCACCCGAGCTTCTACTTGGGCGACGGCATGACGGCGCCGCCGCGGCCGAGCGTTTATTTGGTGGGCGCCGGCGAGGCGCTTCCGGGCTCCGCGAATAACCGCTAAGCAGCTTTGAGGCTGCGGTGAATGACGCGGCGAGTTCGACGGTCAGGGCGCTGCGGAGACGAGACGCTCGTCACCAGCGTTGGGGGAAGCGTCGCTGGGTTCACACCATCCTTCATCGGCGAGCGGCAGGGTGAAACGGAACGTGCTCCCTTCGCCCAAAACGGATTCGAGCGAGATGCTGCCGCCGAAACGCTCGACGATGCGCTTGCAGAGCGCCAAACCGATGCCGGTCCCCTCGTACTCGTTGTGCTTGTGGAGTCGCTGGAAGACACCGAAAACCCGCGAGTAGTTTTTGGGGTCGATGCCGATGCCGTTGTCGCTGATCGAGAATTCGGCCATCGAACCGAGCCTGCGGCAGCCGATGTGGACCTTGGGCGTCTGCTCGCCGCGGTATTTCAGGGCGTTGCCTACAAGGTTCTGCAGCAGGCGTTCGAGTTGAGCGGCATCGGCGAGCACGTGCGGCATGGGGTCGCATGACACTTGCGCGTTGCTCTCTTCGATGGCGATCTCGAGCCTCCGCAGGGCGGTGTCGGTCGCTTCCTCGGCGTCGATCGATTTGAGGGCGGCGCCTTTCGTCGTGATCCGTGAGAACGCGAGCAGGTCCTTGATCATTCCCTTGAGCCGCTGCGAGCTCTCGATGCTGATCTGAAGGAACTCTCGGCCGGCGTCGTCGAGGCGATCACCGTAGTCGTCCAGCACGATCTGATTGTACGAAGCGATCTTGCGCAGTGGCTCTTGCAGGTCGTGCGACACCGCGTAGGCGAACTGCTCGAGGTCGACATTGCTCTGCCGCAACGCTTGGTTGGCTTTGTCGAGCTCTTCGGCGCCCTGTTTGAGTTTGCACTCCATTCCCTTGCGTTCGCTCATGTCGACGATCGCGCTGAGGGCAAACATGCCGTCGTGTGTTTCGATGGGTGAGATTCCTACCTCGACCGGCACTTCGACCCCATCGGCGCGGCGGACATAGAGATCGCGTCCCATACCCATGCGCCGCGCCTCGCGGGCGTTGAAGAAGGCCTGGCGATCCGCCGGGTGGACCAGCTGGTTTCGCTCTGGCAGCAAAGACTCGATCAATCGGCCTAGGAGTTCTTCGCGCTGAAAGCCGAACAGCCGCTCGGCGGCCTCGTTGACCAGCACGATGCATCCCGCCTCGTCAACCATCACCATGGCCGCGGGCGACGACTCGATCACGCTCATGGCTCGGCGTTCGGAGAGCTCGAGTTCGCGGGTCCTCTGCGACACCTCTTCTTCGAGTTGTTTGGGGCTGCGGAACGTGAGAGCAAAAGGCAGCATGCGGGCCATTGCGATCACGGTGCCGATCGAAACGACTGCGGTCATCGCCTTCAAGACTCCGGCCAGCCCGTAGGCGGGCCACCAGAAGATGACCACTTCCATCAGATGGGTGACGCCACAGCTAAGAATGAACGCGCAGAACAGACAAAGTATGCCACGATAAGGGCCCTTCCTTAGCATGCCCGCATAGAACGCCAGGCCGACTGGGATCGCCATGTAGGCGAGCCAAATCAGCAAGTCGGATACGATGTGCAACCAGCCTATCGCCGCAGTCCACTGACCGCAGCGCCAACACGGCGGGTAAGGCGAGGTGTCGAAGATCCAGCCAAAGGCCGAGCCTGCGGTCTGCTCTTGCGTGGCGGGCGAGCCGACAAGAAAGCAAGGGATGGCGCCTTCCGGCGAGCAGCACGCCGCGGTATCGCTGGCAATCGGAGCCGCCACGGCGTGGCAAACGCACCCGCCCAGAACAATCCCCGCGAGGAGCAAGTGGACCGCGGCGGTCCGCTTGCCCGCGGATGTCGGAGCTAACGTTGCTGCTTCTTGCAGACACATCACTGAATGCCAGGCTCTTAGTTAATAAAGCCGCTACGCGATCGTGCCCTTGCAGAATGCGGGCAAGATCGCTGCTCGACATAGTCTTGACCGGGGAACAGAAGGGCGACGGTGCGGACTCCCCCAGTAAGAGTGGTTTGCGGTTTGTGTGCATCCGCAAAAGCCTTTCGTGAAAAACGGCACAGACTCCGCGCGCAATAAACCGCCCCCTCCCACGTAAAGTCCCGTGAAAGGGGGCGGTTGTTGGTTTAGCTTTTCGGGTTCGCGGCGTCAGGCGCCCACCGCGTTCGTATCGACCAGTCGTTCGAGCGACTCGCGGAGCCGCCGCCAATCGAACGGCTTGGTGAGGAACTCGTCGGCGCCGAGGTTGCGCATCTGCCGCTCGATCGTCGCCTCGCGTCGGCCGGTGAGAACGATCACCGGGATGTCGCTCGTGGCGGGCGATTCCTTCAGGCGCCGCAGCACGTAGTCGCCATTGCCGTTGGGCAACTCGTAGTCGAGCAGGATCGCGCTGGGCGCCGTCATGAACGCCTTGCGGTAGCCCTCAACGCCGGCCGTTGCGCGGACCATGTTGTAGCCCGACTCGGCGAGTCGGAGCTTGAGCGCGAGCGCGATGTCGTCGTCGTCTTCGACCGACAAGACCCACGGGCGATCGTCGGCGGGCTCGGCCGAGTCCGGCTCGCTTTCGAACGCCTGGTCGCCACCCTCGACCCCGAGGGCCGCGAACACGGCGTCGATGATCGTGTCCGACTCCGCGTTGGGGTCGGTTTGCACCGCGTAGAGACAACCTTCTCCCGAGTGCAGGGCGGCCTCCACGGCTTGTTCGGTCTCGCTGACCTCTTTGACCTCGCCGGCCTCTTCGGCCGGAGCCGTTCCTTCGCCCAGCAACTCGCGCAGCAGCGGCTCGAGGCGGCTCCAAACGTCGACCGACTTCTGCACGTAGTAGGCGCCGAGCGAGTGGCAGCGGCGGATCGTGTCGGGGTCGCTGTTGCCGGTGAGCATGATAGTTGGGATCGCGCGCATCTGCTCGTGGGTCGACATCATCTCACAAACGCTCAGCCCGTTGCCGCCCGGCATGTCGACGTCGAGTATGGCCAAGTCGGGGAGTGTCCCCTCGAGCTTGCAAAGGGCGAGGATGGCGTCGTCGGCCGAATCGACCTCGTGCCGCAGCGATTGGCAACGGCGGACCAGCAGCCGCAGCAGGTCGGGGTCGTCTTCGGCGATGAGGATCTTCTTGGTCATGGCGCGGCAATCAGGGTTGCGGATAAAGTACTGCAGCTTGAAGGGGGAGCGAGGCGAGCGGGGCGACTCACTCGTCGAGCGCCGCCCGGAGGGCCTCGATAAGCACCGGGCCGTGGTACGGTTTGTGAACGAAGAACCTAGCACCCGCGTCGAGCGCCTTCTGCTCGTCGCGGAGGCTTGCCGACAGCATCACCACCGGGATGTCAACGGTCGCCTCGGATCGACGCAGGTCGGTCAGGGTCTCGATCCCGTTCTTGTTGGGCATCATCATGTCGAGGAAGATCGCCGAGGGGCGTTCCGAGGCGGCGAGGTCGAGGCCCTCACAGCCGTCGCAGGCCTGGATCGACTCGAAGCCCGCCGCGTCGAGCCACATGCTCACGCCCTCGCGGATGTCCTCCTCGTCGTCGACGACCAGCACGCGTTTTGTAGCGGTCATGTGGTCTTCCTTCACACGCTGAGGGAGGGGGCTTCGGCCGCGGCGCCGCACAGCGCGTCGCGGAAGTCTTCGAGGATCGTCTCCCGCCCGGACGAGGGCTCCCACGTGCGGATCGTCTCGGTGCGATACGGCGCAAGGGGGCCCGCGAATCGGTTGCGGTTCATGCGTTTGAAGTCCTTCTGCGCGCGCTCGAACCAGAGTTCCGCCTCGCTCGGCGCCACGCCGATGACGAACAGCCACCGCCCCGGCCCGTTCTCGACCAGCAGATCGTCGCGACGCAATTGACCGTGCAGGAACCCGTCGTACTCGGCAAACTGGTCGGCGGCCTCGGGCGGCGCCACGATTTCGATCAGCCGGATCGGCGAGCCGACCACGCCCGACAGGTCGAGCCAACGTTGCAACACCCCGGTAGGCTCGGCCGTGGGGAGCGTGAACTTGAACGTGCTGCCCTCGCCGGCCTTGCTCTCGACGTCGATCACGCCGAGGTTCATCCGGCAGAAGCGCTGAGCGATGCTGAGCCCCAGGCCGTAGCTCTTGCCGCTGCTGTCGGTCGACCCGCCCGACTGGTTGAACCGCTCGAAGATCTCTTGCAAGGCGTCCTCGTGGATGCCGGGGCCGTTGTCGGTGACCCCCACGAGTATCTCGTCGCGATCCGCGTCGAAACGGGCCCAGAGCCGCACCCGGCTGCCGGGGGCGGAATACTTGATGGCGTTGACCGCTAGGTTGGTGAGCACTCGCTCCGCCTTCTCGGCGTCGCAGAACGCCAGCGGCAGGTCGGCCTCGCAGTCGACCTCGAGGGCCGTTCCCCGCACCTCGGCCCGCTGCTTGAGCGTGGCGGCGGCGTGGTCCAAGATCTTGGCCAGAGCGACGGGGCGGCGCCACGCGCCCAGCAGCCCCGAGTCGAGCTTGCTCACGTCCAGCAGGTCGTCGACCATGTGGTTCAGGTCGTCGGCCCGCACGCACGCCTTGCCGAGCATCTCCTGCTGCCGCTCGTTCACCTCGCCCACCATCCCCTCGCGGATCAGGTTCATGTAGTCCTTGATCACGGTGAGGGGTGTCCGCAGGTCGTGCGACACGTTGTCGACAAACTCCTGGGCCGTTTTGTAGAGCTTCTTGAGGCGGCGGTTCTTCTTCTGCAAGAGCATGGTCTGCTCGCTGAGCAGTTCCTGGCTTTCTTGCAGCTGCGCGACCAGACCCGTGATGCGGTTCTTCGCCTCTTGGCGTTGGACCGCGTGGAAGATCGACCGCGCCAACGAGGAAGCGTTCGACTCGCCCTTGACCAGGTAGTCCTGGGCGCCCGCCTCGACCAGTTGCTGCTCGATGGCGTCGTCGTCGAGCCCGGTGAACACGATGATCGGCGTGAGCGCGCAAACCTGACGCAGGCTCTCGATCGTGTTGAATCCCGAGCTGTCGGGGACCGACAGGTCGCTGAGCACGAGGTGGTAGCCACCCAACTTGAGCTTGTCGATCGCCTCGGCGAGGGTCTCCACTCGGTCCAGCTCGAACCGCCGGCGATGGTTGTTCAGCTGGTGGGCGATCAGACGGTAGAAGTCGTGATCGTCCTCGAGGAGCAGGACCCTTATGTTCTCGTTGCGGCACATGCTAGATTTCGTCTCCCTCTTCGCAGAGTCGCAAGTCAACGTGCTGACGGATCTCGTGGACCAGATCGTCGAACAGCACCGGTTTGCTGAGGTAGCCCTCGGCCCCGGCCGCGAGCATCCGCCGCTTCAGTTGGGGGTCGCGCATGCCGGTGAGAACCACCACGGGGATGTCGCGTGTCTCGGGATTGCTCTTCAGGTAATCGATCAAGTACTCGCCGTTGCCGTTGGGCATGGCGATGTCCATCAGGATCATGTCGGGACGCGACTTGGCCGCCTCGACCACGCCCTGCATGCCGTAGTAGGCGTGGTCGACCGCCACGTCGTACACGCGCAGGCGCATCTGGATGGTCGTTTGGATGTCGGGATCGTCGTCCACGCACAGGATGTGGGGGACCCGGACTTCGGAGCTTTGGGTGGGACGGTTCTTAACGGGACGGCGTAGCTGGGTGGGAACCATGCGCATACTCTCCTTTGGGGGCGCTCGACGGCGCTGAAATTTATGAGGTGAATCAAGTGGTGCTACAGCAGAGAATCGAATAGCCGCGCTCGTGCGGCGTTCGATTGAATCGACTCGATTTTTAGAAGCAGCCTCATGGGCTGCGGGGTAAAACCCCCCTCTTCGGTCGTGAGTAGCCAATCAGAGTACGTGGTGGTATCCAACGATACGGCGACCTGCCGTAAGAAAGACTAGCTCGCCCGCGCGGGGGGAGCGGCGTCGCTGTCGTGTGGCTTGCCGAACACGGACACCCAAAAAGGAAGGCCCTGCACGCGGAGAATCGGCGGTCAGGCGAGCACTTCGCGGACCACGCGCGCCGGTTTGACGCCGGTCAGCTTTTGGTCGAGTCCCTGGAACGGCATGGTGAGCCGCTCGTGGTCGAGGCCGAGCAGGTGCAAGAGCGTGGCGTGGAAGTCGCGCACGTGGACCGGCTCGGTGACCGGTTGGTAACCGAATTCATCGGTCTCGCCGTGCGTGTAACCCGCCTTCACTCCGCCGCCGGCCATCCACAGGGTGAAGGCGTGGGGGTTGTGGTCGCGGCCGATGAATTTCATCTCCTCGCCGCCGCGGTTCTCCCGCATCGGCGTGCGGCCGAACTCGCCGCTCCAGACCACCAGCGTGTCGTCCAGCAGGCCCCGTTCTTTCAGGTCGGCCAGCAGCGCCGCGACGGGGCGGTCCATTTGCTCGCACTTGTTTTTGAACCCGCTGTTGAGCGCCTCCTCCTTGGCCGCCCCGTGCGAGTCCCAGCCCCAGTCGAACAGCTGGATGAATCGCACGTCGCGTTCCGCCAACCGGCGGGCGAGCAAGCAGTTGTTCGCCAGCGACTCCTCGCCCGGCTTCGCGCCGTACCGCTCCAGGGTCTCGGGGCTCTCGGCCGAAAGGTCCATCGCCTCGGGCGCCGCCGTTTGCATGCGGTAGGCCATTTCGTACTGGGCGATGCGGGTGAGCGTTTCGGGGTCGCCGAACGCGCTGTGCGACTCCTGGTTCAACTCGCGGAGCGCGTCGAGCAACGCACGCCGGTCGTCGCGTCCCACGCCGGCTGGGTCGGCGAGGTTCAGCACGGGGTCGCCCTTCGAGCGGCAGTGCACGCCTTGGTAGACCGAGGGCAGGAAACCGCCGCCCCACAGCGCCTTGCCAACGCGCGGCAAGCGCCCGCCCGATAGCAGGACGATGAAGCCCGGCAGGTCCTCTTGCTCCGAACCAAGGCCCCACGTGACCCACGAGCCGGTGCTCGGGTAGCCGATCCTCGGCTGGCCGGTTTGAACCATCAGCTGCGCCGGGCCGTGGTTGAACTGGTCGGTCTGCATCGTCTTGATGATGCAGAGGTCGTCGGCGTGCTGGGCGAGGTGGGGCAGTCGGTCGCTCACCCAGGCGCCGCTCTGGCCGCGCCGCGCGAAATCGAACTGCGGGCCGAGCAGCTTGGGGGTTCCCTGGATGAACGCGAAGCGGTTCCCCTCGAGGTATTCCTGCGGGCACTCCTGGCCGTCGAAACGGGCGAGCGTGGGCTTGTAATCGAACAGCTCGAGTTGGCTGGGAGCGCCGATCATGTGCAGGTAGATCACCCGCTTCGCGCGCTGCGTGGGCGGCGGGGTAGAAGCGGCGCCGGCGCCCGAGGCAAGCGCGGCGCCTTGCTGGAGCGCGAGCCAGATCGCCCCCATGCCGGTCGTGCAGCTTCCGAGGAACTGCCGCCTTGTTGTGTGCTCCAGGCCCGCGCGGTAAAGCTCGTTTCGCAGCGTGTCGTTGGTCATCGCCATGGCGGTGGGTTACTACAAAAGGCGTGAGGAATCACGGAGTAGAGATGGCGCTAGAATCGGGCGTCAACTCCGTGTTGGCTGACAGTGCGTTTCAACTGGCATGGGACTAATTCGTTAAGAACTCGTCGTGGTTGAGCAGCACCAAGGCGGCTGCTCCCAGACCGTCGCCGGCGGCTCCTTGCTCGGTGTCGCGTTGGCACAGTGCACGCACCACACGCAGCTCGCTGTCGGTCGGCGGGCGGCACAGGGCGAGTTCAAAACCGCGGGCGATCTGCGCGTCGAGCCCGCTCGCGTCGCTACGCATCCGCTCGGCTAGCGCCGCGGCGCACTCGAGCATGCTCTCGCTGTTGAGCATCTCGAGCGCTTGCAGCGGGGTGTTGGAACGCAGGCGTCGCGGCGTGCAGAACTCGCGCGACGGCTGGTCGAACGCCGCGAACATCGGGTAGGGGATGCTGCGTTTGGCGTAGGTGTAGAGCGAACGCCGGTAACGCGAGGGGTCGCCCGGCTTGGCGTTGGGCCACGGGTCTCGGTTGAACGGCCGCCAAACCCCCTCGGGGATCGGCGGCCTGACGGGAGGCCCGCCGAGGGTCTCGTCCAAGAGACCCGCCACGGCCAACGCCTGGTCACGCACCGTTTCGGCTGGCAGCCGGGTGCGCGGGCCGCGACCGATCAGCCGGTTGGCGGGGTCGCGCTCGCGGAGCCCCTCGGGCGCCACGGCGGTTTGGCGGTAAGCGCCCGACAGGGCGATCTCCTTGAGCAGCCGCTTGGTGCTCCAAGCGAAATCGTCTTGGAACCGCACCGCCAAATGGTCGAGCAACTCGGGGTGCGAAGGCGCCTCGCCTGAGGAACCGAAGTCTTCTTCCGTCGCCACGAGTCCCACGCCGAACATCCGCGCCCAGTAGCGATTGACCGCCACCCGCGCCGTGAGCGGGTTCTCGTCGCTGGCGATCCAGCGGGCGAGGTCGAGCCGATCTGGCTCGCCGCCGTCGCTTGGAGGCAGCGGGGGCAACGATTCGGGAACCCCGGCCGTGACGCGCTCGCCCTTGTCGAGGAACAAGCCGCGCAGGAAAACGTGCGTCGGTCGCGCCAGCCGCTCCGGCCGCTCGCGCAGCACGGGGGTGGCGACCGACTCGATCGAACGCCGCTCTTTGCGCAGCGACTTGATGAGCTCTTCGGTCGCCAGTGATTCGGGGGATCGGATCATCTCGTTGAGCGAGGCGTCAGCGGTCACATCCACGCGGCCCCGCTTCGAAACGAGGCTGAAGGCCGACGAGATGAACTTGCGGTGCTTGAGCCGCACCCACAGGCTCGCGCCGGGCGGCACGGTCACGGGCTCTTCGAGGACCAGCGCCGCGCAGCGGGCGTGGTGGATCCGTGTGTAGGCGCCGAATCCGTTGCCCGACTTCGGCTGAAGGCTCTCGGCGGGGTTGTAGACGGGGCGCCACTCGTCCGGCACGACCGCCTTGATTGCGAGCGGCTGTTTCGTGGGCCCGCCATCTTCGGCTTCGACTGCGCCGTCACGATTACCATCTTCACCGGGGATGCGCAGCTCGGCTTCGACGTAGGACCAAACAAACCCCCACTCCGAATCGCTCAGCGCTTTCTCCGGGTCGAGAGGCAGGACCGTCACGCGGATCGCGGCGAGTTGCTCCAGGTCTTGCGGCAACGGCGCCTCGACGGCGATGTCGGTGTTGCGCGCGACTTTGTCGATGGTGTAGAACTCTTCCTGGCCCGCCCGCCGCTCGACCGCCACCCGGGTTCCCTTGCTCGCCTCGACCCGGAGCCCCTCGAGCGGCGTCCAGCGCGAGTCGTCCAGCAGCACCTCGCTGCGCGGCTGCCAGAGCGCCTCACGCTCGGCGTCGATCCGCCGGTCGAGTTCGACGGCCCGCGCGTCGTCGGCCGGGTCGACCGGCGCCCGGTAGAGCGGCAACTCCTCGGGCAGGTCGCAGTCGGCCGTGTTGTTGAAGAACGCCACGAAGCGGTAGAACTCCTCGTGACGGATCGGGTCGTACGGGTGGCTGTGGCACTGCACGCAGCCGAACGTCACTCCTTGCCACGTCTGCCAAGTGGTGCTCACCCGGTCGAGCACCGCGGCGATGCGGAACTCTTCGTCGTCGGTCCCGCCCTCCTCGTTGGTCTGGGTGAGCCGCTGGCAGGCCGTGGCCACCAGGTCGCCCGCCGTGGCGTTGGGGAGCAAGTCGCCCGCGATCTGCTTGATCGTGAACTCGTCGTAAGGCATGTCGCTGTTTAGGGCGTCGACGACCCAGTCGCGGTATTTCCAGATGGTGCGTGGGTTGTCCATCCCCAGGCCCTTCGAGTCGGCGTAACGCACCTGGTCGAGCCAAACGCTCGCCCACCGTTCGCCGTAATGGGGCGAAGCGAGCAGGCGGTCGACAGCGCGCTCGTAAGCCTCCTCGCCAAGCTCGCGACACTCGCTGCGAAAGCGGGCGATCTCTTCCGGCGACGGCGGCAGGCCGACCAGATCGAGGCTCACCCGGCGCAGCCAACGCGTGGGGTCCGCTGCCGGCGAGGGGCCAAGGCCCTCCCGTTCCAGCCGGGCGAGCACGAAGCGGTCCAGCGGCCGACGGGCCCAGCCGGGCGATTCGACTGCGGGCAGCGGCGGGGCGATCGGCGCCTCGTAGGCCCAGTGCTCACGCCACTCGGCGCCTTGGGCGATCCAGTCGCGGAGCAGTCCGACCTCGCGTTCCGAGAGCGCAGGCCCATGCTCGGGGGGCGGCATGCGGTACTCGGGGTCTTCTTCGAGAACGCGGTCGATCAGCACCGACGCGTCGGGGTCGCCCGGCTCGACGATCCAGCCCTCGGGCGGCAGCACCTGGCTGGCGTAGGCGAACGAGATCTCGCCCGCCTGCTTCACCCCGCCGTGGCACGCGGCGCACTGACCGACGAAGATCGGCCGGATGTCGCGGTTGAAGTCGATCTTCTCCGCTTGGTCGGCGCGGACGTTCCCTAGGCAGGCGACGAACGATAGACAGATCGATAGTAGCAGAGGAGAAACGCGCACGACCAACGCCCAGAAAAGGAAACAGGTAGCCCCCGCCGCGCAGCGGAGACCAGCCACTATTCTAGGCCGAAAGGGGGGGGAATACGACTAGCTAAAAAATCCGCTTGCTCGGCAGCGCTTCCGTTGCGTTTCAAGCGACATGACTGGAGTTATGTGATCCTCAGTTGCACTACGAACGGACGTAACTACCGGCTGCCAGCCCGCGGTAGCGTGTGGTGCTATGCCCGATCATCGCGAAGAAGAGTGGGAACACAAGAAACAAACCAACGGCATACAGGTCAGTCTTACCGAACCACATCGCCAAGCCGCTTACGACGCGCCACAAGACCACGAGATTGACGAGAGGAACGAAGAGCAGCACGACCCACCAGCCGGGCTTGCCGGCGATCTTGCAGATCAGATACGCATTGAGCAGCGGCACGAGGGCGAACCATCCCGGCAGACCCGCCTTACCAAAAACCTTCCACGCACCAGCAAGGCAATAGAGAGCAATGCCCAGCAAGACTCCGCAGAACAGGGCCGTAACGATGACGGCTGCGACTTGATCTCCGCCTTGCATTGGTAGGGTTCCTGTGTGACCTGTGCAATTGATTAACCCACGTCGCCCAGCTCCAGCGACTCGCCGTAGCGGCGCAGCATCTGCCGGCGCAGCGCGTGGTGCCGTTCGTCTTTGAGCCCCGGGTCGGCGGCGAACAGCTTGGCGGCCGCCGCGCGGGCCTCGAGCAGCTCCGCGAGGTTGAGCCTCAGGTCGGCCATGCGCAGCGGCGGCAGGCCGCTCTGGCGGTCGCCGAACAGGTCGCCGGGGCCGCGCAGCTCGAAGTCGAGCTCCGCCAGCTTGAATCCGTCGGTCGTCTCGGCGAACGCCTTGAGCCGCTCGGCGGCCTTGTCGCCCACTTCCTCTTCGAGCAGCAGCCCGCAGGCGCCGGGGAACGATCCCCGGCCGACCCGGCCGCGCAGCTGGTGCAGCTGGCTGAGACCGAACCGTTCGGGCGAGGCGACGGTCATCACCGCCGCGTTGGGCACGTCGACGCCGACCTCGATCACGGTGGTGCTCACGAGCACCTGGGTTTCGCCCGTGCGGAAGGCCTCCATGACGGACTCCTTTTCGGCGGCCGCCATGCGGCCGTGCAACAGCGCCACGCGGTACGCCTCCAACTCGCCGTTGGTCAGCGCCTCGTACGCCTCCTGCACGCTCGTCGCGGAGAGCGTCGCCGACTCGTCGACCAGCGGCGTGACGACAAAAGCCTGGCGGCCCTCGTCCAGGCGCCCCCGGACAAAGCCCCACCACTCGTCGCGCTTCGTCGGCTCGACCAGGTAAGTGCGGATCGGCGCCCGGCCGGGGGGCGTCTCGCGGATGGTCGACACGTCCAGGTCGCCGAACTGCGTCATGCTCATCGTGCGTGGGATCGGCGTGGCGGTCATCACCAGGAAGTGGGGCGAGCGCTCGCCGCTGCGCAGCTTGGCCCGCTGCCGCACGCCGAACTTGTGCTGTTCGTCGACCACGGCGAGGCCGAGCTTGGCGAACGCGACCGACTCTTCGAGCACCGCGTGGGTGCCGATCACCGCGTCGATCTCGCCGGCGGCGAGGCCGCGCTTCACGTCGGCCTTCTCGGCGTCGGTCATGCCGCCCACCAGGAGCCGCCAATTCACGCGGCTCTGGGCCAGCAGTTTTTCGAGGGTCAGTCCGTGCTGGCGGGCGAGCACCTCGGTCGGCGCCACCAGCGCCGCCTGCCAGCCGTGCGTGACACACATCAGCATGGCGTAGAGTGCGACCACGGTCTTGCCGCTGCCGACGTCGCCCTGCAGCAGGCGGTTCATCGGCGTGGAGCTCGCCATATCGGCCGCCACGGCGGTGATCGCCGCGCGCTGGTCGCCCGTGAGGTCGAACGGCAGCAGCCGCGTGATGCGGGCGTCGACCCGGGCGTCGGCCGGCAGCTCGGGCGCCTTGAAGCCGACACGCTGCTGCAAGCGTCGCGCCGCGAGCGCGAGCTGCAACACGAGCAGTTCCTGGAAGACGAACCGCCGCACGGCGTCGTCGCGCTGCTTCTCGTCCGCGGGGCGGTGGACCCAGCGCAGGGCGTCGGCCAGCGGCATGAGGTCGTAGTCGGACCGCAGGTCATCGGGCAGCACCTCCTCGGGCGCCGATGCCAGCGCCGTGACCACGTCGCCGACGATCCGCCGCATGTGGTACAGCGTCATCCCCTCGGTGAGCGAGTAGACGGGGAGCAGCCCCTCCTCGGCGCTGTTAGCAGGATCGCCATCGAGGTACGCCACCCGCGGGTGGGCCATCTCCCAGCGGTGGCCTTGCAGACGCGGCTTGCCGGAGAACTGCACCCGCTGCCCCACCTTGAACTTGTCGCGCATGAACGCCTGGTTGAACCAGGTGGCCCGCAGGGCGTCCGACTCGTCGCGGATGACCACGCCGACTCGCGACCTGCCGAACCCGCCGCGCGAGTCGATGTCGGTCACCTCGCCTTGCACGGTCTGCGGGAGGTCGGCCTCGAGCTCGGCGATCGGCCGCAGGTCGGAAAAATCTTCGTACCCCCGCGGGAACAGGAACAGCAGGTCTTGGGCGTAGTGCAGCCCCATCTTGGCCAAGCAGCGCGCTTGGGCCGGCTTAACGCCGGGCAGTTCGGCGACGGGCGTGTGTAGCGTAACGGACATGCCCGGCAGTATAGAGGAGAGAGGTCGGAGGTCAGAGGTCAGGGGGGGATAGCCGACGAGCTACGCTCGTCGGGCTGGGCCTGTCTATTCAGTGAATCCACCTCACGACCCTGACCAGGCCATCAAACTCCTCGGATGCGAATGCTTCGGTCATCCAATCTTGAACCCGATCGGCTGAACGGCCGCCAGAGCCAGATCCAATCAGCGGGAACGCGATAGAATGAAAGCCCTTTGTTCTCGCTATCCCGAGGGCGTTTCGAAGGGATTCCTTGACGGAGAATTCGCTCGCTTGCCAAAGCATATTGATTCCGGCGACATGAATAATGCCTGAGTGGGGCAGCCGCCCAGCGCTAGTGAAGCGAGCTCCGCCCAAAGGCAGTGCTCCGGTCTTACCGATCTCACGGAAGGGAGCGATCCCGGCTCGCCGCTTGATCGCGCCTGATACTCCTTGGGGCAACAACAACCACCAAGGGATGATATTGCGATTCCATGGATTGACGATCACATCGACGTCTTGATCGAGTAAGTCGCCTTCGACGAATTCGAGTTTCATGGTTGATAAGCCGACCTCCGACGAGCGTAGCTCGTCGGCTATTCCCCTGCCTCCTGACCTCCGACCTCACACCTCTCTCCACTCACAGATACTTCTGATAAGCCGCCACGGCCAATTCATCGACGCGGTCGTTCTCGGCGTGGCCGCTGTGGCCGGCCACACGGGTGTACTTGACCGTGTGCTTGGCGGCGAGCTCGTCGAGCTTCTGCCACAGGTCGACGTTCTTCACCTCGGCCCAGCGGCCCTTCTCCTTGCGGCGCCAGCCGTTGGCCTTCCACTTGGGCATCCACTCGCTGAGGCCCTTGCCGACGTAAACGCTGTCGGTGAACAGCTCGACGCGGGTCGGCCGCGTGAGCGCCGTGAGGCCCTCGACCACGGCCGAGAGCTCCATGCGGTTGTTCGTGGTGAGCTCCTCGCCGCCGGAGGCCTCGGTCTGCTTGCCCGAATCGGGGTGACGCAGCAGGTAGGCCCAGCCGCCGGGGCCCGGGTTGCCGCTGCAACCGCCGTCGGTGTAGAGGTGGACTTCGATCACGATCCGGTCTGCTCCGCCAGGTAGAGATCCATCAACTTACGAAGGGCACAAAGATAACAAGAAAGCGTGTTCGTGTCCCTCGTGCTTCGGCGGTCGCAATCAGTTCGCGGGGGAAGTGGTAGCCGAGAGGGCGGGCGAATTGGGCCGGGTCAGCTCGGCGACGCCCTTCTCGAGCTCCGCGTCGAGATTCGTCGTCCGCTCCAATCGCCACGGCAGCACCACCGTGAAGGTCGACCCCTTGCCGCTCACGCTGCGCAGCGACACCTCGCCGCCGAGCAGGCGGCAGATCTCGCGGACGATCGACAGGCCGAGGCCGGTGCCCGAGTGCTCACGCGTCATCGCATCGCCGCGCGGGGCGGCCGAGGCGCCCTGACGGAACTTCTCGAAGACCACGACTTGGTCTTCTTCGCCGATACCGATGCCGGTGTCCTCGACCTCCAGCACGAGGCTCTCGGCCACACCGCCCGGCTCGGCGAGCCCCTCACAGCCGACGCGGACCATGATCCGCCCCCCCTCGGGCGTGAACTTGATGGCGTTCGACAGCAGGTTGTTGAGCACCTGCTGGAGCTTGGCCTGATCCTGGCGCATGGGCGGCAGGCCCGCCTGGATGGTGAGCTCCAGGTCGATGTTCTTGCGTTCGCTCAGCGGCCGGGCCAGGTCGCACTGGGCGCCCACGACGTGGTCGACGCGGAACTCCACCGGGCGGACGTCCATCTTGCCGCTCTCCATCTTGGCCAGGTCCAAGATGTCGTTGATCATCTCGAGCAGCATCTTGCCGCTCCGCTGGATGTTGCCCACGTAGCGACGCTGCTTGTCGTCGAGCGATTCGATCGTCGAGAGCACGTCGGAGAAGCCCAGGATGCTGTTGAGCGGCGTGCGCAGCTCGTGGCTCATCGTGGCGAGGAAGTCGCTCTTCAGGCGGTTCATCTCGAACAGCCGCATGTTGGCCTGGGCCAGCTGGTCGATCTTGCCGTCGAGCTCGCCGTTGACCTCCTGCAGGGCGTCCTGCTGGCGCAGCAGGCGCCGCAGCATGCGGTTGAACGCGGCGGCCAGCTCCTCGAACTCGTCGCCGGTGTGGATCTCGGCCCGCTGGGCGATGTCGCCTTCGCGCACGGCGTTGGCCACGTCCCGCAGGTGCTGCACCGGCTTGACGATCACGTAGCGGACGATGAAGTAGAGCAAGAACATCGACAGGAAGCCGATCACCGCGGCCACGGCCCACATCAGCGCCTCGCTGCGGGCGAGCTCGGTGCGGGTGTCTTGCTGGTCGATTTCCACGCGCACGACGGCCATCAAGTCGTCCTGCTGTAGGCTCTTCAGGTTGCCCATCACGTTGTGGCAGTTGACGCAATTGGCCCCGGCGTAAACCGGCTGGTAGAAGCGGTAGACCTGCTTGCCGTCGACCTCGACGATCTGCTCGGCAAACGACTTGGGCTGCTCCGCGTACAGCCCGCCTTCCGCGTCGAGCGCTTCATCGACGGCCGCGGGCGTATCGCCCCCCTCGCGTTCGGCCCAGCGGTTGAGGTACTCCCACTCGTAGGGGTGCTGCGGCGGGCTCTTGCCTTGGGGGTTCTTTACCGGGTCTTGCGGCAAGATGGCGTACGACTCGAAGGCGCGCCCCAGCTCGCGGCTCGAGCCGAGCAGTTTGTCTAAGAACCGGCGCCAGTCGGCGTCTTCCAGATCGACCGGCGTGTCGCCGCCGCTCGCCTCGGGCGCCTCCCAGAACACCGTGAAGTGCGATTCGAGCCAGGCCGTGCGCACCAGCTCCGGGCCGGTCTTGCGGTCGCTGTCGTACACGACCTCGCGCATCCGCTGGCCGTACCAGTAGAAGCTGAGGAAGAGCAGCACGCCGAGCGAGATGCCGAACCACCAGCGGCACTTGCGCTCGAGGCTGGTCTCACCGAGGACGCGTTTGAAGCCTTTGTAGGACACGGCGTGGAGCGGGGAGACGGCGGAACGAGTGGGCAAGGTGGCGAGAGGGGTTCTCCCCGCCGCCGCACCTCGATTCTACGGCGCCCGGCCTCTCAACTCCAACGTGGGACCTGTTCCTCCCATCCGGTCTCGGGGGGGAGGGGCAGCCGCCATGCGGTGCGAAGGTCGATTTACCGCTGCGGCTTCACCACGCGCCGATCTGGCCGGTGCATTCGGCGTAGGCGCCGGCAGCCAGAGCGAGGATGCCAAGCGTCGTGACCAGGGGCGCCCCGACCACGCCGCCCACGGCGGCTACGGCGACACCGACCACCACCGAGCGCCGGCCGATGATCCGCAACCGTCGGCGGAGGTTGCGTGCGCGTGTGGATTGCCTCGCCAAGAACTGCGCCGTGGAGAAGGTCGTCGGCGAAGACGGGGGGGACGAGGTGGCCGCAGGCGTTTGCGTCGACAGGGGATTCCGTTCCATCGCTTTGGCTCCATAAGAAGAGAAGGGGGAGCGCCCTCCCCCGTCCCGCGCCCGAGCGAGGCGGCCGAGAGGGTCTTGTCGAGCGAGCAGAGGCCAAGCCCACCGGCTGCAAGAGGCCAGCTCCTTCGCTTGAGAATTCACTCTACGCGCAGAGAGGCGAGCGACCAACGCCGATCGAAGCCCGCGCAAGGATTTTTTGAGGATTCATCGGTTAGCGCGCGAAACTTTGCGGGCGGCCGAGCGGCGCCAGCTTCGCTGCTAGCGAGAAATTGATGCGCGTCGATTCGAAGCCTTGGCTTCCTGTGATCACCGCTTCAAGCGCAATAACAAGGTGGCGGGGTTAACCCTCGTCAAGCTAGCTCGGCTTTTGCCGCTTGTACTTTGTACTGCGGTTAAGAGTTGCTCCATAGCCAGACGTCTCACCAACGTATGCAGGACCGCTCGCTCGGACTTGCCGCGTGGAGCGTGTCTGTTGGTGTTGTTGGCAGTTGCGGGCAGAGCGCACCGCGATCCACTACGTCCGCCACAAACAGAAGACCGCGCTGCTAACCTGGCCCCACCCCAGCGAGCCGCCGGCGTGAGCCGGCGGTGGGTTTCCGGCGCGTCGGAGTCTCCACCGGCGCCTAAACCACCGGCGGCTTACGCCGCCGGCTCGCCCCCGCGGCGCGCACAAAAAAAGCCGCCGGCCCCCCAAGGGGGAGCCGGCGGCTGGTCGTATCGCTTAAACTCTTACGCGGTCGCTCAGTAGTTGAGGATCGCGTCGATGCCGAACTTCCACTCGTTGTACTGGTCGGCCGTGAAGGCGCCGCCAGCCAGGTTCGTGGCGGCCGCGTCCGAGGCGGTCCAGTCGTAGCGGACCTCCGGACGAATCACCAGGTTGGCGTGCGGCTTGTAGTTCAGGCCGAACGTCATTTCCTGGTAGCTGAAGCCGTCCGTCTTCCACCACTCGATACGCGAGCCAACCGCCACGCAGTCGCTCATCGTGTAGAACAAGTACTGGTTGACGCCGATCTGGTCGTTGGCGCCGATCGTGCGGGTGTCGTTGTCGATCCCCACGTAATCGCTCTGCAGCACGTAGTTGAGGTTGTCGCTCAGGGCCACGTCGAACACCAGGCTGTGGCTGTAGCCGGTCCCCTTCGGGGCGTTGATGCCGTTGCCGCCACGCGAGCGGGAGCCGAAGTCGCCGGCCGTCGCGATGTACGTGAAGGCGATGTCGTCCGTCAGGCTGGTGCTGAAACCACCCAGGAACGAGCTGCCGTCGCCGTACTGATCGAAGCCCGTGTCCCAGCCGAGCGTCCAGCCGGCGTAAACCTCGACGTCTTCGAACCCACCGTAGGTGGCCAGGGCGCCGGTGTGGGTGAACGGCTCGCTGTTGAACATCGTCAACGCGTGGCTGTAGAAGAAGTTGTCCGGGGCGGTAACCACTTCGTAGCCGATCAGCGTGTAGAAGTGACCAGCCTTCACCGACCAGTCGCCCCAGGCGAGCTCACCGTAGAGCTGGGGAAGGGCCCAGCCGTAGCCGCCGCCGTTGTCCCAACCGTTGGCGAAGTCCCAGGTGCCGCCCGGGTTGCCGAACGACTGCGTCTTGGCCGCGTCGGTGCCGTACATCAGGTCCATGCGGAAGCCCCAGTCCATGCCGCAGCACGGCGCCTCGGCGACCTTCTCGAGCCAGAACCACTGCTGGTGCAGGTTCAGGCGGTCCGGGTGGTCGTTGAACGACAACGCGTCGTTGTCGGCGAACGAGGCCCGGGCGCGGTCGCTGTGGTAACCGATCTGGGTCCACATGCCGAAGTCCCAAGGCGAGCAGCTGCTGAGCAGCTCGTCACGCAGACGGAACGGCTCGCC